>JANQJV010000273.1 GCA_028281465.1 Azospirillaceae bacterium | reverse complement strand
TGAGCACGCCGGTGCGCCTGGGCACCGCCACACGGCCACAGCTCCACCCACGGCCGCCGGTGATCGGTGTTGCCGCCGCGGTGCCGGGTTGACGGGCCGGGCCGACAGGGTGTCGGCGCTCCCGGGGCCGGCGCGACCGTCACGCTGTTTCCGGCAAGGTGACCGGCAGCGGGTCGGGGCGGACGAACAGCTCCATGTGGTCGCGCGACAGGGACCAGTGGTCCAGGGTCAGGCTGACGATGGCGTCGGCGTCGCCGGCTTCGATCAGGGCGATGAAGCGGTCGTGTTGGTCGGCGGCGGTGTCGATGCGCGCCGCCATTTCGGGCGTGCGGGCGCGCCAGAAAGTCTGGCCGATGCGGGCGTGGTCGATCAGCAGGCGCTGCAGGCTGGGCATGAGATACTGATTGCCCGCCATCTGGCCCATGAGGAAATGAAACCGGTCGTTCCAGAACACCATGTCTTCGGCCACGCCATCGGCGACCGCCCGGCGGAACCGGGTCTGCACCTGTTTGAGGTCCTGAATCTGCGCTGGTTTGGCATTGTCCACGGCCAGACGGGCGATCGCGGCATAGATCATGGGCGCCGTCTGGAAGAAGTCGCGCATGGTGGTGTGGTTCATGGGCGAGACGATGGTGCCCCGGTTGTCGCGGATCTGGATGTAGCCCTCGCCCGCCAGTTGCCGGAAAATCTCGCGCAGCGGCGTGCGTGACAAGCCGTACTGCGTGCTCAGCCGGGTTTCGTCCAGGGTCTCGCCCGGTTCCAGTTCCAGAGTCAGGATCTTGCGCTTGAGGTCCTCATAGAGCGCTTCCTTGCTCTTTTGCGCCATGGCTGGTTCGCCTCAATGGTCTTCGTTCAGGCCGCCGTCGGCCGGGATTTCCCGTTCCCGCCGGGCGATGTAATCAAGCAGCGCCTCGTTCACGGCCTCGTCCAGTTTGGGCTCTTCGTAGTCGGCGAGCATGGCACGGGCCTTGTCGAGGGCCCGCTGTGTCGTGTCCTTGCTGCCGTCGGCAATCCATTGCTCGATGGCGGTGTTGTCGAACAGGCGCGGCATGAAGAAGGCGCGCTCGAAGTTCTCCAAGGTGTGCGGGTGGCCCAGGAAATGGCCGCCCGGGCCGACGTCGCGCACGGCGGCCAAGGCGGCGTCGAAGTCGTCCCAGCGGATGCCTTCGGCCATGCGGTAGCCCATGGCGCATTGCTCGGCGTCGACCACGAATTTGGCCACCGAGCAATGCATGCCGCCCTCGTTCCAGCCGGCCGAGTGCCAGATGTAGTGGGCGCCCGCCAGCAAGACGGCCATGAGCGTGGTGGCGCTTTCGTAGCCGGCCTGCGCATCGAGCACCTTCGCACCACCCAGGGTGTTGGAGGTGCGCCAGGGCACGCCGTAGTGCCGCGCCATCTGCCCGATCATGAAGTTCATCAGGCTGATTTCCGGTGTGCCGGCCATGGGCGCGCCCGACTGCATGGACACGGTGGAGAGATAGTGGCCGTAAATGGCGGGTGCGCCCCTGCGCACCACTTGGGTATAGGCCAGGCCGGACAGCGCCTCGGCGTTGAGCTGGGCCACCGCCGGCGCGGTGGAGGCCGGGGTGTTGGCGCCGCCGAGCACGAACGGCGAGCACAGCACCGGCTGGTTGCGCCGGCAGAACGCGCGCAGAGCGCCGAGCATGGTGGCGTCCCAGACCAGCGGCGAGTTGCCGTTGCAATTGGCGACGCACACCGGATGGGTTTCCAGGAAATCGGCGCCGAACAGGATGGCACACAGGTCGAGCACGTCTTCGGCGTTGCGACCCGAGGTGGACATGCCCATGAACACCTTGTCGGAATGTTTCATGGATGAATAGGTGATGCGCAGGTGCCGGTGCGCCACCGCATGGTCCATGGGTTCGACGATGTGATGCGCCGTGGAGTGCAGCGCCGGGCACATATGCGCCAACTTGTGGAACATGGCCAGGTCGTCGAGCGTCGGATTGCGTCGCACGTCGTCCAGATCGCGCAGGAACGGCGCCCCGGTCATGGGCACGAAGATGGATTTCGGCCCGCCCAGGGTGACCGATTTCTTCGGATCGCGCGCATGCAGGGTCATGCTCGGCGGGATGGTTCCAATCAGCTCCCGCACCAGCCCGCGGTCCAGATGGACACGGTCTTCCTGAACCTTTGCGCCCACCCGACGCCAGTCTTCCAGTGCGATCGGGTCGCGAAAGACGATGCCGATCTCTTCCAAAATGTCCATCGACGCCCGGTCTATGCGCTCGATCTGCTCCGCGGTCATCGGCTCGACCAGCGGCAGCCCGCGCGTCACTTCCGGCAAATGCCGGAACACCGGCTTCTCCCGCAATCCCCGTCGCGCACCGCGTCCCCCGCGCCGCGCCGCCGCTGTGGGCTCCATGCCGCACCTCCGCTCCCGCCTCGGGCTTTCGCACACATTTTGTACACAATTTGCATTTTCGCGGAAAGGGTGAATCTTTGCTGGCCTGCGCGGCGTGGCAAGCGCCCCCGATGGCTAGGTCGGAGCCACCAGTGTGGCGAGTCTCCCGGACCTTCCGCCCCTTTGAGCCTCACACTGTCCCAAGTATCTACATCACCGCCTGGCAGACGGAAGGAGCGACACAGGGTCGGTGTAAAAAGACTTTGTTAGACATAACCCTTTAAGGTTAACCTTCATAGTTAAGATGATTTAGTGTATTCGGCTATGCCAGAGATTACCGTTGCTCCATCAAAGTTGATTCCGGTTATCTATGTCATGCGAAATCTTCAGCACGTTTCGCAAGGGTGGTACGCTGCTGTCAAACTGGAATAACAATACGGGTGGAGAGACCTATGGCGAGCAAGAAACAGTCGCATGCCGATGATGCGTTACGTGGTGACGCCTGGATATCAGGGCAGCACCGCACCATCGACCGGATGGCGGCGGAGCTGCGGGCAATCCTGTCGGCGAGGCTGACCTGCCAGTGTCATGGCTGCCCGGGCAATCAAACCGCAGAACAATTGGCGACCTATCTCCAAATCCATTTTCAAAACCAAGAATCCATCATGCGCTTGCATGAGTATCCAAAACTGGACCAACATAAAGCTGAGCACGACCGCTTTATTGCCGAGGTGTTGACCCGCGCGGTCCAGCTATGCCGACGCGAAACCTACGACAGCCGTGCCAAATGCCGGTCCATTCTACAGTGGCTCGATCACCATGCGGCTGGCCCCGACCACGAGCTTTCAGAATTCCTCAGTCATGGCAACCGCCGGGAAGCCGCCAGGACCGCTGCCGCCCGTCAAACCCTGGTTGCTTCTGGATGACACGCAGCCTGGTCCCATGGGACCAGGCTGGAAGATCATGTCACCGTCGCCATGTCGCGGAGCGAATAACGGAGCAGCTTGAGAAGGGCCGCCGACACCTCTGGGACGTCGGCGGCGAACGCAATCCCGATCACCGGGCCATCGATCCGTCGCACGGAGCCCGTCACATCGACCCATCGCTCCAGGTCGACATCGTAGATCGCCACCGTGGTTTCCGTGTCGAGAGCGAATGCCTCGGGCGTTGCCACGCTGGCGCCGATACCACCGAAGGACCAATCGATCAGCCACGCCTCGCAATCTCCGATGCGTAGATACGTCGGCCCGCCCATGTGCCGGACATGCTGGCGTCGGTCCATAGCGTCGCCCTCCGTTCCCCGGCTCCGCCGGCAATCTCCTTATCGCAGAATCTCGATCAAATTCTCCACAAGATCGATGAGCTCCTCAGCGCGCAAGGTGGTCGTGTAGTCCCGCTTAAGATGCCGGTCGAACACTTCCAAACAGTGGTCGATGCCATTCAACGCAGCTCCAAGAACCACGTAGTGCCGACGGCAATCCTTCATGAACTCCTGAAATGCCCCGGCGCCAGCATGGGCCACGAACAGAGCATCATAACTGGTTTTGTAGGTTTGCAAAATCTGCACGACGACGCTGAGATTTCGATGCATCATGCGCCGAACCTCCCCACACCGCCGCTCGATCTCCAGCCGTTCGACCGACCGCACATGGTCCTTGGGTTTGGCCTGGTGCTTGAGCCAATGTCCGGCGGCGCGGATACGAGGCACCTTGCCCAAATACTGGAACTCGAAGAACGTCAGGCCCTTCCAGGCAAACACCACATCGGCCGCCTCGGCCGGATCGATGCGCAACGCCTCCAGAAGCGGAAACAAGCTGGACACGTCTGAGCCATCCCATATGCGTTCAATCAGATCGGCGACACGCCCTTTGTCAGCAGCAGCCGAACGCCCCAGACCGAAAGCAATCATTGGCGCCAGTTTGCGGCGCACATGATCGCGAATCGCTTCCCACTCCCGATGGCTGATCTTCAGGTATCCGGACGAAACCGGAATGCCGCGACGCTGGAACGAGGATTTGAGCAGATACGGATCCAGCGACGGCGTGGTCCGGAAGATGTCCAGGATGGCCCGATCATGGTCCGCAGCCTTGTGCTCCGACGTGCCGAACGCCTGGGAGAACTCCTTCATCACATCGGAGAATCGCGGGTCGTTGAGCGACACCGAGACTCCACCTTCGAAGAGGTGATCGGCATTGTATGGAAAGTAAAGTAAAGTATCGATCGGAGCATCCACGTCCCGGTTCCAACCACGATCGGTCGGTTCTTTGAAATAGACGCCGTAATTCAGGGCGCGCACCGAAAACAGTGGTCCATGGTCCGACCTGGTGCCCGCCGCATGCAAGGTGCGGGTCATATCCAAGCAGTTGAAGACCTTTGCCGACCCCGACGTCAACGTGAGTTTGAGGTTCCGCTTGTCCATGATATGGGCGTGTTGTGCAAGCGCACGGCTTCGGAAGGGGTGTGACGGCCAGGATAGGGCTGGACCGGCGGTGACACAAACCGTACGGCTCGGCCCGACAGGTTGGTCACTGCCCGGCTCAGCGCCCCGATGGTGTCAACGGTGATCGCGATCGCAACGACCGACCAGGCAGAACGCCATTTTTTGGAGATCGGCGAGACTGGTCAGCCCTACACTCCAACCAGGCTGAAGAAGGACCATCCCCATGGCAACCCGCACCAACACCAATGGGGATCAGAGCGGCAAGTCGGACGGTGACGGATTCGGCTTGGCCGAGGACAGGGGCTTCGGCGCCGGCAAGGATGCAGTCTCCGCAGCGGGCACCGTCGGCGCCGCCGGCGATGAGGTCGGCGACAACACCTCGACCGGCAGGATCACCGTCGACTCGGAAGGGGGACGATCCGCGTCACCGCGGGGCCGGCACCGGGTGGTCCCGCCCCATATTGCGTTGGCAAGGCTATGCGCCCAGATCATGCCCTTCGATGACCGCCTCGAGCTGGCACCAGGCCACCGGTTTTGTGATGACCGCATCGAAGCCGGCGGTGCGCAGTTGCTGGTGTACGACCGGGCGCATGTCCGCCGTCACGGCAATCACCGGCACGCGCCGTGCCGCATCCATGCTGGCATGGATCGCCCGTACCGTACTGGCTCCGTCCAGCACAGGCATATGCACATCCATGAGGATCAGATCATAGGCGCGTCCAGCGGCCAACCGTTCGAGACAGACCCGGCCGTTCTCGGCCATGTCCACCCGATGGCCAGCGCGGCGCAACATGGCGGCGAGGACGACACGCACGACTTCATTATCTTCCACGACCAAGACACGCCCCCCCCGACCGGTACCGGCCGGTGCCGGTGCCGAACCGGGTGCCGAGGTTGACGCGGAAACGACCGTCGCCACTCCCAGCACCACGGTGATCTCGAAGCAGGACCCGATGCCTGGCGTACTGTGTACGGTCACGGTCCCGCCCATGGCCTCGACCAACCCGCGCACAATTGCAAGGCCAAGACCGGACCCGCCGTACTTCCGTGTGGTCGACGCATCGGCCTGTTCAAAGGCACCGAACAACCGCGCTATGGCGTCGGGCTCGATGCCAATCCCGGTGTCCTCGACCTGAAACGTGAAACGAGTCCCGGCATCGGCCGGCTCGGCCGCCACCAGACTCACCGTGACACCGCCGCGCTCCGTAAACTTGACCGCATTGCCGATAAGGTTGACCAGAACCTGCCTCAACCGCCGCGGGTCCCCGTGCACCCATAACGGCTCTTCGACCAAGAGCACCGACTCCAGGCTCAGGCCCTTGGCAGCGGCACCGGCGCGGAACAGGTCGGTGCTCTCGGCCATCACCGAAGGAAGGTGAAAGTCCGTGGCTTCGAACATCACCTTTCCGGCCTCGATCTTAGAAAAATCCAGCACGTCGTTGATGATTGCCAGAAGTGCCAAGGTCGAGGAACGGAGGGTCTCGATCAGATCACGCTGAGTCGAAGGTAAGGCTTCCCCACGGAGCAGATCGACGGTCCCCAGCATGCCCGTCATCGGGGTGCGCAGCTCGTGGCTCATGACAGCCAGGAATCGGGATTTCGCCTGGCTGGCCGCTTCCGCCGCATCTCGGGACCGCTCCGCATCGGCTCGCGCGGCTTCAAGTTGCGCCGTCCGCAGACGGACCTTCTCCTCCAAATTCTGGCGCAAGGCGTCGTTGGCGGCCACTTCCGAACGCAGCCGGCTGGTCAAGCGGTTGAAGGTGCGCTCCAGGAGGTCCAATTCCGTTCCGGACGTGCCGCCCATGGAGACGTCGACCAAACCGTCCGGCTTTCGAATGTCGAGCGCGCCGATGGCGCCGGTCAGACGGGCCAGGGGACGCGCCAGCAAGACTCGAGCGACCGCAATGAAAATGAACCAAAGCGCGATCGTCTTGACCACCGCCCCACCAACGATCAACGCGATCGGCACCCAGACGCGTGCCAACACCACCTGCGTGTTGGCATAGACCACCAGGCTGCCCACTTTCGTGTTTCCAACCTGATGCCTGTGGACCAGGTTGGTCCGATGCGCAAACAGCCCTGACAAGGTGCTCAAGTCCGGTGCTGGTGCCGGCCTGCCGGCTCGATCGAGGTATTGGGGTTGTCCAGCCCCATCCAGAACGGCTCCAGCTGCGGCGAACGGAATACGATCATGGTGGTCGAGTACCTTGACGCCGACAATTTCCGGAATGGTCAGCAGTCCTTGAACGATTTCCCACATTTCCTGATCGTCCATGGACCACAGGGTCCGGGCCAAGGACCCTTCAAAACTGCCGGAGAAAATCTCCAACTCACGGACCACCGAGTTGCGCGACCGCAGCACCTCCTCTCCGATCTGCGTGACGGCGACCAGCGCCGCGACGCCGATATAGAGAAAGAACGACACCCGAAACAGACGCGCCGCTATTGAGTTTTTGGCAGATATATGCGGCAACATGGATGTCGTCCGCCGAGCTCCGTATCAATTCAATTGCCATTCCGTTCCAAGGATCGCGCGGCCTGTGAGATCGGCCCATCTCGCCGTCCTTGGCCGAAACAGCCATGGAAGGCGAGGTACTATTTGGAATAGCGAACCACGAGATCAGCGAAATCAGGCGAAGCATTCACATCTGCAATGGTATCCCAGAATCGTTCGGCAAACGCGCCGTAACGCTCATAGAAGCCATGCGCAAATATGAGATAGTAAGGTTTTCGCTTGACCGGTAGCGGGCGCTTGATGATGGCAGCCGCCAAAGCGGCATCCCGCCCGATATGCACATCGACCATGTTTTCCAGGCTGACGTACCCGGCAATGCGCCCGTTCAACAGTTTCTGCAGGTTGATGACCTGCGTGCGCGCCTCCTCTACCGGCGCTCCCAAGGCCTTCAGATCGGCCACGACGGAATAGCCGATCTCCGCCCCAATCGGTCGGTCGTCGCCGGTGAACCGAACACCATCCCACTGCAAGGGTGCATCCTTGAGCGTGTAGATCATGTAGGATTGGGTGAACACCTGACGCGCCACGTCGGGCTCTCCGTCCCTCATCGGATAAACGCCGATCTCTTCACGCTCAGCCACGTAGCTGGCGTGGAAGATGCCATCCACGTCGTTGAGGCGCATGAGGTACAGGCCACGCCGCCACGGCATGCGGTCGTAGTGAATTGCCACGCCGAGGCGATCGCCGACGAGACGCAACAACTCCAGCGTCAGGCCCGGCCGCTCCCAATCAATCGCCGTCCCCTGTCCAAGGTATCTTGGCCGATTCTCCGTATCTTCGAACACGAGATGCAGCCGTTCCGGTTGCCGTTCCTGCGCGGTTGCCGGTGCGGCCACCCTGAGACAGAGCACAATGGACAGTACAGCAACGAGACCCAGTTTCAAGTAACACATTGACCATTCGGCGATCGTCATGGCTTCGGCTTTCTTCGGGCAAACCGTATGAGCCCCGAGTGAACCGCTCCCTACGCCGCACCGAACCGTGCGCCCCGCGGAGACCGACCCGGGTTCATCGCAGCCATCGGCCGCGCTGCCATGATAGCGCCATTGTCGAGCCATGAATGCAAGTAAGTGCCCCGGCCAACGCTAGACATCTTTGCGTCAACCGGCCGGGGCCCTCCAGATCAGAGAGCCAGCATGGGTTTCGCCCCCAGAGGCGGGCCGGCCGAACGGTGACGCATCGGTGCGCCGTTGCGTTTTGGTGCCGCCCCGGATGGGCCGGAGGGGGGTGCCAGGTCGCCCAACTCGCGGTTCAGCATTTTGACGTCTTTGATCACCGCGCCATCCAGCACGACGTCCTTGCACACCGCGCCACGGAAATCACTGTCTATCAGCTTGGCTCCGGTCAGGCGCACCGGTAGCGACCGACCGGTCGAACATTGTCGGCCATCAAGGATGTCGACCGGCTGCAATGTGGCATCACGGAGCCTTGCCTCGGTCAAGTCGGCCCGACTCAGATTGGCGCCGTTGAGCACGGCGCCGCTCAAATCGGCCCGGTACAAACGCGCATCGCGCAGGTCGGTCAAAACGAAGAGCCCACCAATCAGTTTGGCTTCGCCCAGATCCGTGCCATGCAGCAAGGCACCGCTGAAATCGACACCGGTCAAATCGACCTTGCTCAGGTCCATGCCGCTGAAATCACCGCGCCGGCCACCCGCGCCATTGGTCCGGATCCACTCGTTGTGCATCTGGATCGGTTCCACCAACCTGTCGGGCAATGGCACCCTGGAGGAGCGAAACACGGCCCCATCCAAGTTAGCGCCTTTCATGTCACAACTCGACAGATCGACGTTGCGCAACACAGCATTGCGCAGGTCCGCCCCGGTCAGAACCGTGCGCTTCAGCACCGCCCCGTTCAGGACCGCGCCTTTGAGCTTGGCCGAGGACAGGTTGGCATCGGTCAGATCGGCCCCGGTCAGGTTAACGCCGAACAGATTGGCCTCCTCGAACCGGGCCCCACGCGCCGACGAAACGGCAAGATTGGCGCCACTGAGATCGGCGCGGGCCAAATTGGCTTCATTCAAATCGGCACCTTCGAAGTCGGACGCACGCTGGCCGTTGCCCGTGACCGATCGGACCAATTGGCCCGGACGCAGATCGGCGTCCTGGAATTCGACCTGTCGCAGGATGGCATTGACGAACCGTGCCCCCTTTAGATCAGCGCGCCGGAACTGGCTGCCAGTCAGATTGGCATCCGTGAAATCAGCACCGAACAACTCGCTGATTGAAAAATCGCAATTGGTCAGCGTGGCGGCGACAGCCGACAAGCCCGTCAGCTCCGCCTCGCGGAGCAACACACCATCCAGGTGCATCTGATGCAAATCGAGGCCGACCTTGGCAAGACGCCTGCCATCCTTGTGGCCCGCCAGAAAGGCGCGATGCAGGCGCATCATGGCCAGCAGCTCTTTGGTTGCGACGCTCAAACCGCGGGGCGAATGCGGAACAGCCATGGGGGGCCTCGTACACGATGTCCAGCCGGGTCACACGCCGTCCGAAACACAGACGGGATTCGTCGGCCCCGGGCTTGGGCGATGCGTTGTGGATGAGAGGCGGGAGAACGGCCAGTCGGGGACGACACAGACGGAAACCGCCTGGTCGACGACTACGACTCGCCCCCTCGTTGCCGATGGGAACACGGCGACGGTGAGAGCGAACAGTCGCTGCTTAGAGCCGACTGGGCGGGAGGATGGCCCAGGGGCAACACTCAAGCGCAGCAGCAAGCGGCGGCGCAGTAACCCTGATCGTCAGAGCGGTGCCAACACCAAATCAATGCGATAGTCCATGATGAATGACCTGCATGATATGGCCATTGACCAGCATGACCGCTCCAACTGTTTCGTCAATTTATGCGGACGCGGGCACACTGTAAAGGGTGGATGCGAACGTAAAATCCACTCCACCCAGCCGGACAGGATCGACCAACGCCGATCGGCGGATCGTGACGACAAAAGATTGCGATCCACCCGGTACCCGGCGGAGACTGCGGAATGGTACCCCTGAGCCCAACCCGGCGCACCGAGGCGGACATGCAAGACGTGCTATCCGAACTACGAGGTAAGTCGGTTCTGGTTGTGGACGACCAGCCGACCAATCTCTTGGTGATCGGCGGATTTCTTGAGAAGCATGGTCTGGAGGTGCTGTCGGCCGAAAGTGGGTCCGAGGCGCTGACGCTCCTTGATGCCCATATGCCGGATATCGTACTCTTGGATATCATGATGCCCGGTCTTGATGGCTACGAAACATGCCATGCCATCCGCTCACGACCAGGCGCTCAGGCAATCCCCGTCCTGTTCCTGTCAGCACTCGAGGAAACCGAAAACAAGTTGAAGGGCTTCGCGGCGGGCGGCGTCGATTTCATCGCCAAGCCGCCGGATACGGCCGAACTCCTGGCTCGTATCAGCGTTCACCTGCAGGTACGCCGCCTGTTGGCCGAAGTGGAAGACAAGAAAGAACGCCTACAGGAGGCCCTAGAGGCGTCGAACATCGTCAATGTCGCCATAGGCGTGGTCATGGAGCGCCACCGCCTCAACCGGGATGCCGCCTTCGATGTGCTCAGAAAGCGGGCCCGATCTGGACGCACCAAGGTTCAGAAAGTGGCTGAAGAGGTCTTGCGCAGCGTCGAGTTCCTCAATCTGCCACCGTACGATACCGAGCGGCCCCTGTCGGCGCGCCGCAACACCTCCCGGCCGGCGTCCAGTTGACCCGCCCGGCTCTGTTTCCTTGAACCGGCCCTGCCCCGTCACGTCGGAAGGGTGACCAAAAGTGTGGTCGCACCCGATTCAGATGTGTCGAGAGCGATGGTGCCGCCAAGCAGACCAACGATCAGTCGCGCCGAATAGCAACCGAGACCGGTGCCCCCGAACTTGCCGCGGGTGGCGTATTTTTCGAAGAAGTGGTCGCGGATGGCGGTCGGCACTTCGCCCAGATTTCGCAACGAGATGCTGCACGGCGGCCCCGCATCAACCCGCGCCACGATCTCGCCGTTGGGCGGCGACGCCTCCATGGCATTCTTCATCAGGTTGGAAAACATGGTCGACACCAACGCCTCGTCGCCCTGCACGGTCACCGATGGCGCCCGACCGCTGGTGCTCGCGCCGCACTCGATGCGGAACGGGACCTGGTGGTCGGGCAGGATGCGTTTCAAGTCCCGGGCAACGCGCTCCAGCACTCCAATGACATCGACCGGTCGTGGGGCAAACCGGTAAATGCCGGCCTCGATCTGCGACATCAACAGGTACCGCTCCATACTATTCAGCATCTTTTCGCTGACGGCGATGATCTCGCCGTTCAGAACACGGTTCTCCTGCTCCGTTGTGTCTTCATCGCGCATGTAACGGGCGGCGGCAAGAATGGTGGACACCGGCGATTTCAAGTCATGCCGGAGAATTTGATCGACGTCATCGCGCATCCGGGCCGCTTCCTGCAGGGCCCGGTTTTGCTGTTCAAGCTGCCGGCGCGCCTCCGCCAACGCCATGTGGTTGCGCACGCGGGCACGCACCAGCGCTGGGTGGAACGGCTTGCTGATGTAATCGATGGCGCCGTGCTCCAGGCCTTTGATTTCAGCCCCGGAACTGTTCAACACCGACACGACAATGACCGGAATGCTGGCCGTCACCGCCGACGCTCTCAGTTGCAGAAGCACCGAATAGCCATCCTGGTCGGGGAGCAGCAGGTCGAGCAACACCAGGTCGGGCGCCGGCACCACTGACGCGCGCTCCAAAGCCTGTCGGCCCGTGGCGGCCATGACGATCGTGTAATCCGGTTCCAGGATGGAAGCGAGGACGCGCCGGCTCAGAGCATCGTCCTCCACCACCAGGACCCTTTGACGGGGAACGTCAGCCATAATGCGGTCGCCGGCTTGCGACGGGCACATCGCACCGAGAGAAGAAATGCCGGACGCACCAGCGCCCCGCCACCGCCGGAGCAATGGGTGCCCGAACACAGAACCACGCCGGTGCGGTCGATAGGACGACCCGTCTCGCAGTCGGGGGATGGCAGGCGTCGCTTTGCGACGGATTGGAGCAATCGGGCCGTGTACCGCCCATTCGGACGACCTCATCTGGCGACGGGCATCACACGATTACTGTTGGGCCGTTGCGATTCCGGAAGTCAACGCCTTTTTCCTGCGGCAGTCCCTCCAGGCTCGTGCCGGTCGATGACCCCGCCACCACCGCCACGACATGCCAGCGTCGGCCTGTACCGCGATGCGCCGCCAGTCATGCCTCCGAGGTGTCATCGGACGGGTCGAGTGCGCGGCGCAGCCTTGCCAGGCAGGCCATCGCTGCGTCAAGCTCGAGCTGGTCAAAATAGGTGCGCAATCGGTCGGCCTCCTCCAACCATGGCGTGCCGGCGAGCGCCGTCACAAGGTGGTCGATCAGTCGGTCAGCGGCAAAATCGGAGTCGGCGATCATCGGCGCCAACTGTTCGACAAGGTCCCGTGGCGGGGCACCATGGTGACCCGCCCCCATTGCTCCACCTGCGAAGGCCGGTGGAACCGCCAACAGCGATGGCCGTACCCGGTCGATCCCCCCCAGAACCTCCGCCAGGTTCGCCCGAAACGCGGACAGCGCCGGAGAGAGGGTCACCGTATCGACGGTCATGGCAGCCTGGCGCATCACCGCCTCCAACTGCTCGGCCGCTCGGGACAAGTCATCGGCTCCGATGTAGCGTGCCGCCGTTTTCAGCGAGTGGGCCAGTCGTATGGCCTGTTCCGGCTCCGCCCGTTCGACGTGCCCGGTCAGTGTTTCCGCCACCGCCGCATTCAGACGGCGAAAGTCAAGCAACATGCGCCGCAGCCGATCCGGATCGTTGCCGTTGAGCGTCAGGGCCCTGTCCAGGTCAAGCCCCGCAACGGCTGGTAACTCGAGGTACGCCACCGCCGAGACGGACGGCGTCGACACCGGACCAACAGGTTGCTCAACCACCGGCGGCAAATCCGGGGCCAAATCGTCCACATGCCTTGTGCCGTCGGGTCCAATCCAACGGACCATCGTGGCATAGAGGTCAGCCGGATCGATGGGTTTGGTGACATGATCGTTCATGCCGGCCGCCAGGCTGCGATCACGGTCGCCCTCCATGGCCTGTGCCGTCATGGCAATGATGGGCAGATGCCGAAAGCGAAGATCGGCCCGGATGCGCCGCGTCGCCGTCAAACCGTCCAGGACCGGCATCTGGATGTCCATCAAGACCAGATCAAATGATGAGGCCTGAATCTTGGCCAGTGCGTCCGCACCGTTCTCGGCGGTCACGACAACGGCCCCGGTCTCTTCCACCAGCTCTCGGGCGATCTGACGGTTGAAAAGATTATCCTCTACGAGAAGCACGCGCCGGCCGACCAAGGCGATCGGCGCCGGCCCGACAACGCATTCGGCGACTCCAACCGCCTGCGTCTCCGGCGGGTGGCTGACGCCGCCCAGACTATGGGCAATGGTGTCGACCAACACCGATTCGGTGATCGGCTTGATCACGAAACCATCCAGTCCGACCGAGCGCGCCTCGCCCATCACCTCCTCACGACCGAAAGCACTGACCATGAGGATCACCGGAAGGAGCATCAAGCGATCCTGGGCACGGATTCGCTCGACAACCTCGAGACCGTTCATGCCCGGCATGCGCCAATCCAACAGAATGAGGTCGAACGGGCGATCCTCCGCCACGGACCGCTCCAGCGCCACCAGACTGGCGAAGCCGTCTTTGGCCAAGGCGACCTCCATGCCGTAAGCCTCCAGAGTCGGCCCGAGGATAGTGCGCGACGCCGCATTGTCGTCGACGATCAGGACGCGTTGGCCAACAAGCTGCGGCCGATCGGCCCCATCCGTGACCTCTTCCGACACGGTGCCGAGCCGGACCGTGAAGTGAAAAGTGCTGCCGTGACCAGGCACGCTCTCCACCCAAATTCGGCCACCCATGAGTTCCACCAACTGGCGGCAGATCGCCAGGCCTAGACCGGTCCCGCCATAACGACGCGTGACCGTGCCATCGGCCTGGGCAAAGGCTTGGAACAGCCGCTCCTGCTGCGCAGGCGTCATCCCGATGCCGGTGTCACGCACCGAGAATTGCAGAACCACCGAATCATCGGCTCCGCCTTCGGCACCGGCCGCGATAATCACCTCCCCCGTCTCCGTGAATTTCACCGCATTGTCGACCAGATTGACCAATATCTGTTCCAATCGCATGGCATCACCGACAAACCAGCGTGGTGTCGCCGAATCGATGGAGAACAGGATTTCCAACCCTTTTTGATCCGCAGCGATGGCAATCCCATCGGACAGACTGCGCAAAACCTCGTCCAGTTGAAAACGAGCCAGCTGCAAGGTCAGCTTGCCCGCTTCGATCTTGGAATAGTCCAAAATGTCGTTTACAATTGCCAATAAAGTCTGGGAAGCTTTGTAAATTTTCTCTAAATAGCCGCGCAGCCGGACGCTTGGATCGGTCTTCAGGGCAAGCAACGTCATACCGATGACGGCATTCATCGGTGTGCGCACCTCGTGGCTGACCTTGGAAACGAACTCTTGCTTGGCCCGTGCGGCTTCCTTGTGCACGCTGATGTCGTGGAGGCTGGCGGTGAACTTGCGCTCGGCGCCGACCCATGTCTCACTGACGCCCAGTTCGATCGGCACCGTGGTGCCCGTGCTGGTGAGGCCTTCGACCTCTCGGCGGTGGCCGATCAGCGACTGCAGGAGGTCCGACACAGTGCCGATGTCGGTTGCACCGTCTCGCTCGCCTCCACCCAACCGTGGCACCAGGAGCAGCACCGTCTGCCCCACCACCTGCTCCTGTGTGTAGCCGAACATGCGCTCGGCCGCCGGGTTCATGGTCTCGATCCGCCCTTGCCCATCCAAGGTCAGAATGCCGTCCAAAACCGCATCCAGAATGATGCGCGTCCGCTCGGCCTGTTCGCGCAACTGCTCTTCAGCCAGGACCCGGTTGGTGATGTCTTGATGCACGCCGACCATGCGCGTCGGCTGTCCGGAACCGTCGCGGTCGACCACCACACCGCCCGATAGGATCGTGCGCCACCGACCGTCGCGCGCCTGCATGCGAAACTGGGCGCGGTAAAACGGCGTGCGGCCAGCATGGTTCTCGGCCACGGCCGCAAAGGTTGGCGCCACATCGTCGGGATGCGTTAGACGCAGAAAACTATCCAACCGCGGTTCGATTTCCGCAATTCTGTACCCGAGCATACCGGCCCAGCGTTCGTCGACGACAAGCCGGTCGGTGGCCAGGTCCCAATCCCAGACACCCAACCGGCCCCCTTCCAGGCTGAGCGCCAGACGTTGACGCGCCGCTTCCAGATCGCGCGTGCGGGCGGCAACTTCGTCTTCCAGATGCTCGCGATGCCGCACCTCGCGTTCATGAGCGGATTTCAAATCGGCATAGGCCGCGTTCAAGCTTTCCACCAGGTCGCTCAGCTCGTCGGTCGGCAATCCAGGTGAACGATGCAGGACCAAGGGCCGGAATGCGTGATGGGGCGCAAAGGCACGGGTGAACGCTGCCATGCGTTCCAGATGCCGGGTCACCAACGCAGCGATCAGGAACAGGATACTGAAGGAGATAATGAACGCCTTGAAAAGCTGGGTTAGGATCACAACCCCAACGCGGGCCAGCGTGCGTTCATAGATGATATCGATGTTGGGAACGACGGTGAAATCGCCGATCCGTACCATGCGGTTACCGGAGCGCCGCACCAATGCGTATTCGCGCACCGGCTGCCCAGGCTCGGCGAACGCGCCGTACTTGGCTGTCATGGCGTTCTGCGGACCAAACCGAACCAGCGCACCGGCCACCCAGGGAAGCTGAGACAGACTTTCGAGCTGCACATTGAGTTGATTGGTGTCGAAGTTCCAGGCCGCTTCGGTGACACCGGGAACCAGGCTCTTCTCGATGAACGACAAGGCGCCGGACAAGTCGTCCAGATCACGCTGGTAGTCGACAGATAGCTGCACCGAGGTCGCGACCAGAGCATTCACACCGCTGATCAACAGGATCCAGGACAGCAGGCGGCGGCCGAGCCGGCTGCCCATGGCTTTGCCGAACTGGCGCCAGCCCCCGGATTGGGCCGGTTTCAGGACCGCGAAAGATGGGGTGTCGACCGTCACATCATGCCTCCGTCGCGCTACCATGGTCCCGCCACGGCAACCAATGGATCCTCCGGAGCGGTTACCGCACCAAGGTCGCCGGATGCCGGCGCAATGCCGCTCCCCCTGTTATCGGACCGGCGCACACCCAACATCATCGCACGCCTGCCAAGCGAACAGGGCGGTCAATCCGAGTGAAGAAAACGGGGGCGCCGATGCCGTCGCACGAATCCCGAAGCTGGATGTGGATCGAGGCCCTGGAACGGGTCGACCGGGCCGACCGACTACACCGCCAGTTCTTCCACATCGGCGCTCCGCAGGCACGACGACCGACCTGGCAGCCACCGGTCGACGTGGTGGAGACGGCACAGGCCTTCCACATCCATGTCGCTTTGCCAGGGGTCGACCCGCGGGCCCTGGACGTGCTGTTCAATGGCCTCAGTCTGATGATCACCGGCATCCGGCCGATGCCATGCGACGAACCGGGTGCGGCGATCCACCGGTTGGAGATTCCCTATGGCCGATTCGAACGCCAGATCGATCTACCGGTCGAGGGTCTGATCCTTGAGCGGCGCGAGACTTCGAATGGCTGCCTAGAGTTGACCCTGCGCAAGCCCAGTTGACCGAACCGGCCGAGGGCCAAAGCTCCATGGAAAGCACTGTCGCTTCGCGCGGCTCCGAGATGACGGCCGAATCTGCCGGGCCGACGCCACAAGACCCGCCACCACTGCCAGATGACGCGCTGATCCTGCTGCCGGTTCGCGGCATGGTGCTTTTCCCGGGCGTCGTGCTGCCGATCACCATCGGGCGCCCCGGTTCCCTGGCTGCCGCCCAGGAGGCCGCCCGCAGCGACCGACCGATCGGCATCGTCCAGCAGCGTGCCCAGGAGGCCGATGACCCGAAGCCGAACGACCTGCACCGCGTCGGCACGGTCGCGGGTGTCATGCGGTACGTCACCGGCCAGGACGGTACGCACCATGTTGTGGTTCAAGGCGAACAGCGCTTCCGCATCCTCGCCTTCCTTGAGGGCTATCCCTATTTGGCAGCCCGTGTTGAGCGCTACCGCCAGGAAGAACCGCAAACCAAGGAAATCCAGGCGCTGACCCACCAGCTACGCACCCGTGGACTGGAGGCATTGGAACTGCTGCCGCAGGCGCCGGCGGAACTGGTCCAGGCCGTCCGCAACGTCGGCTCGGCGTCGATGCTGGCCGACCTGATCGCTGGCGTCATGGACCTGTCCATGGCGGAAAAGCAGGAGATTCTGGAGACCTATGATATCCAACGGCGGCTGCAACGGATCCTGGAACTGCTGATCTACCGCATCGAAGTGCTGCGCCTCTCCAAGCAGATCAACGAGCAAACTCGCCAGACTCTAGAAGGCCGACAGCGCGAGGCGGTGCTACGCGAACAACTGAACGCCATCCAGCGCGAACTGGGCGAAACCGATACAAAAGGAGAAGAAATCGCCGAACTCGGCCGCAAGATTGACGAGGCCGGCATGCCCGGGGAGGCGGAACGCCAAGCCCGACGAGAACTGTTTCGGTTGCAGCGCATGCCGGAAGCGGCCGCCGAATACGGCATGGTGCGCACCTACCTGGACTGGCTGGTGCAATTGCCGTGGCGCACGCCGACGCCGAAGCACATCGAGATCGCCAACGCGCGCCGCATTCTGGACGAAGACCACTACGGCCTGGATACGGTCAAGCGGCGCATCCTTGAATATCTGGCCGTACGCAAGCTCGCCCCAGAAGGCAAGGCACCGATCCTGTGTTTCACCGGTCCGCCGGGTGTCGGCAAAACCTCGCTAGGCCGCAGTATTGCCCGCGCCACAAGCCGGGAGTTCGCCCGCATCAGCCTGGGCGGCACCCATGACGAGGCGGAAATCCGCGGCCATCGGCGCACCTATATTGGTGCCCTGCCCGGTACCATCATCCAAGCCCTGCATAGAGCCGGCACGCGCGACCCGGTGTTCATGCTGGACGAGATCGATAAGCTGGGTTTGGGCGGTGTCCAGGGCGACCCATCCTCGGCCCTGTTGGAGGTGCTCGACCCGGAGCAAAACGATGCATTCCGAGACAATTACCTTGGCGTGCCCTTCGACCTGAGCCGGGTGATGTTCATCGCCACCGCCAATGTGCTGGATGCCATTCCGGGGCCTTTGCGCGACCGTATGGAGATCATTGAGCTGCCCGGCTACACTCAGGACGAGAAGCTGGAGATCGCGCGCCGGTATCTGGTCGACCGGCAACGCAAGGCCAACGGCCTGTCGGCCGACCAGGCCAAGCTGAGCGACGCGGCACTCCAACGCATCATCCGCGAGTACACGCGCGAGGCGGGATGCCGCAATCTGGAGCGGGAGATCGGCGCCGTGCTGCGGCGCGTTGCCATGCAGGTGGCAGAAGGGACGGCCTCACACATCCTTGTTGGAGCCGACACTCTACCCGAAATGCTGGGACCACGCCGTTTCGAGAACGACGTTGCGTTGCGCACCAGCGTCAGCGGCGTGGCCACCGGCCTTGCCTGGACCGCCGCCGGCGGCAACATTCTTTTCGTCGAGGCGAGCCAGGTGCCCGGTGATGGCAAACTGATCTTGACCGGCCAGCTCGGCGACGTGATGAAGGAAAGTGCCCAGGCGGCCCTGAGCCTGGTGAAATCGCGCTCACCGCACCGGGATCGGAAACCGGTGGGTTTCCAGGCAACCGACATCCACATCCACGTTCCCGCCGGGGCTATCCCCAAAGACGGACCGAGCGCCGGCGTCGCCATGTACATGGCGCTGGTGTCCTTGCTGACCGGCCAACCGTTGCGAAGCGATACCGCAATGACCGGCGAAATCAGCTTGCGCGGCTTGGTGCTGCCAGTCGGCGGAATCAAAGAGAAGGCTGTGGCGGCAGCAGCGGCAGGTTTGGCGCAGGTCGTGCTACCGGCCCGCAACCGCAAAGAACTCGACGACATCCCCCAAACCGCGCGCGAACGCTTGCGTTTCGTGTGGGCGGAAACCGTGGAAGACGTGGCCAACGCGGTGATCGAGCGGGCGGTGGACGGGAACGGACCGCCGGCCGCCCCCTGAGCTGAACGGCCCCCCTGGGCACGAAGGACGTGATGGCACACCCGTGATCGGCGCCGCGAGGCCTCTGCTCGAGGCCGCCGTCCCCCATATGGCCCGCATTGACGACACGTTCGGTTTCGGCGTTGAACAAGGAGCGCCGGCATCCCTGCCGGCTGGACCGCCGCCATCTTGGCGGCCGGCCGCTGGGCGTGGTCCGGGCCGGCTGGAAGCCGGCGGTCCAGCCGGCACGGAT
>JANQJV010000272.1 GCA_028281465.1 Azospirillaceae bacterium | reverse complement strand
AGGAGCGCCGGCATCCGTGCCGGCTGGACCGCCGCCATCTTGGCGGCCGGCTGCTGGCGTGGTCCGGGCCGGCTGGAAGCCGGCGGTCCAGCCAGCAAGGATACCAGCGCTCCGAAACAGGGCGGCCTGAGGACCGGTCAGTGTTTCGGGCCGTTGGTATCAGAGACTACTTGCCGGCATGCCGGGATGTGATCGCACATGAGGCTGTGGCCGGCATAACCAGGGACACACAGGCAGGCACGGTCACCGACCGCTGCAGGCTGGCCAAACTAGGACCATCGGCACCCATCGCCGAAATTCAAAGCCATGAGCGATTCCGCCCCCTGCACTGGTGACCACAAATCAAACGGTGCTGTTGACCTTTGTGCCTGGCCTTGTGCCTGGTATGGACCGACATCGGGAATGGGTGTCGGAGCAACGCGGTGGGGACCAGAGTGGTCCCCGCCAGGGGCCGTGGTCAGGTGAACATGACCAGGAAGGCGATCAGCATGGCGAACAGGGCGATCGCTTCGGTGAGGGCAAAGCCCAGAACCGTGACCGGCATGATGCGGTCCGCCGCACCCGGATTGCGCCCGATGTTGTTGATCGCCGTGCAGAAGATATTGCTGAGGCCGATGGCAACCGGAATGAAGGTGACGGTGGCCAGGACGCCCAAGCCGCGATTGATCAGGTTTGCCCAGTCGATTTCCATGATACTGCTCCCGCAAGTCAGGCCGGCTCTTGCCGTCCAGGTGGACAGGGGTATGGCCAGGCCATGTCGTTGCTCGGCTGTCGGGGGCGATACCGTGCGGTTTCCGCTTTCCCAATCCGACCCGAACACCGAAGCAGCGTGTCAAATCCTTCGCCTTCTCACAATTCGGAGCGTTCCTTAGGTCCGAGACCCTATGGTGACGTCCCTACGGGCCGGTGCGTAAGCGATTCGGTTCAACCCGGGTTTGGGTCGAAGGGCAGAGCCAAAAAACAATCCATGTGGCGGTGACAGTCAGTCTTGGCTCCGGGCCCGGGTCTGGCGGCGTATCCGTGTGGACGTGGAACGGGCCCCGGTGCCGTGGTTTTGCCCCTGACCGCGCCATCAATGACCCGCCCTTGCGGAACGAGAGCGCAAGAAACGGGCTGTGTTTCGTCTTCGACGACGCCAAAAAACTCGACGGAACAGGACAGTCGGCATGGATGGGGATCGACATGGGACCTAAAGGAAAAAATCACTCTATGACAGGTATGGAATGGGCATTGTTAATTGCCTTGTCCATGTTGTGGGGTGGTTCATTTTTCTTCGTCGGAGTCGCAGTCACGGACTTTCCGCCGTTTACGATCGTGGCGCTTCGCGTAACGATGGCGTCGCTTGCATTGCTCGCCGTCATGGCGATCATGAATATCGAGCTGCCGCGACGTGGCCGCATTTGGGCAGCGCTCTTTGTGATGGGATTCTTGAACAACGTCGTGCCGTTCAGCCTTATCGTATGGGGTCAAACTCATATTGCCAGCGGTGTCGCCTCGATCCTCAACGCGACCACGCCCCTGTTCACGGTGCTTGTCGCGCATTTCTTGACCGCCGATGAAAAGATGACCGTGGGGCGCATTCTCGGCGTTTTTCTGGGGCTGGCTGGCGTGGCCGTCATGGTCGGCACCGCTGTCGTCCAGTCATTGGGTACCGACGTCCTTGCCCAAGTCGCGATCCTGGGTGCCGCCCTGTCCTACGCCTTTGCAGGCGTTTTTGGCCGGTGCTTCAAGGCGATGGGCGTGGCGCCTCTCGCCACCGCCGCCGGGCAGGTCACGGCATCCAGCATCTTGCTGTTGCCTGTCATGCTGATCGTCGATAAACCATGGACGTTTGCCGCCCCGTCCGGGGAAGCGGTTGGGGCCTTGCTCGGTCTTGCCGGCCTTTCGACTGCCTTGGCCTATGTTCTCTATTTCCGTATCCTTGCAACGGCGGGCGCCACCAACCTTCTTCTCGTCACGTTGCTTATCCCCGTGAGCGCGATCCTCCTCGGCATCGTCTTCCTTGGTGAGGTGCTGGAGTGGAAGCACATTGTGGGTCTGACCCTCATCGGCATCGGTCTCGGTGCGATCGACGGTCGGCCATGGTCCGCGCTGCAGCGCCGCCTGCGACCAAGACGAGGACAGCCGACAAGAAACCTCTATGGTGATGGTATCTGAAGGGGCCACGCTGTCCTGATGAACCGGAATGGGCATGGTTCGTCGGGTGGCTGGCCCTCCCTCCCGCCGCGAAAGGACCCCTAGGCGTGACCTCGCCGATCCGCATTGAGCTTTACAGCGATACGCAGACCCGCCCGACCCCTGCCATGCGCCAGGCCATGGCGGACGCCCCCGTGGCCGATGAACAGCGCGGCGAAGACCCGACCACCAACGCGCTGTGTGCCCTGGTGGCCGAGCGCCTGGGCAAGCCGGCCGCCGTGCTCCTGCCCTCGGGCACCATGGCCAACCAGATTTCCGCGGCCGTGCATTGTCGCCCGGGCGATGAGATCATCTGCGACCGGACGGCACACATCTATGGCAGCGAGGCCGGCGGCACGGCCGTGTTGGCCGGTGCGCTGATCGGACCGATCGACGGCGACCGTGGCCGGTTCGGTCCCGACGATCTGGAGCGAGCCATCCGTCGCACAACACGGTACACGCCGAAGAGCCGGGTGGTGGTGATCGAACAGACAGCCAATCTGGCCGGTGGCACGATTTGGCCTTTAGAACAGATTGAAGCCGTGGCGGCTGTGGCACAGCGGCATGGCCTCGTGCTGCATATGGATGGTGCGCGGCTGTTCAACGCTGTGGTTGAGACGGGGATCGGCGCAGACCGCTTCGCGGCGCCTTTTGATAGCGTGTGGATCGATTTGAGCAAGGGCCTGGGCTGCCCGGTCGGCGCCGTGCTGGCTGGCTCAGAGGGGTTCATTCAGGCGGCCTGGCAGTGGAAGCAACGCATCGGCGGCGCCATGCGCCAGTCCGGCATCATCGCCGCCGCCGGCGTGCACGCCCTCGAGCACCACATTGCCCGTCTGGCTGGGGATCACGCGAACGCGCAGGCCCTGGCCGCTGGTTTGACTGGCATCTCCGGTCTGGTCGTGGAACCGGTGGCCACCAATATGGTTTTTTTTGATGTCGCCGGGACCGGACTGGATGCGGCGGCGTTCAGTGACCGCCTGATGGCCCGCGGTGTCCGGGTGTGGGCCCAGGGCACCACGCGCCTGCGCGCTGTCACCCATTTGGATGTCGACCGCGTCATGATCGACGAGGCCATCGGCCACATCCGGGCCGTGGCCGCTGGCACCTGAGGAGAGGACGGATCTCGAGGATCGTCTGCACGGAGATCGACCTCAGCACCGCCGCCACGGCCGGCGTCGTCCCGATCACACAGGTGGCGTTGGTTGATGCCGGAGCCGTCCACCTGCATTCGCTGCGGTCCCTGGTCGATCGCCTCGGTTTTGCGGTGCGGGAACGGCGCACGGTGTCCTTGGCCAACGGCGCGAACACCGGGTCGATGAGGTCGGTCACGTCACGATCGGCCCTCGCAACCGGCATGGCTTCCCTGGCGCCCTGGGGCGCGGCAATGATACCAACGGCCCGACACACTGACCGGTCCTTGGGCCGCCCTGTTTCGGAGCGCCGGCATCCTTGCCGGCTGGACCGCCGGCTGCTAGCCGGCCCGGACCACGCCCAGCGGCCGGCCGCCAAGATGGCGGCGGCCCAGCCGGCAGGGATGCCGGCGCTCCTCGTTCAGCGCCGAAACCGAACCTGTCGTCAATGCGGGCCGTTGGTATTGCTCGTCTCGACGGGCCGGCGGTGCGACTCACACCGGCGCATCCTGACGACCTGAGCACATTGGCCAAGGTCAGCCCAATCGGGGACACCGCAGCAAACCCTAACCTGCCGCGCGGTTCTCGGCGGCGTGGCGGACCAGGGCGGCAAAACGATACAGGCCGTGCACGAATTTGCTGTACGGCAGGGCCACAAACAGAGCGAACACCACGCCCAGGTGGATCGCCAGCAGAGGTCCCATGGCTGGGGTGGCGCGTAGGACCAGGAGCAGGAGCCCGGTCAGGCTGGTCAGGAACAGCATGACAAGGAACGCCATGTCCATGTCGGCCGCTGCGTCCGAGCGCAGGGCGGGATCGCGACGCAGCTTGGCGATGGCCAGGCCGACCGGACCGGTCAGCAGACCGATGCCGCCCAAGGTGCCCAAAATCACCACCGGCGAGCTCCAGGCGTACGGCGCCTGCCATCCGAAACCATAATGGTACACCGTTCCGAGCGACGTCGAGGCGAAACACAGCAAGAACCCATAGAAGGTCAGGTGGTGGTAGAGGCGTCGCCGGTCGTCCGGCGTGTCGCTTTCGTTCATGCAGCCTGCGCCACCACCGTCCAGGTAACGCAAGCGCAACGCATCCTGCATGGCCTGCCAAAAGGCACCGGCGCCGATGCGCTCCTGCGCTCCGGTGGCAAGCCAGAACGCCCGCACGCTCAGGCCCATGGCAAGCAGGGCGAATAGGAAGACGCCACCGAACAGGGCGACCATGCCGTTGTGCGGCATCAGCCGATAAAACGCGCCTTCGCCCACGTGCACGCCGAACAGCACCGTCGGATCGTGCCAAGCGACGAAACCGCCGATGAAACCGGCCACGCTAAAGGCTGCCAGGAGTGTGATCCAAAGCCCATTGCGGGCAAACAGGCCACGCACCGGTCCCGGCCAGACATGGCGGGCATAACTTTCGTGGCGCACGGCCGTCAGATTGGCGGGCACATTAACCTGGAAGGGATGCGGCGGCGCATACTGGCAATCGTAATAGCAAGCACCGCAGTTGTGGCACAGGTTGGCCAGGTGGTCGACGGTGCCGGGTTCGAACACGCGGTGCCGCTCCATAGCCGGGAATACGGCGCACAGGCCCTCGCAATAGCGGCACGCATTGCAAATGGTGAACAGGCGTGCGGCTTCGGCCTGGTTCGGCGTCGGCGTTGTGTCGTCAAGTGCGAGCGACATGGGCGGCTCCTTCTCCGGCCTGACGTCCGAAGACGCTGCCGATGGTCATTCCGATACCGGCGATGTAGCCCTTTCCCAGGACGTTGCCGGCCATGATCTCGCCGGCGGCGAACATGTTCGCCGCCGGCGTGCCGTCCGCCATCACCATGCGCGCCTCCGGCGTGACTTTGACGCCGAGATAGGTGAAGGTGATGCCAGGGCGTAGCGTGTAGCCATAGTACGGCGGCGTATCCAGCGGCCGCGCCCAGTGGGTCTTTTCGGGAGTCAGGCCGTGGGTGCGGCAGCCGTCATGCACCGTATGGTCAAAGTCGCCGGGTGCGCAGGCGGCGTTGAAGGCATCCACCGTCGCCCGCAGCTTGTCGGGCGGCAGGCCGATTTTGACCGCCAGCTCTTCGATGCTGTCGGCGCATTCGGGCGGAAACACGGAGGGCATGAACAGATCGAGCGATTTGGCATCGATCAGGACATGGCCTATCTGATTGGGCTGGGCGGCCACCAGACGGCCCCAGATGGCATAGCGTTTGGGCCAGAAGTCCTCGCCCTCGTCGTAGAACCGGTCACCGGCTTCGTTGACCACGATGCCGAACGGCACGCAGTCGAGCCTGGTGACGATGCCGCCGTCGAATTTCGGTGCCCGGCCGTCGATGGCCACGGCATGGCATTGTTTCGGGTCGCCCACGGTCTGTACGCCCTTGTTGAGCAACAACCAGAGCACCGCCCCGCGGTTGTAGGGTGTGCCGCGGATCAGGAAGTTCCGTGCCGCGTCGCCCCAGGCTTCCGTCAGCCAGTCCAGATTGGCCTCGAAGCCACCGGCGGCGGCAATGAACGTGCGCCCGCGCACCAATCCACTGCTGCCATTGCGGCGCACATGGGCCCCGCAGAAAAAGCCGTTGTCGATGTCGAGGCCGGTCACCTCGGTCTCGGTGTAAATGTCGACGCCCAGTTGGGCCGCCTTGCGGTACAGCGCATTGACCAGCGCCTTGCCACCGCCCAGGAAAAACGCATTGGTGCGGCCGAGTGACAGCGTGCCGCCGAGCGATGGTTGAAACCGCACGCCATGGGATTCAAAAAAATCCCAAAGCTCGGCCGAGCGCGTGATGGTCAGGTCCGCCAGCACCGGATCCGTGATGCCGTCGGTTACCCGCATCAGATCTTCCAGGAATTCCGCGGCTGGGTAAGGGCCGGTGAGCGTGCCCATGGCGGCGTCATGGGCGATGCGCACATTGCGCACATGGCGCGAATTGCCGCCACGCATGGGCGGCGGCGCTGCCTCCAGGACGACAACCCGGGCGCCCTGTTGCTGCGCCTCGATGGCGGCGCACAGCGCAGCGTTGCCTCCCCCCGCGATGACCACATCGTAGTGCATTCCCGTGCCTCCAGATAGTATGCATCTGAATACAATTTCGCTGACGGTCTGTCAACCTCCATCGGACACACGGGGGCTTTGCTCTGCTTGGGCCGGACATTTGATCTGCATCAAAAGGATTGACATTGATCTGACTCTGGTAACCCCATAAGGTCGAAAATCTGTGAATTGTAGTTTTAGCAGATAATGATTGGGCTTTGGTCTCTCCGGGGTCGGCCATGAAAAGTGAAGACTATACTCAGAGGCAGTTTGAGGTGGCTGAGACCATCCTCGACTGTATTTATGACAGCATTAAAGAGAAATTGGAAAAAGGCGATGTTGTCACGGTCGACCAACTGGACGAAGCGTATCGTAAGGTCAAGCAGGTCTGGCCCAACATCTATCCGGTTTTCGAGAAGAATTGCCGGGATTGCTTGGAGAAGGCGGTGGGACGGTTTAACCCGGATACCCGGCGCAAGGACTACTTCAGCCGTTTGGTGTTGTCAAAGATCTCGATCTTGCATCCAAAACGGGACATGGTGTTGGACAATCTTTCATTCGTACAGGTTGTTGCCCCTGGCATTCGCCAGAACCTGCATTCGGTCTACAGCCAAACCGAATTTCGGGCCATGAACGAGCAAGCCCTTCAGGTTTTCGCCCTGGCGCGCACGGATGACGATGGCGCGTTCTGGCAGATTGCGACAGAAAATCCGGAGATCATGCTGCAAGCTGACCGAATTCTCATTCACTATCTATTGCGATTTCGGCCATTCAATTTCCATCGGGAGAATTTCACCAGCACCATGCGCCGGGCGATTGCCAACAATGCAATGCGCTTCGGTGAAGATGAATTCTACATCATGTTCGACTGCCTATTTGGAGAGTACTTTGATTATGTGTCCGATCACAAAAAACAGACCATGCTCAACTTGCAATTCGGCTACGAAAGCAGCGAACGGCTCGCCTCGATCTTCATGGCGTACCAGCGTATGCAGCAAACCAGCCGTCCGGCTTTTGTCCAGCACCAGGCAGCCCTCGCCGCCACAAGACAGCTTTGGCTCTGAGGCCGACTCACCGCGCCGCTACCGGTCAGCGTGGGCGATGCGGAGCAGGTGGTCCACGTCGACATGGCGCACCAGATGGTCGGCCAGTGCATCCAGGGCCGCTTCCACCACATTGTCGTAGCTCGACCCGGCGGTCATCCAGGTGCGGTTGACCAAGCCGGCGAGAAAGCTGCGCCGGAATCCATCAGCGGCGAACAGACCATGTACATAGGTGGCCGCGATCCGGCCGTCGGCCGACACCGCCCCCTCCGGCCGGGGCGTGCCGGAGCCATCGTCGAGGTTCAGAAATGGTCGCCCAAGGGCCGGGCCGGTGCTGCGGCCCAGATGCATCTCGTAGCCGCAGACGGTGGCACCGGTCGCGACATGGCGACCGGTCACCTCGGTCAGCGTCTTGTCGGCACTGAGTGTGGTCTCTAGGTCGAGCAGACCCAGGCCGTCGACTACGCCGGCTGGTCCTTCTCGTCCGTCCGGATCGGCGATACGCTGGCCCAGCATTTGCAGTCCGCCGCACAGGCCGAGCACATGGCCGCCGCGGCGCACATGGGCGGTGAGGTCAATGTCCCAACCTTGGGCGCGCAGATCGACCAAGTCGCCGATGGTCGCCTTGGAGCCGGGTAGAATGACCAAGTCGGCATCGCCCGGCAGGGGCCTGCCGGCGCGGATCAGGGTGAGCGCCACGCCTGGTTCCAGCCGCAGCGGGTCCAAGTCGTCGAAATTGGCGATGCGTGAAAGCATGGGCACGGCGATATGCACTTGGGCCGGGCTGGCCGTCCTGCACCGCGCCGCGTCGTCGAGCGCCAGCGCATCCTCCGCGGGCAACCGCGTTGCCGCAGGCAGATACGGCACCACCCCGAGGGATGGAAGGCCGGTGTACGCCGTGATCGCCGTCAAACCGTCGTCGAACAGGCTGATATCGCCGCGGAACCGGTTGATCACATAGCCCTTCAGCCGTGCCCGCTCGGTCGGTGGCAGCAAGGTCCAGGTGCCAACGACGGCAGCGATGACGCCGCCACGGTCGATGTCGCCCACCAGCACCACCGGCAGATCCGCCGCCTCGGCGAAGCCCATGTTGGCGATGTCGCCGGCGCGCAGGTTTACTTCCGCAGGGCTGCCCGCGCCTTCCACCAACACCAGGTCGGCTTCGGCGGCCAGCCGATGGAAACTCTCCAACACCGGCGGCAAGAGCTGCCTGCGGTACCTCTGGTAGGCGCGGGCCGCACAGCGACCGACGACCCGGCCTTGCACCACCACCTGGGCCCCGGTTTCGGTTTGCGGTTTTAGCAGTACCGGGTTCATGTCGACCAACGGCGGCAGGCCGCAGGCCCGCGCCTGCAGCGCCTGGGCCCGCCCGATCTCGCCACCGTCCACCGTCACCGCAGCATTGTTAGACATGTTTTGTGGCTTGAACGGCCGAACCTTGAGCCCGCGCCGGGTCAAGACTCGACCCAGGCCCGCCACCAGCAGCGACTTGCCGACATCCGAGCCGGTGCCCTGAATCATCACGGCGGGGGGGCGTCGACGATTGGTCACCGCGTCACCCGCGCCGTTGGGTTAAAGTCGGGTCAAGGCGGTCGCGCAGCCAGTCGCCCACCAGGCTGACCGACAAGGCGAGCAGGAACACGATGGCGCCGGGCAGGACGGTCAGCCACCATGCCGTCAGCAGTCGGTCGCGGCCTTCGCTCATGATCTGGCCCAAGCTGGTCAGGGGTGGCTGGATCCCTAAGCCTAGAAAGCTCAAGGCGGATTCCAAAAGCACGGTCAACGGCAGGTTTACGGTGAATTGCACGAGGACGACGTTCAGCACATTGGGCAGTATGTGCAACAAGTACACCCGCACAGGGGATGCGCCTAAGGCTCGGATCGCCAGGGCATAGCCATGCTCCTGGGCCGACAACGTGGCGCCGCGCACGAGCCGAGCGTACACTTCCCAGCCAGTCAGCCCGACCAGCAACAGGAACAGCGAGAAAGAATTGTCAAACACGGCCAGGACGAACAGCGCGACCACGATGATCGGCAGCGATGCCTGAACGTCCACGGCGGCCATGATCGTGACCTCGGTGGCACCACGCCGCGCGGCTGCCAGCATACCGAGCAGAGAGCCGAGCACCGCGCCGATCAGCGTGCCGACCACGGCGACGATCAGCGTGATTTGTGCGCCCACCGCGAGGCGCGCCAGAAGGTCGCGTCCCTTTTGGTCTGTGCCGAGCAGGTAATCTGGGTCGCCCCCGAGGAAGGCCGGGGGCTTTAGGCGGGCGAACAAGGAGGTGGCGCGGAAGCTATGGTCGCTGAGCCATTCGCCGAACAGCGCGAACAGTACGAACAGGGCAATGAACCCCAGTGCCAAAAGAACGGAGATCGGTACATGCGTTCGTTGCGCCATGTCACCGCACCCGTATGCGCGGGTCGATCGCCAGGTACAGGAGATCCACCACCAGGTTTGCCAAGGTCATGGTGAATGCCACCACCAGCACGATAAACTGCACGACGGCAATGTCGCGGGTTTCCACCGAGCGTACCAGCAGTTGGCCGACCCCCGGCCAAGCGAAGACCTGTTCCGTTACCACCGAACCCGCGATCAGCCCACCGAGGCTCAGGCCAATCAGGGTGACGAGCGGGATGGCGGCGTTGGGTACCGCGTGGTGTATCAGTCGGCGCAACCACGGCACGCCCCGTGCTTCGGCGGCGATCATGAACGGTTTGTTCAAGGTCTCCAAGGTGGACGATCGGGCAAAGCGGGCGAAGGCGCCCATGGCGGCCAACCCCAGGGTTGCCGCCGGAGCAATCAGCCCGACCAGGCTCTGTGAGCCGGCCACGCCGCCGAAAAACAGGCCGAAGCCGAGTGCACCGACCAGGATCACAACGATACCGAAGAAGAAGTTGGGCATGGCGAAAGCGAAGACGGAAAACGCCATGGCGAAGCGGTCGACCGCGCTGCCCCGGGTCAGTGCCGCCAGCACGCCCAGGGGCACGCCGACGAGGATGGCGATCGCCAGGGCCGTACCGCCGAGCAAAAGGGTCATGGGCAGGCGGTCGAGAAACAGCTCCAAAGCCGGCCGTCCGGTATGGATGGAATAGCCGAACTGGCCTTGCGCCAAGCTGCCAACATAGTGCGCATATTGTTGCCACAACGGCCGATCCAGCCCAAGCTTCTCGCGGACCTGGTCGATCACCTCCTGCCCGACATCGGGGGGGGCCAAGGCGGCGGCCGGGTCGCCGGATAGGCGGATGAACACGAACACCAGGGTCACCGCGATCAGCATGGTGACCAGCGCCCGGAGGCTCTTCGCCAAGACGAAACGGGTCACACCACTGCTCCTGCCGTTGTCGTGTCCTCCTGTGGCAGCACTCCACCGGGGGCCGCCGCCACCAGGGCCCGCGTGTAGGCCGCGCGTGGTTCGGTCAGCACGCGGCGCGCCGCGCCGGCCTCGACGACGCGTCCAGCGCGCATCACGACCACCCGATCGCAGATCGCCGCCGCCACGCGCAGATCATGCGTGATGAACAACATGGCAAAGCCGATCTGCCGTTGCAGGCTGCGGAACAGGTCCAGAATCTGCGCCTGGATCGACCGGTCGAGCGATGACACGGGCTCGTCGGCGATCAGCACCTCGGGGCCGATCGCCAAGGCGCGCGCGATGCATATCCGCTGGCGCTGGCCACCGGAGAATTCGTGTGGGTAACGGGCACCCACCTCGGCTGGCAACCCGACCTGCTGGAGCAGGCGATGTGCCGTCTCCCGCGCCACGGCGCGCGGAACCCCATGGACCAACGGCCCTTCGGCCACGGCATCCAGAATCCGTTGGCGCGGATCGAGCGCGCTCCACGGGTCTTGCAGCACCACCTGCAGACGACGGCGTAGCTGACGCAGTGCAGGCCCCTGTGCCGCCGTGGCATCGATACCGTCGAACCACACCCGGCCGGTGTCGACCGGTTCCAGGCGCAGCAGGCAGCGTGCCAGCGTGGACTTGCCGGACCCCGACTCTCCGACGACGCCGAGCGTCTCGCTGCGCTGAAGAAGTC
>JANQJV010000268.1 GCA_028281465.1 Azospirillaceae bacterium | reverse complement strand
GCACCGGCGTGCACACGAGGCCGACGAGGCGTCGGCGCTCCCACAAAGGCCTCCCCGGATGGACCCGTTTGTGCCCAACGGCACCGTCAGTTTCTTGTTAGTCGTTTGATTTTGGAGCAAATCGTGGTCGTGGGTGACTCAATCTGTTCGGGAAATGCTCTAGTGCTCTGTTTTTTTGCATTTTCGAAGGTCCGAACCGGTTTCCACTTCCGCTGAAAAGTGTTTCTGTCCCATAGACCATTCGCGTGTCGAATCCACCGGCCATCGGAACCTGACCCATGACGAACACCCAAGATCCACAACCGGAGATGCCGTCAGAGACGCCGTTTCCCCTCAGCCGGCTGTTCCGCCGCCGCTTCGTCCCGGCATTCCTAGCCTTCGCCGCCATATTTGTGGTGTTGATCAACTTTACGGCCAACGAGGTCCTGGAACGCATCTATCTGGAACTGGCGCAGCGCCGCGCCCAAACGATCGCCGACGCCGTCTCGGAGACCGCACCGGAAGCGTGGGAAGCGTTGGTCAGCGGACGCACCATGACCGAGCTGAGCGAAACGCCGCATGCCGTCGCTTTGACCGAGGCGTTTGCCGAAAAAGAGCGACAAATGCAACTCATCGAACTGAAAGTCTACGACCGGGATCGCCGGACACTGTACTCGACCGACACTGAGGACATTGGCATTCTAGAAGACAGCCCAGTGTTGCAGGCGGCGTTCGAGAACGCCAATTCCAGAATCATTACTGAAATCGAAGACGGTGTTCGCCAATACGAACTGTATGTCCCTGTGTTCGATGCTCAGGATCAGGTACGCGCGGTGTTCGAACTTTACGAACCTGTTTCCTATCTTGATGCCATTCTGTTGCGCGCCGCCATTCCGACGGCTGCCGTTCCGGCTGGGTTGTTGCTGACGCTCATCCTGGCCCTGAACGTCCTGGTCGGCCGAGCGCAGGGCGACATCGATCAGCGCACCGCCGCTCTCAAAGCTCTGCAAGCACGGCTCGCCTCCTTCATGTCCAAGACGGCGACCAGCGCTGCCCGAAACGCCGATTCGGGCGGCGGCATCGAATCCCGGAAGCTGGAAACCACCCTGTTCTGCTCTGACGTCAGAAGCTTCACCGGTTTCTCTGAGCAGAACCCGCCGGAGGTCGTCGTCGCCTTCCTTAACCGGATCATGGCCCTGCAGGTGGCGACAATTGAGAAGCACGGCGGTGACGTTGACAAGATGATTGGCGATGCCGTGCTTGCCCGTTTCGACGGCGCTGACGGCAAACGGAGCGCCATCGCCTCGTCCCGGGAAATCCTGCGCGCGGTCCGGGACGGCGGTTTCCCGCGCGGCCTTGGCATCGGCGTCCATCGAGGTGAGGTGATTTCCGGGGCGGTGGGCCCTGAAGACCGGCGCGACTTCACCGTGATCGGCGACACCGTCAACATCACGGCACGGCTCTGCTCGGCGGCCGAAGTCGGCGAGTTGGTTGCCAGCGCTGGCTTGGCCGATACCGACTTCGGCCCCGTCGAAACCATAGCGATCAAGGGCCGCCTGGAAGGGTTGGCGGTGCGACGATGGCGAGCCGATTGACTCCGAAGGCGGCGTTTGTCAGGTGTGGCCCCGTCGCGGTGCCGTCGTGCTGATGTGGTATACAGTGAGTCCTAATCGACGGGGACCGGTGGAGCCGGACCGCCGGTGTTGAACGGCACGCCGGCAATCGGAGGGGGATGCCCATGGTGGAGCGATACGGCCTGGGTGGCCACACCCTTTGGATCGTCGTCGGCGCCGTTGGCGTGGTGCTGGTCGGAGTGCTGCTGCTGGGCCGACACGACGGTACGGGTGGCTACCAAGCGTCACCGCCGCCAGCGGTCACAGTCCAAACGCCAGAGGTGCGCTCCGTTACCAGTTACCTGGAATTGACGGGCACACTGCGCCCGGTCAAACACGTGGACGTACGCGCCCGCGTCCAGGGATTCTTGGAAAGCACCCATTTCGAGGAAGGCGAGCGGGTTGCCGCCGGCGACCTGCTCTATATCATCGACCCACGGCCATTCCAGGCCAAGGCGGACGCCGCGGAGGCGGAGGTGGCACGCCGCCAGGCTGAGCTGGAATTGGCTGTCGGAGACCTGACGCGCAATCAGACGCTGCTGGAGCGCGGAACCATCCCCGAAGCCACCTTCGCCGAGATCAAGGCGGCGCACGACACCGCCGTCGCCGCTCTGGCCGCCGCTGAGGCATCGTTGGCCGAAGCCCGGCTCGACCTCGATTTCACCCAAGTCCGCGCGCCGATCGACGGGCGGGCCGGCCGACATCTCGTCCAGATCGGCAATCTGGTCGGCGCCGGCGAGCCGACCCACCTCACGACGATCCTGGAGTACGATCCGATTTGGGCCTATCTCAGCATCAGCGAAGGCGAGTTGCTGCAGCTCATGCGGGGTACCCGGCAACGTGACCGGGACCGCCAGATCCATTTGGCCCTTCCCGGCGACGATGGGTTTCCGCACGAAGGCCGCATCGACTATGTCGATCAAGCGGTCGACCCGGATACCGGCACCTTCTTTCTGCGCGGTCGATTCGCCAACCCGGCACCACCGGCCCTTCTGCCCGGCATGTTCGTGCGCGTGCGCGTCCCCATCGGCGAGCGGTCGAACGCACTGCTCGTGCCGGAGACGGCCCTGGGGTCGGGCCAGATCGGCCGTTTCGTCTATCTTGTTGGCGAGGATGACGTCGTGGAGCAGCGCCGCATCACCGTCGGCGCCAAGGTGGATGCGTTGCGCGTGATCACCGGCGGCTTGGCACCGGACGAGCGTGTGATCGTCAATGGCCTCCTCAGGGCGCGCCCGGGGGCCAAGGTCGCACCCCAGACCGCCGACACACAAGCCAGGCCCTGAGCCATGTCCCGGTTCTTCATCCTTCGGCCGATCTTCGCGAGTGTCCTGTCCATCGTGGTCGTCATCGCCGGGTTGGTCACCCTGGGCGGCCTGCCGGTGGCGCAGTATCCGGAGATCACGCCACCCACCGTGCAGGTGTCGGCGGTCTACCCGGGCGCCAGCGCCGAGGTCCTTGCCGAAACCGTCGGCGCGCCGATCGAGCAGCAGGTCAACGGCGTCGAGGGCATGCTCTCCATGGCCTCGACCGCGTCGTCCGATGGTCGCTACAAGCTGATCGTCACCTTCGACGTCGGTACCGATCTGGACCAGGCCGCCGTCCTGGTGCAGAACCGAGTCGCCATCGCCGAACCGTCGCTGCCCGAAGACGTGACGCGCCAGGGCGTGATCACCAAGAAGCAGTCGACCAACATCATTCTGCTGGTCAGCCTCTACGCCGAGTCGGGCGACTTTGACAGCCTGTTCCTCTCCAACTACGCGACCTTGCACCTGCGTGACGAGATCAGCCGCGTGCCCGGCGTCGGCGACGCCACCATCTTCGGCGCGAGCGACTACGCCATGCGCATCTGGCTCGACCCGGACCAGCTCAAATCACGTGGCTTGACCACCCAGGATGTGGTCGACGCCATCCGCGAGCAGAACGTGCAGGTGGCAGCCGGCCGCATCGGCCAATCGCCGACGCCAGCCGGCCAGGCGTTCCAGTTGACGGTCAGTGCCGACGGGCGGCTGAGCGCGGTCGAAGAGTTCGAGGCCATCGTGGTCGGCGCCGGCACAGACGGCCGCCTGACTCGGGTCCGGGACATCGCCCGGGTCGAGCTTGGAGCACAGACCTACGACATGTTCTCTCTGCTCGACGGCAAACCGGCGGCAAGTCTAGCCATCTACCAATTGCCCGGAGCGAACGCACTCGCCGTGGCGGCCGAGATTCGGGCGGTCATGGACCGGCTCCAGGCGAACTTCCCGGCTGGCGTGACCTACACCATCCCATTCGACACCACCCGCTTCGTCCAGGCCGGAATCGACGAGGTATATGCGACGCTGCTGGTCGCAGCGCTTCTGGTCACACTGGTGATCTTCCTGTTTCTGCAGGACTGGCGGGCCGCTGTGATTCCCGCGGCGACCATCCCGGTATCGTTGATCGGTACCTTCGCGGTGATGGGTGCGCTTGGCTTTTCCATCAACATGCTAACCCTGTTTGGGCTGGTTTTGGCGATCGGTATCGTCGTCGACGACGCGATCGTCATCGTCGAAAATGTTATCCGGCACATGGACGACCATGGCCTGAGCCCGCGCGATGCCGCCATGAAGACCATGGACGAGGTGTCCGGCCCGGTGGTCGCGACCTCGCTGGTGCTGATGGCCGTGTTCATCCCGGCCGCTTTCTTCCCCGGCCTGACGGGACAGCTCTACAAGCAATTTGCGCTCACCATCGCCGCCACCACGGTGTTCAGCACCCTGAATGCGCTCACCCTGGCACCCGCCCTGTCGGCCCTGCTGCTGCGCCCATCGACGGGCACGCGCAACCCGGCGTTCCGGGCCTTCAATCGCCTGATCACGCGCAGCACGGCGCGTTATGGCGATCTGGTCGGCGCGCTCCTGCGCCGCACCGGGATCGCGGTGGTGCTTTATGGCGCCATCGTCGGGGTCGCCGGGTGGCGCCTGGCGGATCTCCCAACCGGCTTTCTGCCACAAGAAGACCAGGGTGCTTTGTTCATCAATGTCCAGCTCCCTGACGCCGCGTCGCTCGAACGCACCGCGGTTGTTGTCGACCAGATCAACGCGATTCTTCAGGACACACCGGGCGTCGCCCATGCCACCGCGATCGGTGGTCTGTCATTGTTGTCCGGCACCAACGCCTCCAACACAGCCAGTTTCTTCCTCTCCCTCGAACCCTGGGCTGATCGGGGGACACCGGCGCTGCAGGCGCAGGCGATCGCGGCTGAGCTCAATGCGCGGTTCCGGTCGATCCAGGAGGCCATGATCCTGACCTTCGCACCGCCGGCGATCAGCGGTCTTGGCAACGCCAGCGGCTTCGATGCGCGTCTGCAGGATCGCGGCGGGCTGGGCTTGGAGGCGCTTCAGCAGACGACGGCGGCCGTCATCCGCGACGGTAACGCCCAGCCCGGCTTGACCAACCTGTACAGCGGATTTCGCGCCGGTGTGCCGCAACTCCACGTCGCCGTCGACCGGGTTAAAGCCAAGAGCATGGGGGTGCCGTTGAGTGCCATCTATGGCACCTTGCAGGCCACGCTCGGGTCCACCTATGTCAACGACTTCACGGCGTTCGGACGAACCTACCAGGTCACCGTGCAAGCGGCGCCGGCGTTCCGTGCCAAGGCCGACGATATCGAGCGGCTGGATGTTCGCTCTGCCACCGGCGACATGGTGCCACTCGGCGCCCTCGTCACGGTGGCCGACAGCCTCGGTCCACAGGCCGTCACACGATACAATCTTTATCCGTCCGCCTCGATCACTGGTCGGGCGGCAGCGGGCACGAGCTCGGGCGACGCCCTCGTGTTGGTGGAAGCGATGCTGGCGGAAACCCTGCCGGCGGGCATGGGCTTTGAGTGGACCGGCATCGCCTATCAGGAACGCCAGGTCGGCGCCGCTGCCCTCGTCATCTTCGCGCTGGCGCTGTTGCTGGTCTATCTGGTGCTGGCGGCGCAATACGAGAGCTGGGCGATGCCAACGGCGATCCTGCTGTCGGTGCCACTGGCGCTCCTCGGCACCGTGGCGGCTCTGCTGCTGCGCGGCATGGACAACGATACTTATGCCCAGATCGGTATCGTGCTGCTGATTGCACTTGCCAGCAAAAACGCCATCATGATCGTGGAATTCGCCAAGGAGCTGCGTGCCGCCGGGCAGCCGATTGTCGAGGCGGCGCTGACGGCAGCTCGGCTCCGGTTCCGTCCGATCCTCATGACCGCCTGTTCCACTCTGCTCGGCATGGTACCGCTCGTCGTCGCGGCCGGTGCCGGCGCGGCCAGCCGCCAGGCCCTCGGCACCGCTGTGTTCGGCGGGTTGGTCGCGGCGACCATATTGGTTGTCCTGTTCGCGCCGGTGTTCTTCGTCCTGCTGCAGCGGTTGAGTGAGCGGTTCGGGTCGACTGGAACGCCGGGAGCCAGCGAGCAGACCCAGGGACATCTGTGACCAGGGAAGGGGCCGAACCGAAGGTGCCAGCACGAAGTCTGGAGATCGGCTGCGGCCCCGGAGGTTTTTTTACCGTTTTTCGTCGCACACGGCGAACGCCACACCGGTCCGGACTTAGCCCCGAATGCCAGCGCCCGGGCGCGTCAACGGCATCGTGGATCCAGCGCCAATCCATGCTTCTTGGTCGCCGACATCCGCGATCTCACAAGATTTCGTGACAGAGGTTTCGCCCCCATCTCCGACTCGCTTCCCCCTTTATCATACCATAGGCGGCAAAACAGCCACAGTCATCGAATTACGGCATTGGTGTGGCCGTGGTCGATGGGCGGGCGGAAAATGCTATGATAGAGAGCCACAGAACAGGTTCGGTGGGAGAGGATGATGCTGCGCAGGTCGGCGGCAATTTCATTGATGTTGGCGCTCATGGCACCGGCGGGTGGGTCGGCCCAGGATGCGGGCGAACCCTGGGGTGGGTTCGTCTCAGAACTGAAAGGTGGCGTGTTCTTGCATGACGTCGGTCGCGACAACCCAACCAAAGACATCGAAGAAAACACAGTTGATATAAACGGCGAAATCTTATTCGCACCTGTCACCGTGATCGACGTCGAAGAACCACTTTGGAAATTCGTCTTCCAGCCGCGTCCACACCTTGGTGTGGCGTTCAATACCGATGGCTGGACGCATCATGGTTACTTCGGATTAACCTGGGGGCATCGATTCGATTTCAACGTATTCTTCGATTTCGCTTTTGGCTTCGCGGTCCACGATGGACAGCTACGCGGCCCAGACGCCAACACCGACCGTCCCAATCTTGGCGCGCGCGTGCTGTTCCGCGAAGGTCTCGACGTGGGCGTGTTCTTCGGTCCGCACTCCCTGGCGCTGCATGGCTCACACCTGTCCAACGGCGGAGTCTTTGCCAAAGAAAACGACGGCATGAACTTACTCGGAATTCGCTACGGTTACCGTTTCGATTACTAGAGCAAATCCCGGGCGAAATGATTCAATCTGCGACGACGAGAATCGTAGCAGCTGTGCTCAAGCAGCGCAGCGATAGCACAGACGGACAAGGTCGGGGCGATTGCGCGACCCGCCCCATCCGTTCGCCCCGGCACCCGACGCAATCGCCCCGACAAACACCGCTGCTGCTGGCGGACGCGGCGTGTACGCAGGCGCTTTGGCAGGCGGTGATGGGCAACAACCCGAGCGTTCGGTAACAGACTAAATATACCGGAGCGCCGGCATCCCTGCCGGCTGGACCGCCGGCTTCCAGCCGGCCCGCGACACGCCCAGCGGCCGGCCGCCAAGATGGTGGCGGTCCGGCCGGCAAGGATGCCGGCGCTCCGAAAGCCGTTGGTATCCGTGCGCTTTGTTTCGACGCCGTTTCCGACTTGTGTCGGCGCAATGGGCCGGCGGGCGGCGGGGCCAAACCATTGACGCGTGTCCGGCGGCTTGATAGGCCAAACCGTCATGCCAAGACCATTTTCCCGCACTCTGCGCGCGCTCGATGATGACCTCAGGGTTTGGCCCCTGACGTCGACGCTGTCCGCGGTGGTGTTGGCGGCCCTGTGGCTGGCCTGGTTCATCACGCCGAGCGTGCCCGTTCATGTCGAGACCGCCGACGTGACGGTGTCGGATTTCGGTCGGCGCCTGGTGCCGACCGGTTCAGGTGGCGGCGAGCGTTTCGAACCGATCACCCTATGGCGCGCCGAGGCGCGGCTCGGGCCAGGCCGCGGCGCGACCGTCCAGGTCGGCCAGCCAGCCGTGCTGTGGGTCGATGGCGTGGACGGTGTTCCCGTTGCCGTGGCTGCCCGGGTCACATCGATCGATGGTGGCAGCGGCGCCGTCGCGCTGGCCGCCGAGGCCGATCCGACGACGGACTATCACCTGCGCCATCGCCCGGCGCGCCGCGTCTGGATCGAGACCGGCCTGCGCTCGCCTTTGGGGGCGGCCCTAGCCCAGGCTGGCGCCGGCGTGGCTCGACCGCCCGTGGTGCGTGCCGGAGAGCTTCGATGATTGGCCGCGGGTCCGGCGACCCGCCGGCACGAGCCTGGCTCGTGCCCGAGACGGTGCAGACCTCCAGCATGGATTGTGGACCAGCGGCCTTGAAGGCGCTCTGTGCCGGTTTCGGTCGGCAGGTGGCGTATGCGCGCCTGCGCGAGGCATGCCAGACCGATGTCGACGGTACCTCGATCAGCGCCATCGAGGACCTGGCGGTCGCCTTGGGTTTGGACGCGGAACAACTGATGCTGCCGCCAGAGAATCTGCTGCTGGATGGTTTTCCGACGCTGCCGGCCATCGCCGTTGTGGTGCTACCCAGCGGATTCACCCATTTCGTTTTGATCTGGCGGTTACATGGGCCCCTGGTGCAAGTCATGGACCCGGCGCGCGGGCGCGTCTGGTTGCCGCGCCGACAGGTGTTGGCCGACCTGTACCGCCACCGGCTGCCCATTGCCGCCGCCGATTGGCGGGCTTGGGCCGGGACCGAGGGATTCTGCACGCCGCTCGCTTTGCGCCTTCACGCCGTCGGCGTTGCCGAACGCCGACGGCGCGGCCTGATCGAGGCGGCTCTGGCGGACCCCGGCTGGCGAGGCTTGGGTCTCCTCGACGCGGCCACGCGCCTGACGGCGCACCTGGTCGAGGCCAAGGCGGTGCGCAGTGGCGGTGACGCCACCGGACTGGTGACGGCGTTGGTGGCCGAAGCGGGCGATGACGATGCCATACCGCCCGGGTTCTGGAGTGTGCGGCCGGATTCGACCGAACCCGAGCGGCTGGTCTATGAGGCCGCCCTGATCGTGCGTGTTACCGGCCGGCGGGCCGAAGCCGACCCTACGGCGGCCGTGTCCGCCTTGCCGCGTCCCGTCTGCGTCGCCTTGACCGAGCCACCGCCGCGGCCGGCACACCACCTCTGGCAATTGCTCGGCGTCGACCGAACCCTGGTCCCCGTGCTGGCGCTGCTGGCCCTTTTGGCCGGTGCTGGTGCCGTAGCGGAAGTCTTCGTCTTGTGGCAGATGCTGTTTCGTGTAACCGTGGCCGACACGGCTGCCGCCATTTCGCCGGTCGTGGTGCTGTTCGTCTTACTGCTGTTCGTCGAGCTGGCCTTGATGCAGGGTGGGCAGTTTCTCGGCCGCCGGCTTGAGCTCGGCCTGCGCCGACGCCTCTACGAGAAGCTGCGCACGTTGGGCGACGAGTATTTCCGCAGTCGGCTGGTGTCCGATATGGCGCAGCGGGCTTTCGAGCTCCGGCGGCTGCGCGACCTGCCGACCCTTCTGGGCGTCGGTTTGCGCAGTGCCAGCACGCTCCTGTTTGTCGCCATCGGTATTGTGGCCGTGTTTCCCGCCGGCCTGCCGCTGGTGGCGATCGCTGTCGCGGCCGGTCTAGGTACGGCGGTCCTTGGTCAGGTGGTTTTGCACGAGCCGGAGATGCGCCAGCGGACCTACGCCGGCGCCCTTGGACGCCACCTGTTCGATGCCCTCTTGGGTCTGCTGCCGGTGCGCAGCCACCAGGCCGAAGCGGCGCTGCGCCAGGAGCACGAGGACCTGACGGTGGACTGGGTTCGATCCGGCCTGCGCCTCAACCGATTGCGTCTCTGGTTGGCCGGCATTGGTTTCGGTGTCACCATGCTGGCCGCCATTTTCCTGGTGCGCGGCTACCTGGCCGGAGGCGGAGCCGCCATCGGCATTCCGGTTCTCCTATACTTGTCGCTACGTCTTCCAGAGCTCAGCGACGCGCTCTTCCTCATTGCCCGGCAATTGCCGGACTTGCGCGCCACCGTGCTGCGTCTGCTGGAACCGTTGCAGGCCCCGGACGAGAGCCGTGATTGGTACGACCCGGCGGCGGTGCACCCGGTGCGGTCGCCGTCCCGTGTGCCGGCCGCTGCGGCGGTGGTGTTTGATGCCGTCACCGTGCGCGCAGCCGGCCGGCCGATCCTGGAAGACATCTCCCTGGTCCTGGCACCGGGCGAGCATGTCGCCATGGTCGGTCCCTCGGGGGCCGGCAAGTCCAGTTTGGCCGGTCTTCTGCTTGGTTGGTACCGGCCATCGGCGGGACAGGTTCGGGTCGACGGGGACGTGATCCAGGGCGCCGTTCTGGAGCGACTGCGCCGGCAGACCGCCTGGGTGGATGCGCAGGTCCGGCTGTGGAACCGGTCGTTGGCCGACAATCTGGCCTATGGCACCATGCCCGTCCAAGGCGCTTGGCTTGAAACCGCCGTCAAGGCAGCGGACCTGCAAAGCTTGTCGGACCGTCTCGACCCGCCCGACCGGCCATTGGGTGAGGGGGGTCGGCTGATCTCCGGCGGCGAAGGCCAGCGCGTGCGATTGGGGCGGGGACAATCCCGGCACGGCGTTCGCCTGGCGATTCTGGACGAGCCATTCCGGGGCCTGGACCGCGGCCGGCGCCGCCAGCTCCTGGAGCAGGCCCGGGCGCAGTGGCGTGCGGCGACCTTGCTGTACATCTGCCACGATGTGGCCGATACGGCGCACTTTGATCGTGTGCTGGTGATCGAAGGTGGGCGCATCGTCGAGGATGACCGGCCGACCGCCTTGCTGGCGCGCGCCAGCCGCTATCGGACCCTCACCGAGCGCGACCGTGCGGCGCGTCGGCTGCTGTGGGGCCGGCCGGGCTGGCGCCGGTGGCGCATGGTGGACGGCGTCCTGACCGACCACGGCGACGGCTGGGGGTAGGGCAGTCGCGGGCGCTCCGGTCGGGCTTGGTCGTGTTGACCGTTGTCGTTATGCTGGCGGCGGCCGTGGTGCAGTCGGAAGGGCAACCGGCCTGTCCGATGGTGCCGGATCATTAGCAACCGAGCAGGGAGCGGACCATGAGCAAAGCCAGCAAGAAGACCGCCGTGGGCTTGACGGTGAAGACCGCCGTCAAGGCTGGCGGCCTGCGGATCCAGGGGCAGCATACCCCGCAGGCCGTGGCGGCCAATTCCTGATCACCGGGGCCGGGTGGCCCCGTGGCTATCCGGCCCGGTCGAACCGAACCATTCTGATCCACCCCGTCGCGCCAACCCCATGAGGACCTGCCACCATGCACACTCCGATCAAATCCGGTTGTCCCGGTTTGCGCGTCAAAGCCGGTGTGCGCGCCGGTGTCTTCCTGTTGCGGTGACCTGAGGCCGGCGGCACAAAAAGGTCTCCGTGATCACCATGGGCCGGGCCCTCGTGCGATCGCTCTGGCCGGCGCACCGGTTGGCGGCGGCAGCCCAGGTGTTGGCTCGCCGTGTCGGTGCCCCGGCGCCGGACGGGCCGGCTCTACCCTGCATCGATGTTGACCAGGGGCCGGCCTTGGTAAGCTGGTTCGACCGACTGGGCCGGCGGCACGGTGTCGAGATCGAGTCGGTTGCCGTCGCCTACGGCGACGTGGCGGTGTTCCTCAGGGGGGCGGCCCCCGTCCTGATTCGGCTACCCGGTCCAGATGGAGGCATTCTTGCCGTGCTGGATCGTCGGGGTTGCAATCTGCGCTGCGTGGCGCCGGATGGCGGTCTCGTGATGGTGGGTATCGCCTGTGTGCACGATGCATTGATAGCGCCGTTGGAATCGGCCCATGGCGATGCAGTGGACCGGCTCCTCGACCGTGCCGGCTTGGCCGGACAGCGGCGGGCGGTGGCGGCCCACGCGCTTCTTGCAGAACTCCTGGCCGGGCAACGGGTGACCGGCACGTGGCTGGTGCGCCATGCGCCCGGTAGCGCCTTCGGGCGCCAGATGGGCGATGCCGGCGTGTGGCGCCTTGCCGGGATCGCCGTCGTCAGCCAGGCGGCGGTGCAGATGCTGCTTGTGCTGAGCTGGCTTGCCATCGGTGACATGGCGTTGTTCGGGCCGATCGAGGCCGGTTGGCTCGACGCTTGGTCGCTGTTGCTGTTGAGCACGATTCCGTTCCATGGCCTGGCGCTGTGGTCCGAGGGCCGGTTGACGCTTGTCCTGGGAGCACTGGTGAAGCGCCGGTTGCTGGCCGGGGGGCTGCGTCTCGATCTGGATGCCATGCGCAGCCACGGGGCCGGCCGGTTCATGACCATGGCCATGGAAGCCGACGTGCTGGAACGGGTAAGCCTGGCCGGCGGGCTGCTCGGCGTGCTGGCCGGGCTGCGCCTGCTGGCGGCGCTGGTGCTGCTGGCAGTGGGCGGCGGCGGGCTGGCCGCGGCCGTGCTGCTCGCGGTGTGGCTGGGGTTGGCAGCGTTGGGGTTGCGCCGGCTGTGGCGCGGTGCCAAGGACTGGGCGGCGGCATGCCGTGCTTTGACCGATGACCTGATCGAGCGCATGGCCGGGCACCGCACCCGGTTGGCCCAAGAGGCGCCGGAAACCTGGCACGATGCGGAGGACGGGGCGCTGGCGAGCTATGTGGATTGCGTCCGGCGGCTGGACCGTTGGACGCTGGTCTTGCAGGGGGGCCTGGCCCGGGGCTGGCTCCTTTTGGCGGTGGCCGGGTTGACGGCTGCCGCGGCCTTGGCGCCGAACCCGTTCCTGGCCGTTGCGCTCAGTTTGCTCGGCAGCTTGCTGGCCTACCAGAGTTTCCTGACCTTGGCCCAGGCCGCACCCGGCTTGGTGCAGTTGGCGGCGGCGTGGCAGGACCTCGCGCCGCTGTTCGCAGCGGCGGCGGACCCGGACCGTGACACGGTGGAAACGGACCCGCCGGCGCCTCGACCGCCGGACGGTGCAGTGCCGGTGCCAAGCGTTCTGCGCAGCAACGGCCTGCATTACACTTTTCCCGGTCGGGCCGATGCCGCCGTGATCGAATGCCGGTTCGATCTGGCGCAGGGGGACCGGGTGCTGCTGGAAGGGCCGTCCGGTGGTGGCAAATCCACACTCGCCGCGGTCATGGCCGGCTTGCGTCCGGTCCAGGACGGTGGATTGTGCCTGTTCGGCCAAGACCGCCGATGCATGGCGGCCGCCGATTGGCGGCGACGGGTTCTGCTAGTGCCGCAGTTTCACGAAAACCACGTCCTCTCCGGCACCTTTGCGTTCAACCTGCTGATGGGCCGGAAGTGGCCGCCGACCGAGGGCGATCTGGCCGAAGCGGAAGCGGTCTGCCGCGATTTGGGCTTGGGGCCGCTGCTCGCCGCCATGCCGGCCGGCTTCCAGCAGACCGTGGGCGAGAGCGGCTGGATTTTGTCGCACGGCGAGCGCAGTCGCCTGTTCATCGCCCGGGCCCTGCTCCAGGACCCGGATGTGTTAATCCTCGACGAGAGTTTCGGGGCCCTTGACCCGGAAACCCTGGAGCAATGCGTGGAAACGGTGCTCGCCCGCGCCCGCACCCTGGTGGTGATCGCACACCCGTGATGAGCGGCCCGCCGCTCCCCAAGACGAAATAACCGTCACCCAGGGTGGGAGAGAGGCTTTCGCCCTGCGGCGGCAGACCGCACGGTCACCGTTCAGCAGCGACGACAGGTTCGGTTTCGGCGCTGAACGAGGAGCGCCGGCATCCGTGCCGGCTGGAGCGCCGCCATCTTGGCGGCCGGCCGCTGGGCATGTCTCGGGCCGGCTGGAAGCCGGCGGTCCAGCCGGCAAGGAGGCCGGCGCTCCGGGTTCGGTGTGGCGATCTGCCCCAGGGCCTTCGATGCCCGGAAGACCGTGCCGGTCGATCGCCACACCCTGCGTAGACGAACGGGGCGAAAACGAACGGGAAAG
>JANQJV010000200.1 GCA_028281465.1 Azospirillaceae bacterium | reverse complement strand
GGCATCCGTGCCGGCTGGACCGCCGCCATCTTGGCGGCCGGCTGCTGGGCGTGGTCCGGGCCGGCTGGGCGCCGGCGGTCCAGCCGGCAAGGATGCCGGCGCTCCGAAACAGGGCGGCCCGAGGACCGGTCATTGTTTCGGGCCGTTGGGATTACTCATGGCGAAGTCCGGGTCTCGGTTTCGGAACGCCTGGCGCATGGCCGTTCAATGCACGGTCGTCGACAATCGGTTCGATGCCGTCGCGGATGCGTGCCCGTGCCCGTGGCCGTTGGCCGGGCCGTGTTGGATGATGCCCAACCGCAGGTTGCGAGCAGCGAGCGCGATCGACCATCGCCGGTGCGGCAGCACCGTCAGCGACCCAGAAATCGAGGATTCCCTGCGCCCAATCCACCCGCCTGCGCTGTCGCGAGGCGAGACAGTTCACGACCATGGCCTCGCCATCACCGATCTGCCGGCAGGTGTCATACTGGCAGCCAGGCTCTCCGAACGCCAACGGCCGCAGTGATCTGGTCGCAAGGATCGAAAACAGCGTGTTCACATCCGACACGACCTGGGAGACCCCAAGGGCGTCATAGGCTTGCCGCACACGTTCGAAAACAGGGCACCGAAACCGGTGCTCGTAAACCCAGCAGCGCGCGGTCCAAACCACCAGCCGCTGACCTTCCGATAGTGCGGCCATGGGGACAATGGGCAGATGATCAATCATGCAAGGCCTCCCAAGACGCCTCTTTAATGAGAATGAGAGTGATTTGCAAGTCATGCGTGTGTCGAGATGCCGTTTTATGCCGTGGACCGATGCACGCTTTTTCGGAGCCGTTCAGGGCGGGCCTTTGGGTCAGGAAGGCTTCCGAGAGGAACGATATCCTCTCTAGCGTCCCGCCGCCCTCGTCGGAGCCCGGGCTTCGGCACCCCAACCGCGTCTCGCCTTTGCCCAGGCGCGCCGATACGCAAAATGCGACATGCCGCGTCCAGCGGCATTCGGGGGATCTGGAATCAGGTCGACGCGATGCCGGCGCGCTTGCGCGACAGGAATCGTCGACATTGTGCCTCTTTCTCGTAGCCGAGAAGGACTCCAAGCATGAAATCCTCCTCAGGCGTCAGGCGATTGAGTGGCTTGGTCACGATCATGCGAATCGTGTCCACGACGATCGTGTGCCCGAAGTAGAGGTTGACCTTATCGATGTTGACGGTCTGGACGAAGTGATCGATCGACGCCCGGTCGAGCAGAGGCACGGTCTCCGCCGCTTCTGCCCTCGACATGGTCACCAGGGACAGGTGCCTGACACCCTTCCGGTATTCGTAGATCTGTTGGAGAATCAGGTGTCGTTTCGACGCCATCACGCCAACCGTTCGACCCAGGCGGTGATGCGTTTGCTCGTCTGATCCGACTGCGTGTCCTCGTCGATGGCAAGACCGACGAATTGGCCGTCCTGTTCCGCCATTGAACTGGTGTACGTGAAACCGTCGGTCTCGGTGAAGCCGATCACCGTCGCCCCCTGCGCGATCACTTGGTCGTAGAGCAGTCCCATGGCGTCGAGAAAGCTGTCCGGATAGGTCTCCTGATCACCCAATCCGAACAGGGCCACCGTTTTTCCTTCGATATTGGCGGATTTGAGCGCATCGAAATTGTCTTCCCAATCGGACGGAAGATCACCAGCCCCATAGGTCGGTGCGCCGAGGATGAGAAAGCTGCTCTCCTCGAAATCACGTGCGGTTGCCTCTCTGATGTCCAGAGTCCTGCCGCCCATCTTTTTGGCAATCCGAGTGGCGACGGATTTCGTGGCCCCGCTCTCCGACCCATAGACGATGGTTATGGTCATGGCTAACCCACCTTGTCTGCCGTCCTCGCGGTCCAATGGGAAGGGCCTGACGCCCTCGCCGAGACGGATGTCGGCAAGTCCCACCGGTCACGGTCGACATCCTGCACCATCGATGCCAAAATGAGAATGATTTTCATTCTTACTATCGATGGCGGCGTGTCCATGACCATTGCGATGGGCCGACCGCACCGATTTCGATGCCGACAGTCGTCCAATGCGACGGCGCCGGAGGCCGCCGTCCCGATCCTGGGCAGGCTCTACCTTGCGAATCACTTGCACTCTCAAAAAACACGGCCCTATTCACGGTTCCTGCGTTCACAAAGTCGGTTCGGCTGCCCGAGAGCAGCCTCGCGGGGATGTGCTTCGTCGGCAGCGCGGGTTGCATTCAGATTTTTTCCGGCACCGTTGAACACATCGTACCCATGGAGAAATGGCTGAATGTGCTCGACCCGGCCTTCAATCTTCATGTCCGCACCGATCGGATACAATCCGCCTGGATGGTCATCAAACCCACGCGGACAAGAGGACGGATCATGTCGCTGGAGATGTTCGACACCGCCGGGGCGCTGGCGTGCCAGCTCTTCGGGGCCCGGGCGCCCGGCGAAGGCGAACGGGAAGCCTGGCGCAGGTTGATCCACGACGTGATTGGCGCCAATTCCCCGCACTGAACGGGGTTCGGGTTTTCCACGTGCCCCCGCAACTGGCTGGCGCCGTCGCCACGGCGTGAAACGCCCCACCGGATCCGGTGGTGCCATTGCCCCGTCTTCGTCCGCGGAGGCACCTGAACCGGCCATGCCGAAGGGCCCCCCCCCCAAAAGGCCACCGTCTGGAAATCTGCTCTGGCGCCTACTCATACCCATGGCCCGCATTGACGACAGGTTCGGTTTCGGTGCTGAACTGAGGAGCGCCGGCATCCCTGCCGGCTGGACCGCCGCCATCTTGGGGGCCGGCCGCTGGGCGTGGGCCGGGCCGGCTGGAAGCCGGCGGCCCAGCCGGCAAGGAGGCCGGCGCTCCGAAACAGGGCGGCCCGAGGACCGGTCATTGTGTCGGGCCGTTGGTATCATCCGTGCGCTTGGTCAGCAGCATGGGGCCATAGAGGCCGGCGTATCCGAGGAATGCGCCCATCCATGTGACACCGGCCAAAGGCAGCGCCGTCATCATGTGGCCGGGAAACAGCGTTCCGAAAATGCGCGCCAAGGCGGACATGATGATCAGCGAATAGATCAGCACCGTACCCCAGGGAGCGGTCAGAGGCCGCCCGGTGTGACCACGGCTTGCCCGGGTCATCACCGCCAGCGTCATCACGCCGATGGCGCCGACCGTCCAGGTGTGCACCGCCGCCGAGGCGTATCCGACGTCATCGGCCAGCACGGCGGCACCCGCAAACAGAAATCCAAGTGGCACGAAGACATGGCCGATGTGCAGGATCGCCACCAACGGCTCTTTGAGGGTCCGGTCGGGGCACCAGCGCGCCTGCCGCCACAGAGTCAACCCTGCCGTCGCGAGCAGGAGGCCGCCTACGATCGGCGCCGTTTCCGGGACCGCCGGCTGGACCACCCAGGCCGCGAGCACCGCTCCGGAGACGATCGTGACCCATCGGTCGAACCGGTTGAAGGGTACCGGCGCGCGCCCGGGGTTGGCGCGCTTGACCCAGTTCAGCGTGAAACTGGGGACGATCCGGCCGCCGATGATGATGATCAGGAGGACGGTGGCCGCGATCGCCAGCGGCGCACCGAAACGCTGCCAGCCGAAGCGCCAGAGCTCGTAGTGAAACAGGGCCTGCGCAGCCGTGAAGACGGCCACCGCTGCGATGACCTTCACATTCCGCCAGTTGCGGCCCGCCACGATTTCGCGCGCCGTCACGGCTATCAGAACGAGCGGAAACATCAGGGTCAACACGGCCGTGGTCACGGGGTCGAGCCACTCCGAAACGCCCACCGCGATCCGGCCGACAAGCCAAAGGGCAAACAGGCCGGCCAGAGGAACCCCCGCGACCGGCAACCGGCCGGTCCAGTTCGGGATCGCCGTCAACAGAAAGCCGGCGATGATGGCACCGACATAGCCGAAGAGCAGTTCGTGCGCGTGCCAGGCGATTGGGTTGAATGCACTCGGAACCGTCAGAAAACCGAGAAACCAAGGCACCCACAAGGCGATCAGAAGGGCGGCATAGAGCGCGCCGGCCAGGAAAAACGGCCGAAATCCGTAGCTGAGGATCGCCGGTCCTTGCCACCCGCGCACCTGCTGCATCGTCGTCATCGTTTTGAACCTTCTTGCCTATTCGGGTCAGCACGTTCGGGCGCCATGGGTCGGTGGACTCGAAAGCAGCGGCCAGTAGGCCACGACCCAGATGACGAAGGCTGCGGCCCAGACCACCGACGCCAGCGCGTAGGGCGGCCCCGGCGGCGGCGGCATGACGCCGAGATCGGGCAAGGCACGCAACGCAACCGCGGCCACCAGAAGCAGAAACGACCCCTTTGTCAGCCGGGACAAACCCAGCGGCCGGCCGGCATGTTTCAGCCCGGCGATCGCGAACACGGCCAAGACACCGAGACCCAATCCGCCCATAAACGCGATGTGCAGTCCCGCCGAGACTGGGAACGGGGCCCCGAGCCGTGCGGCGCCGGCCAGGAGCAATCCCGTGCCCGCCAGGGCGCTGGACCCGGCCAGGGCCAGGAGTTCCGCACGGAACGCCTCACGCCCGACGAAGACCTCGGCGACCCGGTCGAGAAAAGCCGCCCCCGCGGCGATCAGCAGGAAACCCGATGCGGCTTCTGAAAGTCCAAACAGCTCGCCGATCATGGCGACCGCGACCAGACCCGGTGCGAGGTGCAGCCGACCCGGATGAGGCCGGAACGGCGTGCTGGCCTCGGTCGGATCCAGAACCTGATTGGTAATCGGGACCGTGATGCGTGCCAGGGACAGACCCAACAGGCCAAGAAAGGCGAACCCGACAAGGTGCACGGCCGTCTGCATGAGGTCGACGTCGCCGGTCACGATGCCCACCCAGACCGCCGTGTCGGCGGCTGCAAGACAGACAAGCCAAAACACGAAGCCGACCGGTCGGGTCGTGCGACGCCGGACGGCACAGGCGGCGACATAAACAGTCAGCACGGTCAGCCAGAGCAGGTCGGCAACGGCTCCGAGCAAGCTCAAGGCATCGGCGCCGAGCAGACCGACGACCCGTCCCGTTGCCCAGAGGGCGGCCAACCCGTAGAGCGCCCTGCCTCGCAAGCGGGCGGTGTCGGTCCACTCCGGCACCGCCGTGGTGACGAAGCCGATGAGCGCTGCGCCGAAGGCGCCGGTCAGCATCTCATGGGCGTGCCAAATGCCGGGAGGAACCGTTCGCGACAAGGGCAGATCGAAACCGTGCACGACGATCCACAGACATGGCCAGAGCGCCGCATGCAGAGCCGACAGGGGAAAGAACAGGCGGAAACCGTCGTCGCCGAGGACGGCAAGCGTGGACAGTCTTCGGTGGTCGCAGGTTTCCGGCGCGACCGTCATGCCACTCTCCGCTCATCCACGTCATGGATGCGGCGGAACAGGGGATCCTCCGAAAGGAAGCCCTGGACGACATGGAACACCTGCGTGTCGCTCCGTTCGCCGGGCGCGCCGGGCACCGAGCGCTCGCCCTCGATCCCGAGCCCGTCGGCGTCGAGAACCAGAATGCGGTGTGCCAGACGCACCGCTTCGGACAGATCATGCGTCACGAACAAGGCGGCGAACCGCTCCCGCCGAGCGGCGTCGATGACCAGGTCCTGCATGCGCCGCTTCAGGGCCACGTCGAGGGCGGTAAAGGGTTCGTCGAAATAGACGAAGTCCGGGTCGACGACCAGACCGCGGGCGATCGCCGTCCGCTGGCGCATGCCTCCCGACAACGCGACCGGGTATTTTTCCAAGTCCTCGGGGGCCAGCGCCACGCGCATGGCAGCGGCCTCCGCGCGGCGGCGGCGCTCTCCCGATCCGACCCCGGCGAGACGCAACGGAAAGGCGATGTTCTCCCGAGCGGTTGCCCAAGGCAGAAGTCGCGGCTCCTGGAACACCACCCCGTGCCGTCGGTAGTCCCGCCGGATGCGGCCATGGGTGGGTTCCAGGAGTCCGGCAGCGATGTGAACCAGCGTGCTCTTGCCGCAGCCGGACGGTCCGACCAGGGCGACGATCTCGGCGGCGGAGAGGTCCAGGGCAATGCGGTCGAGCACCGTCCGGCCAAGGTAAGCATGGCCGACACCCTGCAGGGACAGCACCGTCATCGTCTGACCCCCCAAGGCCGAGCCGCATCGCGCCAGCGCTCCGCCTCGCTGCGCAGGGGTCGCAGGACGCCATGGTCGATGAGGATCAGGGCCGCCACCGCCAGAAGAATCCAGGCGAGCGCCGTGGCCACGTCGAGATGGGCGCGGGCCCGCGCCAAGGCACCCCCGACGCCGCCCACATTCGCCAGCAGTTCCGCCATGACGGCCACCTTGAAAGCGGTTCCGAGGGCGATCGACAGGGCCGGGAACAGATGCGCGCCGACCTGCCGCATCCCCACGGCCAGGCATCGCCGGATCGGCCCTGCGCCGAAGGCCTTGGCCATATCGTCGAGGCCACGGTCTCGGGTCGCCACCCCTTCCATGGCCGCCACCAGGACGATGGGCGAGGTGGCAATCACGACCGTCGTCATGACCGTGCCGTCGGAGGAGCCGAACCAGATCATGGCGAGGACGATCCAGGCGATCGGCGGCACACCCAGAACCACGGTCAGAATCGGCCCGGCCAGCCGCTGCATCGCCGCGGAGTAGCCGGCGGCGACCCCGATCAGAACCCCGACCGAGCCGGCCATGACGAATCCTTTTACCGCGCGACGGGTGGTCTCGAAGGCGGTGCTCCAGGTGTCGGTGCTTTCGAGCAAGGACAGTACGGCGGCGAAGGTGGCCAGGGGCGCAGGCAGGATGAAATCGCCATAGGCTTCGTGACCGAGCTGCCAAACCGTCGCCAGGAGCGACAGGCCGGCGATTCCGGCCCAGCCCGACCAGAGGAATCGGGCGGTCCGTCCGATCCTGTCGCCCAGACCGGATGTCGGCAGTGCCAACATGGCGACGGCCTCCGGGTCCTAAAGGTAGAACGCCGCGTCGGGCAGCTTGCCGCCAAGGATCGCCGGGTCGGCGGCCACCAGGCTGGTGTAAAGCGATTCCAGCGCCGGCCGCGCCACCGAAGCCCTGGTGGCGACCAGGTTCGAGAACGGGATGGCGTCCTTCAGGATCGGCCACGGCAGCTCCAGAGCGGCGGCGGCATGGCTGGCGGCGCGCGCCGGATCGGCATTGACTTCGGCGGCGGCGCTCTCCAGCACGTCGCACAGGGGATCGATCAGGTCCGCGTGCCGGGACCGGAACGTCTCGGTCACCGCAAGCCCGGCCTGCGGTAACGCCAAACCGGTGCCCGTGATGTCGGCCCAAGCCCGTTGCACGTCGATGGCGCGGTGGAGGGTCTTGCCGGCCAGGGATCCGCGGAAGATGGCCGCCGACACGGCCGGCTCCGGCACCATGGCCGCGTCGATCCGGCCGGCCAGGAGTTTCTGGATCGCCTCGATCGGCGAACCGGTCGCGTCGATGGTGAGATCCCGGCCCGGAACGAGACCGTGCAGCGCCAGAAGACGATCCAGGATGAAAGCCGGCGTATCGTTGGGAAACGGCACGGCCAGGGTTCGCCCCATCAGGCTCGGGACCCCCTGCGGCGCCGGGTCGGCTGCCGCGACATAAAGCAGGCCGTTGGTCATGACCGAGGCCAGCCGGACACCCAGGCCCCGGTTGTAGAGATTGGCGGCACTGGCGGTCGGCATCACCAGCACCTCCATGCTGCCCGATGTCAGACCGGCCCGCATTTCATCGGGATTGCGCCAGACCTTGAGCGTCACCTTGTCCGCAAGATCGGCAAAGGCCCGGGTGGCGATGGCGTGGGCAAGCGTGATCGAAGGTCCGGCGGGCGGGCCGAACAAGGCCAGCGTGGCCAGCCGACCGGGGGCGGCACGGAGAATCGCCGGGGCAGAGAACGTTGCGGCCGTGCTGAGGAGAAAGGCCCGGCGGCTGGAGCGTGATGGCGCGGATGAACCGGAAAGGGGCATGGGTATGGTCCCTCGGATTGTCGGTGCCCGCATCGGGTCCGGCACCACTCATGCCTCGAAGCCGATCCTAAAGGCGCGATCGGCACCCAAAAGACATATTCTAAATACCACTTTACATCGCTAAATAAGTATTGTAAATACCTATTTAGCGGCCATCCTGCGACAGCGTGCCCCATGCGATTGACATCATTTACGGATTTCGGGTTGCGGGCGCTCATGCGGCTGGCCGGCGAACCCGACCGGACCTTCACCACCGAACAGATCGCCAGCGAGTTCGCTCTCTCGCGCCATCATCTGATCAAAATCGTGCGCGACCTGGCGGAGGCGGAGATCGTCCGCACACAACGGGGTGTCACCGGCGGCTTTGCTCTGGCGCGTGATCCGGAAACGATTACGATCGGCGAGATCGTCCGCCGCCTTGAATCGCGGGAGGCTCTGGTCGAGTGTTTCCGGGGTGATGGCGGCACCTGTGTCCTGACGCCGACTTGCCGCCTGAAGGGTCGCTTGCGATCTGCCTTGGATGCTTTTTTGCGCGAGTTGGACCGAGCTACCTTGGCGGACTGTGTCTGGCAGCCGCCCGGATCGGCAAAAGCCGGCCGGGAGGCCTTGCCGGCGCCCAGGTCAAGGTCCAAGCAAGTGTGAACGAGTGGCACGTTGATTGTGACCTTTGCGGTCTTGCCGGTGAGCGACGATGTGTCCGTCGATGCCACCTGCCCTGGCCTGGCTGCTGTTGCCTCCGGGCAAGGTTGTGAGGTTGCATGGATTAGCCGAAAGGGGCCGTAACCGAGCCTTCGCGATGGCCCCCGTCGGCACGGTGACGACCGTGTCAGCGTCGAAACGACCGAAACGACCATATCGAGAATCTGGAGTTGCCCGTGTTCGCCTCCCACCATGCGCAGATGGATTTCGATTGTGTCGTGGTCGGTGCCGGCCATGCCGGCATGTTGCTTGCCCGGCTCCTGGCCGATCAGGGTCTCAGGATCGCGCTCGTCGACCAACGGGCCGATCCGAGGACGGCGGAGGCGAGCGAGCGGCGGCCGTCCGGTTGGGGGCTGTCGATCAATCTCGGCACAGTCATCGCCCTGCGCCAAGCCGGCCTGTGGGACTACTTCGCCGGCAATGCCCAGCCCGTCACGACCATGCGCGTGACGGATCCGGCGTGGGGGCGCGACGTCCTTTACCGGGCATCGGAAATCGACGGCGAAGCCCTGTCTTGGGGCATCACCGGTGCCGATCTGGACCTGGGCCTGATGCAGGCCGTCTTCGACCGGCCCGCGATCGAGACCATCTGGACCGAAACGGTGACCGGCCACGACGCAGGGGGCGGGCGCTGTACGCTGACCTGTCGATCGGGCCGGCGACTCACCTGCCGTCTGGCGATTGCGGCCGACGGACGGCAGTCTCCGTTGCGCAGGGCGGCCGGCTTGGACGGTCTCAAAGCGGATTTCCACCAATCCGCCCTGACCCTCGGCGTGACGACGGAATTCAGCCATGAAGGCGGCGGTTTCGAGGTCTTGTGTCTCCGCGGCCCCCTCGCCTTTCTGCCGTTGCCCGAGGGCAAGCCGGGCAAGCCGACGGCAGCCCTGACATGGGTTTTCCCACGCAAGGACGCAGCCCGTCGGGAGACCGATGGTCCGGAGTCCTTGGCCGCGGAGCTCACCCACCTTGTGCCGAAACGTTTCGGCGACGTCCGCATCACCACCCCGGTGGTCAGCTTTCCCCTGTCGACAAGCCATGCCAGGGGCTTGGTTGGACGCCGTCTTGCGCTGGTCGGTGACGCTGCGCACGGCCTCCACCCGATCCACGCGCAAGGGTTCAACCTGGCGCTTCGGGATGTCACCTGCCTGGCAAGGTTGCTCGCGGATGTTCAAAGACGCCGGGGCGACATCGGGGATGCCACGGTTCTCGGGTGCTATCAGATGATCCGGCTGCCCGACACGCTGGCGACAAGCCTGTTCACCGCCGGGTTCGGCGCCATCAGTGGCTCTCCATCGCCGATCGCCCGGGGTGTCATCGCCATCGGTGGCCTGATGCTTGAAACACAACCGCTGCTGAGGGGCGCGCTGGCACGAGCCGGGGCCGGAACCCTGCCGTTCGCTCCGCGTCCCCGGTCCCACTGACCTCGAAGCGCGACCGATTGGATCGGTTGCGGCCGCCGTCCAAGATCGGCATGCTGTCCAGCTATTCCGTCGTTGGATCGGCGGTGCGGAACCGGCGGAGCGGTGGTAGCGTGCCCAATCGGAATGGCTTTATCGGCGAACTCACCGCGATCTGCGGCAAGCGCCACGTCCACACGGCCGCAGCGTCCGTCGAACGGTTTCGCAAAGGGTGGCGTTCGGGAGAAGGAGAAGCCGAAGCGGCGGTCGAGCCCGGCAGCCTTTTGGAAATGTGGCGGGTTCTCCAGGCCTGCGTGAACGCCGATCGCATCGTCATTATGCAGGCCGCCAACACGGGCCTGACCGAGGGGTCGACACCGAACGGCCAATACGATCGTCCGGTCGTCGTCATCAACACGCTGCGGCTTTCGAAAATTCATCTGCTCAAAGGCGGAAAACAGATCATCAGTCATCCGGGCGGAACCTTGTTCGAGCTTGAAAACCTCCTCAAGCCGTTCGGCCGTCAGCCCCACTCCGTGATCGGATCGTCATGCATCGGTGCGTCGATCGTGGGCGGCGTGTGCAACAACTCCGGCGGGGCGCTGGTGCGGCGCGGCCCGGCCTATACGGAGCTTGCACTCTTTGCCCGCAAGCGCGCGGACGGATCCCTTCACCTGGTCAATCATCTCGGAGTCGATCTGGGTAGCCATCCGGAAGAAATCCTCTCGCGTCTGGACCGGGGCGAGGTCTCCGATGACGACCTGGTCGAGACCACCGGCCGGGCCTGTGATGATACGTATACGAGCCGTGTACGCGACATTGACGCCGACACGCCGGCCCGGTTCAACGCCGATGTCCGGACCCTCCACGAGGCCGCCGGCTGTGCCGGCAAATTGGCAGTCTTTGCGTTGCGGCTCGACACCTTCCCCGCCGAAACCGATGAACGCACGTATTACATCGGCACCAACGAACAGGGTGACTTGACCGCCTTGCGGCGGGCTCTGCTGGCCGATTCCGAGCCGTTGCCGGTGAGCGCCGAATATCTCCATCGTGCCATCTTCGATACCACCCGCATCTACGGCAAGGACACGCTGCTGCTGATCCACTGGTTGGGGACACGGTGGCTCCCAGTGATCTTCAAGGTCAAAGGGAAGCTTGACGGTTTCTTCAGCGGCCTCCCCTTGCTCCCGGATCATCTGATGGACCGGGTCATGCAGGGGCTGTCGCGTCTGGCGCCCGAGGCGTTGCCGAAACGGATGCTGCAGTGGCGCGACCGGTTCGAACACCATCTCATCCTGAAGGTCGGCGGCGATGTGGCCGTGCGCACTGAGGCGCTGTTGGATCGGATCGTCGGCACGGCGAACTGGTTCGCCTGCACGCAACGGGAGGCGAAGCTGGCGGGCCTGCACCGCTTTGCCGCGGCTGGCGCGGCGGCGCGTTACGGCATCTGCAATTCCGTGACGGTCGAGGAGATCCTGCCGCTCGACATTGCTCTGCGCCGCAACGACGTGGACTGGTTCGAGACCCTCCCCGCCGAGATCGAACAAGATTTAGTTGCCAAGTTCTACTACGGCCATTTCCTGTGTCATGTCTTCCATCAAGACTATGCCGTCCGCAAGGGCGCCGATCCGCGACGGGTCAAACAGGCCATGCTCGCTCGTCTGGATGGGCGTGGCGCCGAGTATCCGGCCGAGCACAACGTTGGCCATCTCTATGACGCCAAACCGGCGCTGGCGAATTTCTATCGCGAGCTCGACCCGACGAACAGCTTCAACCCCGGCATCGGCAAGACCTCCAAACAGAAACATCACGGCTGACCGGTCCGACTGGCGACACTTGGGGCACCTCCGATTACCACAATCCGTTGTGGAGTAATTTTCGGTGCAGCGCTGGATGCGTCCTTCATGCGCAGTCGCTCGGCCGTGTGTCGGATATCGTTCAGGGCGTGCCGATGGATGGAACAATCGATGCCGCTGGCAATCGATCAAACCGTCGTTGTCGAGACGGTTCCAGGTCTCATACCCATGGCCCGCATTGATGACAGGTTCGGTTTCGGCGCTGAACGAGGAGCGCCGGCATCCCTGCCGGCTGGACCGCCGCCATCTTGGCGGCCG
>JANQJV010000158.1 GCA_028281465.1 Azospirillaceae bacterium | reverse complement strand
CAGGCGACGATCCGGCGATGCTGGGCTCTGCCACCTTGAGGCCCTTGAACCCGGTGGAGGCGCGCAGCTATCAGACCTTCGTGCTGACCTACACTGTTGGAAAGCTGGGGCTCGACGACACGGGCGGCATCCGTGTGGCCTTTCGCTTTATCAGTGACGCGGGCAAGCCACAGATCGATGATCCGCGTGCGGAGAACTATGTGACGGCTTCCTGCACAGGCGGAGGCACAATCACGTTGTCCGTTGACCGAAACGGTGGCTTGCGTCCTTGGAAGCTGGTCGTGACTGCCAGGCTGAATGGTGGATATCTCTCCGAGGGCGAGGAGATCACGATCGTGTTCGGCGATACGCGAGATGGCTCTGCTGGGATGCTGATCCAAACCTTTGCCGAAGAAGGCTACGAGTTTCGTGTCATGGCCGACGTGCAGGCCACCGGAAACTTCTACCCTCTTGACCAGCAGTTCTCTGTTCCCGTCATTGCGGGGCCAGCCCATCGCTGGCGCGCGGTCCTGCCATCGTTGTGCCGGCCCGGCGAGACATTTCGGCTGGGTTTGAAGGCAGAGGATGTTTGGGGCAATCCGACACCACAGGTCGCAGGGCGGGTTCGCTTCGAACCCACCCTGCCAGTGAATGGGCTGCCGAAGGAATTCGCCTATGTTCCAGATGATCGTGCGTTGACCATCGAAGAGCTCAGCGCTGATGTCGAGGGAGTGCTCAGAATAAAAGTATTCGTCGATGGAGACGAGGTTGCGGAAGCTGGACCGCTTGTTATCAGGTCTTCCGATGTCGCCGGTTTCTGGGGCGATCTCCATGGTCAGACCGGCGAGACGGTTGGGACCAACAGTGTCGAAAGCTATTTCGACTTTGCGCGCAACAAGGCCTTTCTTGATATCAGCAGCCATCAAGCAAATGACTTTCAGATCAATGCGAAGCTCTGGAACCGGATCAATGAGCTTACGGCGGAGTATGATGAACCCGGGCGCTTTGTCGCCATCCCGGGGTACGAGTGGTCGGGCAACACCGCAGTAGGTGGAGATCACAATGTCTTCTTCCGCCACGAGGGGCGCGCAATCCGCCGTTGTTCGCATGCGCTGCTGGAAGACCGGTCGGCACTGCGCACGGATGCGAATACGCTCACCGACCTTTTCTCCGCGCTCAAGGATGAGGACTGCATTCTCTACGCCCACGTTGGAGGGAGATATGCAAACATCCACTTCGACCACGACCCCTGTCTCGAGACCGCAGTCGAAATGCACTCCGCATGGGGTACCTTCGAGTGGATCTTGACGGACAGCCTTAAGCTCGGCAGGCGCGTCGGTGTCGTAAGTAACTCCGATGGGCACAAGGGGCGGCCGGGTGCCAGCTATCCAGGCTCTTCCACATTCGGCGCTTATGGCGGGCTTACATGCTTCCTGATGGGCAGCCTCGACCGCGACAGTGTTTTTGAAGCGATGCGGCGACGCCATCACTACGGTACCACGGGCTGCCGTATGCATTTGGACGTGGGCGTTACGTTTCCGACCAAGAGTACGCTGTTCGAACGCGACCCCAATGCGGTGGCCGACCCGCCGCACCATCGAGTCGATAAGGTCGTTATGGGCGACATCGTTCAAACGAACGCGGAAACCGTCGATCTCAATTGCGAGGTTGTTGCCCATTCGGGCATTGAGCGTATCGAGATTCGAAACGGTGAAACCGTTCTGGATACCGTTCGGCCCTATGCTAGAGACGATCTTGGAAATCGTATCCGTGTTCTATGGAGCGGCGCGGAATACCGTGGCCGCGGCCGCAACACGACATGGCGCGGCCGAGCCCGAATATCGCATGCGGTCATCGACCGGATCGAAATCATCAATCTCTGGAATCAAGAGCGTTTGTTCGAACAGCACGGTTCGAACACGGTTGTTTGGGACACCGTGACCACCGGAAACTTCATGGGCTTCGACGTTTGGCTGAACGCGGGTGCGGACAGCGAGCTCACAATCGCAACCAACCATGGAGACCTGGAGGTCAGCCTGGGCGACATCGGTTCGGAGGATATCGTGCTGGAGGTGGGCGGTCTGGAGCGGCGCTTGAGAGTTTTTCGTCTGCCGGATGAGCCACTGGATCGTGAACTGAAGTTCCGATGCGCAGTCGACCTGAACAAGGCCGGCGACAATCCCATCTGGGTTTGCGTGACGACAGAAGATGGCCATCAGGCATGGTCCAGTCCAATCTACATCTTCAAGTAAGGCCTGACTTCCGTTCAC
>JANQJV010000403.1 GCA_028281465.1 Azospirillaceae bacterium | reverse complement strand
GCTTATCCCCCTGGCTCCGGTCGGCGCAACTGGGGGCGCGTTGCTCGCCCGCGAAACACCATCATCATGGGGTCGCCGGAGCCAGGGGGATAAGCCTTTCTTGCAAACCGCAATATATTGTGTGCCTGCACCCGAATGGCATGCCGTATGCGGTGTCTTTCAGGGCTTTCCGGACAGACCCTTGGGGTTATACCGCTATTGACCGGCATGTTTTCTGGCCGAAATCCCGTGTACGCAGTCGTTACTCAAACGCAACGTCTTTTCCCTGCGCCGTCCTCACGCTAAACTTGTGGAGCCCGAACATCCCGACCGGAGGAATGGCGGCGATGCGGATTCTACTGCTGGGGTTTGTGCTGGGGACGGTGGCCTGGGTGGCCGTGATCTTCGTGCCCGGCCCCATGATTCCCGACCCGGCGTGGGCGGGCGACGACCTCTACTGGACACCGCAGGTCGGAGACCCGGAACGCAAGGAAATCCTCGATGCCTTGCGCTCGGTGGTTGAAGACGCCACGGGCGGACCGGTTCTGTTCGTGGTCGAGACGCTGCGCACCGATGGCCATTGGGCCTATATCCAGGGCGTCCCGCGACGCCCGGCGGGCGAGCCCGTCGACTGGACGCGCACCCCCCTGGCCGAGGCGTGGCGCATGGGCATGATGGACGATGGGGTGATGGGTCTGGTCGCCCGGTCCGAGGGAGGCTGGCGGCTGGTGGAGTACGCCATTGGCCCGACGGACGTGCCCTGGGTGGGCTGGGCCGAGCACTATGGCCTGCCCTTCGCGCTGTTTCAGGGGGCGTTGTGATCGCTGGCGGCCTCGGCCCGGCGGCGCAGTGCTTGCGCGCGCCGATGCCGCGCATACAGCACCCCCAACGCCAGCACCGCCAGGGTCAGGGTCAGCGGGAACAGCGCGACGATCACCGGCACGCTGGCCACCGCCACCAGCGCCGCGATGACCAGCGCCGCCGCCGGAATCACCAGCAGAACCGCGAACAGCCCGTACCACATCAGGGTGAACAGATCAGGCCGGGAGGCGTCGCGCGGAGGGACGGTCTTGGTCATGGCCTCGGTCTCACGTGGGATGGCGGCGCAGGGAACCGGGCAGGCCATGGCCCGCAACGATCATGACCCATGACCGTTGGCCCGATGGCCGCCGGTGGCAGGGGAAACCCCAAGGAAGGACATCCATGACGCAGATTCCCGCGACGCTGATTCGGGGCGATGGCATCGGTCCGGAAATCATGGAGGCGGTCCTCGCGGTGCTCGAACCGCTCGGCCAACCGTTCGCCTTCGAGGAACGGCCGGCGGGGCTGGGCGCGTTCGAGAGCCAGGGCGATCCGCTGCCGGACGAGACCCTCGGCAGTATTGGCCGGACCAAGCTGGCCCTCAAGGGGCCTTTGACGACGCCGGTGGGCGCCGGGTTCCGGTCGGTCAACGTGCGCCTGCGCGAGGCCTTCAGCCTGTATGCCAACGTCCGCCCCTGCCGCACCATCCTTCCCGGACGGTTCTCCGACGTCGACCTCGTGGTGGTGCGGGAGAACCTGGAAGGGCTCTACGTCGGTCAGGAACACTGGATCCCCATCGGCGACGATCCCTGCGCGGTGGGCGTCGCCACAGGGTTCAACACCCGCGCTTCCTGCCGGCGTATTGTACAGTATGCCTTTGACTACGCGCTGAAGCACGGCCGCCGGACGGTCACCGTCGTGCACAAGGCCAACATCCTGAAGGTGCTGACCGGCGTGCTTCTTCAGGAGGCGCGGTCGGTTTCCAAGGCGTATGAGGGCCGGATCGCGCTTGAGGAACGGATCGTCGATGCCTGCACCATGCAACTGGTGCTCGACCCGTCGCGGTTCGACGTGATCGTCACCACCAACCTGTTCGGGGACATCCTGTCCGACCTGATCGCCGGCCTGGTGGGCGGTCTCGGCTTCGCGCCCGGCGCCAACATCGGCACGGAAGCCGCCATCTTCGAGGCCGTGCATGGATCGGCGCCCGACATCGCCGGCCAGGGCAAGGCCAACCCGGTCGCGCTCATGCTGGCCGCGGGACTGATGCTGGACCATGTGGGCCGCACCGCCGACGCCCAGCGCCTGCGCGATGCCATCGCGGCCACCATCGTGGCCGGCGTCCGCACACCGGACATGGGCGGCACAGCCTCGACGACCGACTTCGGCGCGACAGTCGCGCAGGCGATCACGGAGATCCCGGCCTGACGGCGTCGCATGCCACCCCGCGCCGCGTGACCCTCGTTGCGGGGTGGCAAGACCGACCGGCCGCCGCGCCTGAGAGCCCGTCCGGAAAGTCTCGAAAACCGCAATATACTGTGCGTCTGTGCCCGAGTGGCATACCGTATGTGCTGCCTTTCAGGGCTTTCCGGACAGACACTTATACCAACGGACAGAAGTCATGACACGTTGGCCCATTCGCGATTTGCGATGGATGTGATACGGGTTGGTGCTGCGACGAGGTCGTTCCAGGCATC
>JANQJV010000310.1 GCA_028281465.1 Azospirillaceae bacterium | reverse complement strand
CACCAATGAACGACCGATCTTCATGCCGACAACCGTGCTAAAAAGTAGGGCACGCCGTCGAAAAGCCACCGTTTCGGTCATGGTGGGTCGGTCGAAAGGCCGGTGTGGGACTAGAGCAAATAAACATAGAACGAATCGATTCGATCTACAGAAAAGACATAATCAGAAATTCGATATGGCGAGTATTTCTTGCGAACCAACCCAAACGGCGAATACTCTCCAATTGTCAGATCGAACGGACCGCTCTAGTCCGTTCGATCGGTCAGCACACTGACATGTCGAATCCTGTGTGATTCGGTCCTAAGCGGTTGGCAATCAACCGCTTACATCAGCACACTAAGATGCCTATGGTTCCTGAAGTATGGCGCACTCATTGAGCATCTCTGATCCCATCTGCACAGCAGCGCAGAGTTCCGTGTTTTCGTTGTTATCTCCGGTGGGCGATAGCGTGAACATATCGTTTGGATTTTCCGTGCTCGTAAAAACTATTTTACTTCCATCAACAGCATAAGTCACACTAAGGGGCGCCACTGTTTGTTCATTTTGATAGTAGTACGTGAGTGTAATTGTGGCACTGTCACCACTGCCAAGCTCGAGGTTAATAACACCTTGATCAATAATTTCAGAAAGATAGTCAATATTATTCAGGCCGAGACCCAGAAGGACCAATTGACTTTCCTCGGTTAGAGTGAAGTATCCAGACGTCCCTTCGTACGGAGTTCCATCGGTCTGAGCATACACGAGTGTGTTGGCAACGAGGGCAGTCATACCCAAAAATGACGTGAGATCCATCACATTCTCCTCTGTCGAATGGCCCGTCGGCAACTCGCCGACCGGCACAAGCCCTACCACACCATTTTGTGCAAATCAGATGAAATTTTCACTTTCCGTGATATTATACATGATAATCTGTCTTCTGATTTTATTTCTTATGATAGATGGTGCATTGTGAATTTTCTGTTCAATTTCTTGGGCAAAGGCACCGCCCTATCCCCCCTATCCCATAGATCGGCACAATGTCTGCCGTCGCCTCGGGCCCGGCTGTTGGAACCGGATTCGCCAGATGCGTGGACAGTGGCTAAGAACCCAGGGCAACACCGTGAACGCACGAAACACGATCGCCCGAGCCACGGCGATACCTTGTGTACGGGGTGCCCCTACGCGGGCAAGGCGAACGGCTGGCTGGACTCCAAGGTGCGGGCGGCACGCAGGACCAGCAGGTCGTCGAATTTGGCGGCAACGATCTGGACCGCCACAGGTAGGCCAGCGGCCGAGAAACCGCATGGGACGGCAGCGGTGGGCTGCTGGCTCAGGTTGAACGGGTAGGTGAACGGCGACCAGTCGAGCCAGTTGGTCAAGCCACTGCCCGGCGGCACCAGTTGACCGGCGTCGAACGGATCGAGCGGCATCTGCGGCGTGACCAGCAGGTCGTAGGTCTGGTGGAATGCGTTCAGGGCCCGGCCCAAGCGTTCGCGCCCCATTTCCGCCTGGCGGTGGCGCAGGGCGGACACCCCGTGTCCCCGCTCCGCCAAATCCAAAAGGCCCGGGTCCATGGATGCCCGCCGGTCAACCGGTACCTGGTCTACCACCATGGCACACCCGACGTTCCAGAGCACGTCGATGACCGCACGCGCCTCGCCCAGTGGGGGATCGGCCGGCTCGACGATGGCACCAAAGTCCTCCAACCGCTTCGCGGCCGCCTTCACGGCGGCGGCGATGCTCGGCTCGACCGGATGCCCACCCGGGTTGGGGCTGTATGCCACGCGCAGACCGCTTACACCATCGTCCAGACCAATGCGGTAGTCGTGGATCACGGGCGGCGGCGCGGACCAGTCACGGTGGTCCGGCAGCGCCATCACCGTCTGCATCAGGGCGGCATCGGCCACCGTCCGCGTGGTTGGTCCCTGGTGCGAGATGGTACCATGGAGGCTCGGAGGATAGGTGGGTACCAGGCCATAGGTCGATTTGAAGCCGAATACGCCGCAAAAGGCGGCCGGAATCCGGATTGAACCGGCACCATCGGAGGCCGTGTGCAGTGCCCCCATACCCAAAGCGGCCGCAACGGCCGCCCCGCCACTGCTCCCGCCGGCCGTCACCGTCCGGTTCCATGGATTGCGCGTCACGCCGGTCAGCGGATTGTCGGTCATCCCTTTCCACCCGAACTCCGGCGTGGTGGTCTTACCAACGAAGACGGCGCCATGCTCGCGCAGCCGGGCGACGCACGCCGTGTCCTCGGGCCAATCCTGATCCGCGTCGATGGTTCGCGATCCACGGCGTGTCGGCCACCCTTGGACCAACATCAGATCTTTGATCGAAGTCGGCACGCCGTCGACCAAACCCTGGGGCGTTCCACGGTACCATCGCGCTTCGGACTCCGCTGCTTGACGCACTGTCATGTCCGGATCGACGTAACAGAAGGCGTTGACCGGCCCATCTGCCATCTCGATGCGCGCCAACACCGCCTTGGCGACCTCGACAGGGGAAATCCGCCGTGCCCGATAGGCACGCATCAGCTCGGTTGCCGGCATGCGGCACAAGTCATCGGTCACCGTATCGCCCTCCCTTGGCCCTTTGGTTTTCCATAATCTGGATCAATCCGCCAGCCATCGGTTGAGCCCAGCGGCGACGAAGGCATCGTCGTTGAACTCGGGGTACGCGGCATACACCCGGTCGATCTCTTCGGCTTGCCCCGGCCCGAGCGTCTCGGTCGGGTCTAGGCACCAGATGCCGCGCAACAGGCCTTGCCGGCGCAACACCTCATGGACGCCAGCGATGCAGCCGCGGAAGTCGTTACCAGCATCAAAGAAAGCAGCGTTGCAATCGGTGACCGCCGCATTCGTGGTGAGCCACGAGCGCTCCAAAGCGGAGTCCAAGATGGCGGCATGGCAGCGCGCCAACAACGTCACTGCGGAACGAACCCAGACCGACCAATGCCCGAGCAAGCCGCCAACGATACGGACGGTAACCGTTTCACCGCCGCGCTGGATCACATACGGTGTCAACAGGTCCAGCACGATGGCATCGTCGTTGCCAGTGTAAAGGGCAACCCGGTCCTCTGTCCCAGCCTCGACGACACCACGGATGACATCGAGCGTGCGATAGCGGTTGAATGGCGCGATCTTGATACCGATCACGTTGTCGATGGCGGCAAACCGTCGCCAGAATGGGCGCGGCAGCACGACACCGCCAACAGCCGGCTGCAGGTAGAAGCCGATGAGCGGCATCACGTCCGCGACGGCCCGACAATGCGCGATCAGGTCGTCGTGGCTGGCCGCGGTGAACCCCGCCAGGCTAAGTAAGCCTGCATGATACCCCAAACCGACGGCCAAAGCGGCTTCCTGACAGGCCTGTGCTGTCGATCCGGCCAAGCCGGCAATCAAGAACCGTGGCCGGTCCGTCCACGCCCGAGCGGTCTCGGCGGCCAGGCGCAGGACCGGTTCGTACAAGCCGACGTCACGGATGGCAAACTGGGTCGTATGGACTCCGACTGCCAGCCCGCCGGCACCAGCGTCAAGGTAGTAGCGGGTCAATGCACGCTGGTACCGAAGATCAAGGCTGCGCTGCGCCGTCAACGCCAATGGGTGCGCCGGGATGACCGTGCCAAGCTGGAACACCGAACGCACCATCGGGTCGATCTGGCTGTGATGTAGGGTCATGGATGACGTTCTCCGGCGGGATGGTACGGGACTCCGACGGTTCCTCCCGGCCAACGCCTGCAGCGGTTCAGCCGAGCTCGGGGCCGGCGATGGCATAGATCTGGTCCGGATGGTCAAACGGCGCAGCGCGTCCATGGACCATACGGGTGAAGCAGCGCTCCCGCACGAAACCGATGCTTCGTAAAGTCTCAATCACCGTGCTGTGGCGGTCCGGGACGTCGATATAGACCGGACCGGGCAACGCGGCCAAGGCAGCCAAGATCATGGCAATCCCGACGGCGGCGTCCTCCGCCACAACCGGACCAATCTGACTGGCCACCCGCCCATCGCGCGCCAAGGCATAGCCACGCAAATGACCTGCCTGATCGGTAGCCTGAATCGCCGCGGTGGGCATGCGTTTCCGAAAATCCGTCAACACCGCGTCACGCCGGGCCCCAAAGCGCACAGCGTCCCAAGCACAGAGCGCCGAAAGGTCGTGCTGTGGCAGCGGACCGACCGTGATGCCCGATGGCGGCTGAACCGGAAACACCACTGGCAAGTCAGCCTTGAGGCGAACCAGGGTGTATTGATCTCGGAATCCCTGGGGTAGGTAAACCCTCCGGCCGGCATCGGTGGCATCCAAAGCCGCCACGAGCGACTCCCGCGCCAGCGCCTGCCAGCATGCCCGAGTCAGCCGTTTGGCCAAACCCCGATTGCGCCAGCGCTCAGTTACGAGGATCATGCACAGGCGGCCAAAACCAGGCGGGAATGGCACAGCAATGCCCGTGGCCACCAGTATCCCCGCGGGATCCACCAGGCCCAAGGCATGGCCAGTGCACACCATCAAGGTCCAGTCAGCAGCCACCTGATTCCAACCGGCCTCGATCGACAGTGGTAGCGCCGCCGAGACATCCATGATGGTCAGGCGGCGTTGCGCCAAGGTGTCAATAGGTTCCGTCACGGACTTCGAAATGGGTCGGTTTGTTGAGGCTGATTCTTCCCTGAGCGACCCAGTCGGCGACCCAATCGATCATGCGCGGCAGTGGCACCACCGGATAGCCGAACAGTCGGAACGCCTCGGCCGCCTGTGCAAGCCAAGCATGGCTCGATTCCTTGCCCTCGAAGCGCACTGGTCGGTCCAGTCGGCGCCCCATGGCGGTGGCGATGGCGCGAACGCTCGCCACCTCGGGGCCAGTGACATTGAGTGGCCGGCTGGGTGTTTGACAGTGCAACAGGGCCCGCAGGGCCATGGCATTGGCATCCCCTTGCCAGATTACATTGACATGGCCCATGGACACACTCACCGGTTCGCCGTCCACTATCCTGCGGGCAATGTCATGCAGCACACCATAGCGCAGGTCGATGGCATAGCTGAGCCGGATCAAGCAGCCGGGCGTGCCCAAGGTCTCCGAAAAATACTGGAACATGCGTTCGCGACCGACGCAGGAGTTGGCGTATTCCCCTGTCGGTGGTGCAGGCGGTGTCGTCTCGGCCGGACCCTGGTGCAACACGTCGGCGAACGGGTAGACGCAGGCCGTCGAAAACGCGACGATACGGGCGTGTCGGAAGGTCTCCGCCACGAGCGCCGGCACATGGACGTTCATCGCCCAGGTGAGCGGCTCGTGGCCGACCGAGCCGAACTTCCGGCCAGCCAGAAACAGCACGTTGGGCAATTTCTCCAGCCGCTCGATCGCCGCACGGTCAAGCAGGTCGCACGCCACGGTTTCGACGCCCCACGCCTCCAAGTTCTGCCGCAGCCCTATCTCAGAAAACCGCGCCACGCCGACCACGCGTTTGTGAGGGGCCGCCCGCTTGGCCAGCCGTGCAAGGCTCGGCCCCATCTTACCACCCACGCCCAAAATCAGGAGGTCGCCATCCAGCCGATCCAGGTCGTCGACCAGGGACTGGCTGGGCCGGGATAGAAACTCGTCCAGCGCGGCCACGTCGGCGAACCCGTCAGGCAAATGGGCCGGGTCGAGTCGGCTGTCAGCCTGCGTTTGCCCTCTAACCATGCCGCCAGGTCCCCTCACACCGCGTCATCCAAGCTGAGATTGCTCACCGACCACGTTTCAGCCGGCGTCATCGCGGCCAGATCAGGCGGCACGTCGAAGCCCATGCCAGCACATTGCAGCGTCGAGAGATCGAGCCGCCCGCCCTTTATGCGTAACACCACACCACCGTTGTGGCGGGTGTACAGGCCGGAATGGTGTTGCAACGCTGCCTCCTGTTCGGTTGGTGACAGGTGGTCCAGGCCATGGAAGTAATGGTGGCCGTTGCGCTCCACATGCGGAATGCCGAGAGCGGCCACCATGGCCAGATCGGCCTGGAGCGGCACAACACCCAAGTTGGTCAGGTCTTCGGCGGACAAGAAATAGTGGCCGGTGCCCAGTCCTGCGTTGCGGCTTTTCGCCAGGGCCAAGTTCATCAGCGATTTGTAGATCCCTTTGCAGTTCTTGTGCGAAACACCTCGATAGCCGAGCGCCATGGCATCGCGGAAGGCGGTCACCCAGCCATCTGACTCGTCGATGATCACCGGCTTTACCTGATTGAGCTGGCGCATGGCTGGTCCGATCGCCTCGTCCAGCGCCACCGCACGGGCCAGGGGCTGCTCGATGAACGCCACGTGGTCGAACAGGCGAGCCAGCTTGGCGTCGGCCCGGACCGCGTCAATGAAGGCCTGGAACGCCTCGACCGAGTGATACTGCTCGTTGCCGTCGAGAGAAATCAGGAACGGCCCTTCGTTGCGCAGGATGACGTCGGCAATGGCGCGCAGCCGATCCAGGTCCGCCGTGGTATCGCCGGCGACCTTGACTTTGAGGTACCGCACGCCGTCGTCGAGGATATAGTCTTCCAAAGTTTCCGGCAGGCCATCGCCAATCCGCGCACCGTCGTCCAGGTCGGTGTCGCGTACCGGATCGAGCAGACCGACCGTATGGCGCAAGTGGACCTGGCGCAACGGTGCCGATGGCAGGAAGGCTGCCAGCGGTCTTCCGGCCAGTTCTCCGTGAACGCTGCCCATCTCGATCCCCAGCGCATCCGCGTTCAGCAGCGTCCACAAGCTGGTGCCGGACAAGCGCCCGGCCGCATCGATCACGGCGCGTTCAAGCATGGACGAGCCGAAGCCGGCGCCGAGCCGGTTGAAATTGGCGTCAAGAGCACGCCGCTCGATCTCGGGACTCAGGCTGCGCCAAAGGGCGAACGGCGTCTCAGCCGCTTGTGTCCCGGCTTCGAGATACAGGCCGCGCGCCGTGTCGAGAACGCTGAGCAGGTCGCGCACGTTGTCTAATGGGGTCTTGGCCGGATCCTTGTCGAACCACTTGTAGACCAGCATGTCCGCGGCATAGCCGTTGGTCCTGCGACCATCGGAGTCTTCGACCGTGACCTCGAGCGTGGCGACCGCCGCAGTTCGCATGGTGACCACGCCGAAGCGGAAGGGCATGCGCGTCCGTGCGGTCACAACGCCGACCCGGCTTTCCCGCACGCGCAAACTGATTGGCATATCTGTCTCCCTCGGCCCCCGTCAGTTTTCTTCGGCCCGCGATCGGGCGGCATCCTGGTAACCCACAGGCCGGATCAGCCGGCACGCTCAGGGCATTTGTATCAGAAAAACAGTCGGAAGCGCCCGGGTGATAACGGCAGTCTCGGTTTCCACCATGGTCCGGTCACCCAGATTCGTCATCGACCGTCAATGATACCGGCGCACCAGCAGAACGACGGCACCTCCGCAATCGGAGCAGTGAACCGACCAATGGGCCATCGAAATGGCGATATCCTCTCGGCCAGAATCGAACCTGGGGGTCGGCTATCCCTGGGCGATGTCCCAGCATGACATCCCAAGCGTTTTCGGGCGCACGCGTGTTCCGGCCCGGTCACCCCCACGAAAGCCAGGACGCCCGGGGAGAAAGCCGGCGAAGCAGCGCGACAATGCACGGATCGAAGGCCATGCGATGGGTCGACGCTGACCGTGAGATGCCCCTCCATGTGTTCAGCCGTATCGCCTCCTTGGAGCCCGATCGAGCAGGCCTGGCTTCGAATTTTCGCAAGAGAGTGATTACTTAATTATGAGATTGTGTATACTGGTTCGGCGTTAGGCGAGGCGTTGGACCCGAGCGCCAGTCGATCGCCTGGTGGCGACACAGGTCAAGCAAACGGACCGAAAGGTGCACATTGTACACCGATCAAGAGGCCTGTTATTCAACGTGTCGTCCCCTCAACGGCCGCAGCCCGGGACGGCGCGATCTCTAGATGTGGTGATCAATCGTGATGAACGGAACCCAAGCGATCTTGATCGGCTGCCGCCATTTGGGCGATCGAAGCACGATATCTCAAGCCCTGGCCTGTTCCGCGCCTCTGCATTTTGTCGAAGACGGTTGGGCCTGCATGGAGAAGCTTCAGGCCGAGACCATCTCACTTCTGATCGTCGGTGGCGATTTGGCTGGATTGGGTGGATTGGAACTGGTTCGCAGCGTCCGATCGAAGGCACAGTTCGCGGATCTCCCGATCATTGGCCTTTGTGAGCCGCACGACCGATCCACGGCCCAGCGCTTGGCCCGCTCCGGCGTGCACTGTCTGCCACGGCCGGTCAAGCCTGGCGCCCTTGCGGCTGCGGTCATGCGTGGCCGCGCGGCACGGACCGAACGGTCATGGCAAACGCTCCCCACCCTACCCCGCAAGACCCTGTCCCAATCCAAAGCGCTCTACGACGCCATTAGCCTGGACGGCGGTCAAGTTACAACCGAAAGCCTGACCATCGTGCGCGAAGCCGCCGCCTCCATCGTCGACCTCGCCGGTACCCAGGGGATGCCGGAGATGCTGGAAGCACTCAGCCGGCACGACACCTACACCTTCGTACACAATGTGAAGGTGGCTTCCCTGTTGGCGGTTTTCTCCCAATCGCTCGGGGTTGGCCGGCATGATTGCGAGTTGCTTGCCCAAGCGGGTCTTCTGCATGATATCGGTAAGATGCGCACACCTTTAGAGATTTTGCACAAACCGTCACGGCTGACGGCGGACGAGTGGCGCATCATGCGCCAACATGCCCCGGATTCGGCCGAGATGATGCGCCGCAGCGAACAAGTTGATGCGGAAATCATCCTGGTGGCCGAACGTCACCACGAGAAGATTGACGGCACCGGCTATCCGTTCGGCCTCAAAGGAACACAGATCGACAACCTCTCGGTGCTGGCTGCCATCGCCGACGTATACTCGGCCCTGACCGATCATCGACCGTACAAGGCAGGCATGCCGCCGGAAAAAGCCTTCGACATCATGCAGACCATGGCGGGATCGCATCTCGAGCCGAGCCTCCTGAAACGCTTCGTCACGGTGATGCGCGACACGATTACCGGAGCGGGCACCGGAATGGCGGATGCGGCGGAATGACAGTATCAGGCGGCGGGCGGCTATCGCACGTCGCCCGCCTTGCCTGCTGGGGCGAGAAACTGGCCGAAGGGGGGGGTTTCCCAACCGTCACGTTTGCGCTTCCCGCACATGGGCCCTATTGATGGTTCAAACCTTGCCAGGTTGCGTGCGCATTTCCGAAGGTGAGCCAGATATTCCGTGCCGTGATCTTTACCGTTTCTGGCCTGCTCGTCCCTCTGATCGCCTCCATATCCAATGGAGAGCACTTTCGATAGCCGAGCGTTAATAAGCATCTTCCAAATGGTGAGCCGGAATTGTGGTTGCATCCAGAAGAAAATAGCAAGCCTCTGCACTGATATTTCATTCACTTTGATCTCTGGAAGTTACCCGCCCAACTGGATCGTGGCGAATTTCCTTCATTGACTTGACGTCTCTATTTGCGATCGCCATGCGTTGCTCGATCCGGCCACCACGCCATGTCCGCCCCTCGCCCTCGCATAGCATCCATCAGATCGTAGTGAAAAGGATATTGGTGACGGCAGGACCTGTACCATTGCCCGTGCGGAGTCCCCAAAACCTTCAATACTACCAACGAAATGGTCCAGATCTGGTGTTCCCGCTCATGACCATCACGAGCGAGAGGAGCGGTTCCGTCCCAATTGGCAACCGGCTCGATCTGCTCAATCAAGAAACCTCCAAATACAACTCCCCTGGAGTCAGGCCTTGCCAGTTTTGGGACCTTTCGCCCTCCTTTGTTTCTTGGCAATCAGATAATCGGTTAACGCCACCTGCCCTTCCAGCGGCATGGCTCCCCAAGCCCAAAGACCGACGAAGGTCTTGCTGCCGCTGCGCGTACGCACCTTGACACGCGTGCGCATTTCGATGCTTCCCAGTTCGTTGTTGATGTCGATCTTGACGTCAGCCCACTGTTTGTCTGCCAGGGCGCCATCAAACTCGCTGGCAATGAACCCCTTCATATCGAGCTCTTTAAGCGGATAAACTTGACTGTCGACGTGTACGACGAAACGCTCACCGGTGTCTGCAGCGGACGCGTCACCGTCGCCGGTCGTACTTACATTATCGACGTCAGCAACAACCGTGCCCGCCATGGCCCCCACCGCAGATCTCCTTCGCCATCCACCGGAGCGGCCAATCCACCTGCCAGACTGGCACCACTCTAGAATTGTAATTACATATTACGAACGCCGTGGACTTCCATGGCATTCGCTGACGATTGCATTACTCCGCCGTGGCACCGGAACCGCTGGCCGAGCCCGGACACCTTGAGTACTGATAGGTGGAGATGGTTGCTATGGGTATAAAGACAGAGCGGGAAAAATCTGCGGCTGATCGTCGCAGAACCGATGACAAACTCTTGATGGTGGCGGAGGCGGCATCCGCCTATATTGTAAGGGAGCGTGACAGCCGGCCGCTCAGCTTTGCTTATACTTTCGTATTACATAACCCCCTGATGGCGGACCCGCACACGGTCACGGCTCGACAATCAGACTGAGCCCGAGGCCGGCTGTCACGAGCCGGTCAACCGGCCGAAAACGGCTGTGATGCGGCCAAAAGCCCGATGTAGGCTGTACCTGGAAGGCGTCAGGGCGACCAAGCCATAGGAGCACGCCTCGGCCGAAAATTGCGGCACCAAAGACCATCGTTACAACACCGGCACTCGGTCTCAATGGCAGGCGTACAACGAAGACCACCCCGAAGAACATCGCTACCTTTGGGTCGGAAAACGGCGTCAACAGCCCATGTTAGAACGCGGACCGGCAATCCACAGCACCATCCCAAGGCATAGTCCCGGAGCCAAGCACCAGCCAATCCGTCGCGCAGCCCCCAATGCCGTTCGGGGCACGACCAGGAACCTCGGCCCTGGGCTGATCATCGGGGCGACAAAGGCAGCCGTCATGACGGCCAAATTCTGTCCTCCACCGGTCGCATCGACGGCCATCATGCCAACCGTCCTTGACCGTCCGTTGTCATGATCCCCGCCGGCATTCCTGGTCGTCAGCCCGGATGAGCCGTCCTTGACGGCGCGCGCGGCGCGCGCGACAAATCTTGAATCGATGAGACTATTGGGGGGTGCCATGCATCGTCGTTCGTTTCTGAAAACGTCCGCCACCGCCGGATTGGCCGGCACCAGCGCCGCAGTCAGCGGTTTCCCCGCCCCGGCGATTGGTCAGGGACTTCGTGAATGGAAGATGGTGACCAGTTGGCCGAAGAATCTGCCCGGTCCAGGGACTGCGGCCAATGAGCTCGCACGTCGAATCACCGCCCTGTCTGGCGGTCGGCTTTCGGTCAAGGTTTATGCTGCCGGTGAGATCGTTCCAGGCAATGGCGTATTCGACGCCGTCTCGGTAGGGACAGCGGAGCTTTATCACAGCGTGCCGGCATACTGGGGCTCTAAATCGAAGGGCATTCTCCTGTTCGGTTCGCAACCCTTCGGTCACACCGCCTCGGAACAAAGCGGTTGGCTGAACCACGGCGGTGGCCAGGCACTGTACGACGAAATGTATGCACGGTTTAATCTAAAGCCGTTCTTGTGCGGCAACAGCGGCCCGCAATGGCTCGGTTGGTTCCGCAACGAAATCACGTCGGTCGATGACTTCCAGGGACTGCGCTTCCGGACCACCGGGCTGGCCAGTGAAATGTGCGCCAAGGTCGGGGCGGCCGTCATTGCCATGGGTGGTCGCGACATGTTCCAGGCCCTGCAGTCGGGCATCATCGATGCCGGGGAATTCATCGGTCCCTGGTCGGATAGTGCGCTCGGCTATTACCAGATCGCCAAATACTATTACTGGCCGGGTGTGGGCGAACCGTCCTCAGCCGAAGAGTGCGCTATCAATCGGGAGGAGTACGACGCGCTGCCGGGTGATTTGAAGCAGGCCGTCGCCGTCGCCTGCCAATCACTTTATGATCAAGTGCTGACCGAGTACAATACGAATCATGCTAGAGCTTTGCCACAATTGGTCCAGCAACACGGCGTACAGGTGCGTCGTGCGCCGGATGATTTGCTCCTGGCCCTTGGTGCTGCCGCCGGTGAGGTAATGGCAGAGCTGCGGGATGATAGCGATCTTCTAGTGCAACGCATCGTGGAATCTTTCCTTTCCTACCGTAATAGTATGAAAACATACATGCAATACGCCGATGGTGGCCAGATGAACGCTCGCTTGCTCGACTTCACCTACGGCTGACCGGACCGGCGACCAGTCGGATCGGAACCTGCGCGGGATGCGCATGGAGTTTGTGGGTTTTACACAACGTCCACAATCGTTACCACATATGGCCTCAATTCTGGTTGACGAAAGGTTGTATGTGGTCGCATTGATGGATCAGTCGATCGGAACTCACCGGCTCTTGCCGCATCCCACCTTCGGGCCGCATCCCACCTTCGGTAAGCCTGTGCGGCGGGAGGCGCGCCAAGGGCCGCACACATTCTGAGCCTTCGCCCTATTTCTGGGGCGCAGTGATTGCCAGATAAGCGATCGCCAGATCCAAGGTTGTCGAAATCGAGTCCACTTGTTCAATGTCGACCACGTCACCGGAAACTGATCCAACTACGCGGGCCGCCAAGCGTTCAGCGGCGTCGAGCGGGATAGCGCGATCGACCAGCAGGGTTCCGTCGGCGCGGTAGGCAAGGCCGAGCGCGACACCTTGCCACCGTGTGCGGCACACCCGAACCCCATTCGCCATGCGTCGGGTGGCGAGGATTGGGAGCTCAGCAACCACTGTCCCCGTCTCGTCCTCGATCGTCAGGCATGGCCCTGTGTGCCCGGCCCGGTGCCAGTAACGATAACCGTGGACGCCTGGAATGCCCTGCATTAGAGTAGAATGGATGGAACACGCGCGTGTTTCCGCCCGGTTTTTCGCTCCATCCCGCCGCCGGGCAAACTCGGCGAGGACACGAGCCACATGTCCAGTCCGGTTTTGGCGGCGGCTCATGGCCAGGCCGCTGACCATGCCCACCGCAGGTCGATGGGAACCACCCGGGAGGCCAGTGCGAGAGAAGACCCATGGCAGCCTTCGAATGGAACCCCGCCCTTGAAACCGGGAATGCGGCCATCGATCATGATCATAAAATGATCTTCGGCCTGGCCAACCAACTGGGTGCTGCCGCGGCCCGCCAGGATGGTGGCTCGGTGGTCGATCATGTGCTCAATGCCTTATGCGAACACACCCGCATGCATTTCGAACGCGAAGAAAAGGTCATGCGCGAAGCCGGCTATCCCGAGACCGAGGTACACACCCGACACCATGGGCAGATGCTGTTTATGCTACAACATTTTTTGATGCGCCGCCAAGATACGACGGGCAGGTTCGGCATGCAGGCGCTGAGCGAAGATATGATGATTTTCCTGGAAGACTGGATTCGACTGCATATCGAATACTTCGACAAACGGATGGTGGAATACATCACAGCACAGCAACGTCCGTCAACAACGGTGTGACCGCCAAAAAGATGGCAACCCAAGAGAACCGAACCGCCTGCAGCGCGCGCGACGCGAACTCACGTCGGAACAATATGACCACGGTCCAGCCACTCATGGCCATGAACAACCAAGGATGGAGAAACCAGCCGAACGCAGCCAACGCGAAGAAATATGCCCGGATGCCCTGGTTGAAATGGTGGCCGAACAAGGCACTGACCCGTGCCGCAGATTCGACGCGCCGGGCCGCCTCGGCTGTGGTGTGGTCCTCTTGCGGAATCGACCCAACCAGGATCGAGCAATAATTGGCCAGCCGGAATGCCCAAGCGAATTTGAAGAAGGCATAGACGAAGACGATGATGAGGATGACTACCTTCAAGGTCCATTGCGCCGGCGTCTGGGCCTCGACATACGGCAGGTCGGCCAAGGCCGCGGTGATCTCGATCCGATACCCCAGGCCCGCCACCAGACCGGCGATTACAAAAATCGTCGTCGATGAGTAGAAGCTGATCGATGTGATCAGGTTGCCCAAAATGCTGGTATCGACCATGCGCATGGAACGTTCGCACGCCACCTGCATCCAGCGCAGCCGGTGCCGATTCATCGCCGCGGTGATGGATCTATCGCGCCAGGGCCCCCGGTCGGCCAGGGTGGTGTAGCCAAGCCAGCAGACAAGGAACGTGGCCAGGGCGATCCCATCCCAATCGCTCAAAACGGTGGTCACGGCCCCGGTTCCTCCCGCAACGGACGCTCGCCCTTTATGCCATCATCACACCGGGATGCCAGACATCTAACAAGAAACTGACGGTGCCGTTGGGCACAAACGGGTCCATCCGGGGAGTCCTTTGTGGGAGCGCCGACGCCTCGTCGGCCTCGTGTGCACGCCGGTGCGGGTGCCGCCGTCGGATGGCCACAGTTCCGCGGACGGCGGACGGTGTCCGGTGTTCCCGCCGCCGTGCCGGGTTGACGGGTTGGGCCGACGGGGCGTCGGCGCTCCGGGATGTGGCCACGACCCGCCCAGAGGTTCATCCTCTGCGGGACGGCGGCAGACGGTGAGAACTAATACCCATGGCCCGCATTGACGACAGGTTCGGTTTCGGCGCCGAACGAGGAGCGGCGGCATCCGTGCCGGCTGGACCGCCGCCATCTTGGCGGGCGGCGGCTGGGCGGGGGCCGTGCCGGCTGGACGCCGGCGGTCCAGCCGGCAAGGAGGCCGGCGCTCCGAAACAGGGCGGCCCGAGGGCCGGTCACTGTTTCGGGCCGTTTGTATAAAGCTTTGATTTCAATGCAAAAATAGGAGTTTGGAGATCGCCTTTCGCCTACATTTTGCTCCGGAAAGACCAAAAAGCCTCTCCATTTACGTCGGCGAGACATTCAACAGTCACACGTCAAGGGCCACGGTTCGCCATTCATGACGACGATGGGGACCTTCCGCCTAGACGGTCGGCGCCCAACCGACTTGATAGGAAGCACAATGGCTCATAGTCGCTGTCGTTGTTGTGGCAATGGGCCGTACCGCGGCGTTGTCGCTGACCCCATCGTCTGCCGGCCCATCGTCAGCACAACCAAAGGGTCGGCAGGTTGCCACGATGCCCGTCGGGCCGACGGTGCCGCCTCATCGCTTCAAGGCGCGCATGACGGCAGACGGATCGCGGTCGATCACCGTCAACAAGACCCGCGCCGCCCCTTCCGGCTGGCGCCGGCCTTGTTCCCAATTGCGCAGGCTGGCCGGGCTAACGCCGAACGTGGTCGCGAATTGGTCCTGCGACATCCCGGTCTTGCGCCGGATCGCGCGCACGTCGAGCGGTCGCATGATGCGGGCACGCCCGGCGACTATGAGGTTGCGGACATCGTTCTCGCTGAGCATGGGCGGCGCGTCGGGATTGCCGGCCACTTGGCGAGCAATGTCAAGATCGGTCAGGGCATCGAGCTTGGTCCAGTCGAAACCATCGATTTCCACACGGACCTTCCTACGATCCACTCTGGTGATAGGCATTGGCCTCACTCGCCGTCGCCTTGCGTAGCAGGATCACCCGCCGCGCCTTGCCATGCCAGGAGAACACACAGACGAAAACGCGCCCAGCAATCTCGCCCAAAGCAATCCAGCGCGGTGGTTGTTCTGCTCCGCGGTCCTCGGCCCACTCGATCACCGAACCGTCGAACATGGCCGCGGCAAAACGCAAAGGCACGCCGTGCCGCGCGATGTTGACGGCATATTTCGTGGGTTCATACTCGATGGACATGACCGCTAAATACGGCCCGGCCAAGGGCCTGGTCAAGTCTCTATCTGCGTCAATGGCATAAGTCGGACGCGACATACCGGATGCTTGGCGATCCTGATTCCCGTGACCCTGACTCCGATCACACTCCATCGCCAGACGGTGTTCGCAGATCCCGCGGGCGTCCTCCTCTGGCCCGACCATGCCCTGCTTGCGGTGACGGACTTGCATCTGGAAAAAGGGTCGTTCTGCGCAGGGCGCGGGCGGTTGATGCCCCCCTATGACTCGCGCCAAACGTTGGAGCGGCTGAAAGCGGCCCTGCACCGGCATCGTCCTCGGCGCGTCGTGTGCTTGGGCGACAGTTTCCACGACCGGGATGGCGCCGACCGTTTGAGCGCGGCAGACCGCGACACCCTGCACTCCATGGTGACGGCCCATGACTGGATCTGGATCACCGGAAACCATGATCCAACGCCGCCGCGCCGGCTGGGCGGGCACGGCGTCGCGACGCTTGAAATGGGAGGCTTGATCTTCCGCCATGAGGCCAAAGGCATGACTCACGGGGAAATCTCGGGCCACTTTCACCCTGTGGCCGTCGTCCGCACACCGCGCATGCGTTTCCGGGGCCCGTGTTTTGTGACCGATGAACGACGCCTGATCTTGCCAGCTTTTGGTACCTATACGGGTGGTCTCAACGTCTTGTCACCCAGCGTCCGCCGGTTGTTGGCAAACCGGTTCAGCGTTCATGTGCTGGCACGCCAACGCCTGTTCACGTTCCCCGGCCACGTTCTGCGCCCCGATGTCGCATCGTAACAACGGCACGGCGGACCGAGGCACGGGAACACGGACGCTGCGCGGCCTCCCCAGGTCCCGCGCAGCCTCCACCCGCCGCTACGGCAGGATCACCGCATCGATGACGTGGATCACGCCATTGTCGGCGGCGACATCGGCCTGAACGACGTTGACGCCGTCGACGGTCACACCGTCGCCGGTGGCATCGATGTCGACAGTACCGCCCTGAACCGTCGCCACGCTCATGGCCTTGCCAACCAGATCATCCGACATCACCGCGCCAGGCACGACATGATAGGTCAGAACCGCAACGAGCTGGTCCTTGTTCTCGGGCTGCGTGAGTGTGGCCACCGTCTCGGCCGGCAACGCAGCAAAGGCTTCATCGGTCGGCGCGAATACAGTGAACGGACCCGGGCCCTTCAGCGTTTCGACCAGATCGGCGGCCTGCACCAACTCGACCAACGTGGTGAAGGACCCGGCGGCAACCGCGGTGTCCACGATATCCGCAGCGCGGACCATCGTGGCAGTGAAGGCCAGCGGCGTGGCAACCGCCATGGCGGCCAAAGTCGTCAAATGGTGACGCATTGTCCTCTCCTGTCATCGACAAGGTTGCGGCTTTCTTAGTAAAAAGCCTTGGTGGTCATGAATCGATGCCGATCCATTCGCATCCGAGAAGTAAACCAGTGGCCGCTTCCGACAAGGCCGAGAAACAAATAATGAAAAACAAAAAGATACGACTCGCCGTGATCCATATCCACCCCTTGATCGTACATATTCATTAATCTGGAATTCGACTCAATTGGATGTCTAAGGCTATCTTCAGAAAATTTACTAATATTGACGATCAACTTGCCGGAGGCACGGCGGGAAATACATTGTTGCCGGTTGGCGGTTTTTCACAATGAAACGCCAGGCCAACGGACCAGAGGATGATCGTCCGGGCCCTTCCGTGCGTATACGGGGTGCATACGGCTGTGCACCGCATTTCAGGATACCGTAATCAATGACGACAGGCACACCACCGGTCATCGTCTGGTTTCAGGCCGACTTGCGCCTGGGCGACAACCCGGCGCTCTACGATGCTGCCGAAACCGGACAGCCAATTTTACCAGTCTTCGTCCATGAAAACGATCCAGCCGATCGCTGGGCACCCGGTGGCGCATCACGTTGGTGGTTGCACCACAGCCTCGAGGCCTTGGCAGCCAACCTGCGCCATCGCGGTCTGCCCTTGGTGTTGCGGCGTGGCGATTGCCGGCGCGTGATCCCGGCCATCGCCACCGAGGTTGGGGCAACGACCGTGGTCTGGAATCGCCGCGCCGAGGGCCATCTGCGCCCTCGCGATACCGAAATTCTCCGTGCTTTGCAGGCCGCCGGAGTCGAAGCGCGCGTGCATGACGGCAATTCCTTGTATCCGTTGGGTGCCGTCCGCCCTGGCAGCGGCGAGTGTTATCGCGTATTTTCGCCGTTCTGGCGCGCTTGCATGCGCGAGCCGGAACCGTCGCGGCCGCTGCCGGTGCCCGGGCACATGGTGACGCCGGTCGCGGTGCCGCCCGGCGAAGCCTTGTCCGATTGGGCTTTCTTGCCGAGACGACCGGATTGGAGTGGTGGGCTGGAGGCCACCTGGGTGCCGGGAGAGACCGGTGCGCACGAGCAACTGCGCAACTTCCTTGAGGAGCGGTTGGCTGAATACCGCTTCATGCGTGACCGGCCCGACCTGGATCAGACATCACGACTGTCGCCCCATTTGAGCTGGGGCGAGATCAGCCCGCGGCAGATCTGGCATGCCGTCCGCCATTCGCAGGTCGAGGCGGCCTCTTCCCAGTTCAACGGCCACGGCGAAGCTTTTCTGCGCCAGCTCGGTTGGCGCGAATTCTGTCGGAACATGGCGTACAGCTACGCTGACCTGCCGACCGTACCGCTCAACCGCCGCTTTGACGTGTTTCCGTGGATCGACAATGCCGTGGCCCTGCGCGCGTGGCAGCAGGGGCGCACCGGCTATCCGATCGTCGATGCCGGTATGCGGCAACTCTGGGAGGTCGGTTGGATGCACAACCGGGTGCGTATGATCGTCGGCTCCTTCTTGGTCAAGCACCTGCTGCTGCCGTGGCAGCAGGGTGAGGCTTGGTTCTGGGACACGCTCGTCGATGCCGATTTGGCCAACAACGCCGTCGGTTGGCAGTGGGTCACCGGCTGCGGCACCGACGCCGCTCCTTACGTGCGTGTCTTCAACCCGATCCTGCAGGGGACCAAATTCGATCCCGACGGCAGTTATGTGCGGCGCTATGTTCCGGAATTGGCTAAAGTACCGAGCGAGTTCATCCACGAACCTTGGCGTATGCCGCCGCTCGACCTGGCCGGCGCCGGCGTCTGCCTTGGTAAGAGCTACCCGCACCCCATCATTGGGCACGAGGAGGGCCGGCGCCGTGCCCTCTCCGCCTTCAACACCTCGAAGAACGAAGCGCGCACGGGAACCTATTCATGAAGATTGCCGTCATCGGCACAGGAATCGCTGGACTGTCAGCCGCCTGGCTGCTCCATCGGCGGTATGATGTCACCGTGTTCGAACAGAATGGCCACGCCGGTGGGCACAGCAACACTGTCGAGGCGACCGGGGCGGACGGCAACGCCATACCGGTCGACACCGGATTCATTGTCTACAACGACGCGACCTACCCAAATCTGATCGCCTTGTTCGACCATCTGGGCGTGCCAACGAAACCGAGCGACATGTCGTTTTCCGTCAGTCTGGACCGTGGGCGGCTGGAATACGCCGGCGACACCCTGTTCAGCCTGTTCGCCCAGCGTAGGAACCTGTTGCGCCCGGGATTTTATGCCATGATCGCGGACATTCTGCGCTTCTTCCGACGCGCGGAGCGGGATGCGGCAGACCCGGCCTTCTCCAACGTCACCCTGGGCGACTACCTTGATGCCAAACGGTACGGCGAACGGTTTCGCACCGAACACCTGGTGCCCATGGGAGCGGCGATCTGGTCATCGCCGATGGCTGACATCATGGCGTTCCCCTTCACCAGTTTCGTGCGCTTCTTCTCCAACCATGGCCTGCTCAAGCTCACCAATCGCCCACTTTGGCGGACCGTGGACGGCGGCAGCCGCGCCTATGTGGCGCGTCTGACCGCCGCATTCGCCGACCGGATCCGGTTGAACCGCCCGGTCGACATGGTGCTGCGCCACCCGACCCATGTGGAGGTCACCAGCGGTGGCGAGACCGAGCGTTTCGACCAGGTGGTGCTGGCTTGTCACGGCGATCACGCGTTGGAGTTGTTGGGCGATGCCGATCGTGCGGAAGAGCGGGTGCTCGGCGGTTTCCGCTACCAGCGCAACCGCGCGGTTCTGCACCGCGACCCGGCCTTGATGCCACGGCGCCGGGCCGCTTGGGCAAGCTGGAACTACCTCGCCGGTGCCACCCGTGATCCGAAGGCGCAGGTGGCCGTGACCTACTGGATGAACCGACTGCAGTCGATCGACCGGGCAACACCGCTGTTTGTAACCTTGAACCCGCTGCAGCCACCGGCACCGGCAACGGTGATCCGAGAAATCGACTACGAACACCCGGTGCTCGACGGCGCCGCAATCACTGCCCAAGGGGCACTCCCCGGCATTCAGGGGCGGAACCATACCTGGTTCTGCGGGGCCCACTGCGGCTACGGGTTCCACGAAGACGGCCTGTGTGCCGGCCTCGCTGTGGCGGAAGCACTCGGCTGCCCTCGCCCCTGGACTGTGACCGATGTCTCGCCGGCCGGACGCAATGCAACACCGGCCACGCCCACCGATCCGCCAGTCGCCGCAGCCGCGTGATCATGATGCAGGACGGTCTATATTTTGGAACGGTCACCCACCGCCGGCTGCGCCCGTTCCACCACGCTTTCCACTACCCGGTGTTCTATCTGTGGGCCGACCTGGACCGGCTGCCGCGGCTCGGCCTGCGCACCCTGTCGCATAACCGGAGCAACCTGTTCAGTTTTCACGACCGGGACCACGGCCCGCGCGATGGACAACCGCTCCGCCCGTGGATCGAGGACGCGCTGCAGCAGGGCGGCATCGACGATGTCGGCGGCCCGATCCGGGTGCTGTGTCTGCCGCGTGTCCTGGGGTACGTCTTCAATCCGCTTACGATTTTCTTCTGCTATGCCACCAGCGGACGTCTCCTGGCCGTCCTATACGAGGTGAAGAACACTTTCGGCGGCCAACACAGCTATCTCCTGCGGGTCCCCGAAGACCGGGCGCCTGGGGCACCGATCGTGCAGAGCTGCGACAAGTGCTTCTACGTGTCGCCGTTCATTGACATGCAAGCGCACTATCGGTTTCGTGTTCGTGAACCTGACGATCGTCTGTCCGTGCTGATCCGCGAGACCTTGCCTGAGGGCGAGGTGCTTGTGGCAGCGCTGACTGGACGTCGCCGGCCCCTGACCGACCGCCTTCTGCTTTGGACCCTGCTGCGCTACCCGTTCCTGACGCTTAAGGTCATGTTCGCCATCCATTGGCAAGCCTTGCGTTTGTGGCTCAAGGGAGCGCGGTTTCACCACGACCCGGGGCTGCCGAAACACCAGATCAGCGCCTGACCTGCCACCGTCGTCACAACCCTTCAGGAGATCGGGAAGGATTCCCATGCCCGGTACACGGCAAGACAGCGTTTTGGAGCCAGACTCTTCGACGGTGGCGCACGCCGTCGGTGCGCAGCGGCGGCGTGCCTATCGTCCAACGGCCCTCATGCATGCCTTGTTCAAGATCTGCGCCGCGATTCGGGTGGGGTCTTTGACCGTCGTACTCCCGGACGGGTCGTGCCGTGTGTTTCAAGGAACCGAACCCGGGCCATCGGGTCGACTGGAGATCCACCGTGACCGGGTCGCCTGGCGCTTCCTGGTCGGCGGCATGCTGGCCTTCTGCGAAAGCTACCTCGACGGTGACTGGTCCAGTCCCGACATCGGCGCGCTGTTCGAAGTGACCTTGCTGAACCAAGCCGCTCTGCAGCAGGTGCTGGACGGGAAGCAATGGTTCCAACGGCTGCAAAACCTGCTGCATCGGCTCGCTCCCAACACCCGGCGCGGCAGCCGGCGCAACATCGCGGCGCATTACGACCTTGGCAACAGCTTCTTCCGCACCTGGCTCGACCCGAGCCTGACGTATTCCTCAGCCGTTTTCGCCGACCCGGACGCGGACGAACCGCTGGAAGCCGCGCAAGCTCGCAAATACGCCGAAATCGCCCGGCGGCTCGACCTTCGACCGGACCATCACGTGCTTGAGATTGGTTGCGGCTGGGGTGGCTTCACGGTGTACGCCGCGGGCCAGATCGGTGCCCGGGTGACGGGAATCACGATCAGTCGAGAACAGTATGAGTTCGCCAGCCGGCGCATTCTCGAAGCCGGCCTGGCGGATCGAGCCAACATCCAGCTTGTGGACTACCGCGATATTCGTGGCACCTTCGACCGGATCGCTTCGATCGAAATGTTCGAAGCCGTCGGCGAACGATATTGGCCCGCCTATTTCGGCATGATCCACGAGCGTCTCGCAGCCGGTGGCCACGCTGCTCTCCAGGTGATTACCATCCTCGACCAGCACTTCGACGTTTATCGGCGCAGCTCCGACTACATCCAGCGCTACATCTTCCCGGGCGGAATGCTGCCTTCACCCAGTGTGCTGCGCCGGGAGATCGACCGGGCCGGCTTGGTCTGGCGCGATGCCGCTCCCTTTGGCCGACACTATGCCCGAACCCTGCGCGAGTGGCAGATCCGATTCCAGGCGGCCTGGCCGGAGATCAGCGAACTCGGGTTCGACCAGCGTTTCAAACGGATGTGGGAGCAGTACTTGTTTTATTGTGAAGCCGGCTTCAAGGTCGGCACCATAGACGTTCTACAAGTGAGTCTGGCCAAACCTTAACGATGCCACCGGCCGCAAGCCGGCCCCTGCTTTGTCCTCCTGCCGACAGGCCGTCTACCGGATGCGTCGCTGGCAGCGGGGGGCAAACGGAAGCGAGGTATGCATGAAGCTCGAGGATTACAACGGCACCGAGCCGGCCTTCGTGCTTGAGGACTATCTGTCGGGCCGCTTGAAGGCCTGGGGTCTGTTTCAGGATCGGTTCGGCACAGTGCGCCGCCAGTTCATTGTCGACATCGCCGGCACCTGGGATGGTCGGCAGTTGCAGCTGGTGGAGGACTTTGTGTTCGATGACGGCGAACAGGAACAGCGCATCTGGCACGTGCGCAAGTTGAACGACGGAACCTACGAAGGCGAAGCCGGTGACGTCGTCGGCTTGGCTCGTGGCCGTAGTGTCGGCCGCGTGTTCAATTGGCGCTACCGCTTCGGTCTGAGAATGGGCAAGGGGCGGCTAATCGTGGATTTCGACGACTGGATGTTCCGGCAGGACCGGGAGATCATGCTCAACCGTGCCGTCATCTCCAAATTCGGCCTGACATTGGGCAGCGTGTTCATCGCCTTCCGCAAATTGGACTGACCTGGCCATTCTTCCGACGCAACACCGACAGGCGACAGGCGGGGAGTTGCGGCGGGGGACCGTATGCCTCGGTGCACCGCGCCTCGGCTCTCGCATCGCCGAGCCAATCAGTGTATCCTCGCGTTGGGTCTGTCGGAATAAGGTGTTCATGGGGGGGTGCCAAGAAAGTGAGCAGGATGTCTCGTGTGCAGTGCAAAATAGCTAGCGCATTTGTCTTGCTGGTTTTTTTGACCTTGTCTCCCGCACGGGCACAAGATGATCCGTTGGTGGATTTCAATAAGTATATCCATGATTTTAATGCGGGCTTATTCAATGGCTCGGTCGATCTGTCTTGGTATTCTGACCTGGTCGATGGAATCCCGCTGGAAGTCAGGACCGGGCTTGCGAGTTTCACCACGACCTTGGGTGAACCGCTCACGGCGGCCGGCAGCTGGCTGCGTGGCGATTCGGCGAATGCCAACGCCGCCCTAACACGGTTCTATGTCAATCTGACTCAGGGCTGGGGTGGACTCCATGACCGCGCCAGTGAGCTGGGCATCCGCAGCGAAGCCCTCCACCTGGGTGAAGCCCTCTGCGGCTACGGCGTGCCCGACGGTCCCTATCTGGTCATTCCGTTCTATGGTCCGGCCACTTTGACCGACTTTCTCGGCACCATGCTTGCCACCGGAGCCGGCTACCTGACCTTCGGCTATGCGTTTGCCGCCTATCGCGCCGGTGCCGCCATCGCTGGCGGCGACGTCCTGAACTCGCCCGACATCCGACGCCAGGCCGAATTGGACTACGAAAGCCAACGCAGGCTGTACCTCGAACAACGCGCGCGGATCTGCGGGCAAAGCGAACCGGCCCTGCCACAGACGTCGGGTACAGAGGCAAGAGTGCGACCAATCTCCCTGCTCCTGGAGCGCGACGGCTCCGCACAGCCCACGCCGGGTCCCTGATCGTGCGGTTTGGACCGCACTGACCATTGGCGTCGGACGGGACACTTTCGTGACAAAAAGCCGTGATGCGCCAAACCAGGCGACCGGTTTGCCTCCCCGGGCGCCGGGACCGTCTGGTATGATGTTCACGCTTTAGACCTGGACGCACACGGTCTTGGCCCGGGTTGCGCCGAAACACGGGCGTGCCGACATGACAGCTCGGGGCTGGCCCCCCGAGGCGCACCACATCTGAAACGGTCGCCCGTCGGGTCGACCCTCGTGGACTCTGAGTGAGCCGCAGGCATGGATATCGCAACGCCGATTGGGATCAGCGCCGGCTTCGTCATCGTGATCATCGCCATCATGCTCGGTGGCGATATCATGACCTTTGTCGATCTGCCGAGCATCTTCATCGTGCTCGGTGGCACGGTGTGCGCCACGGTCATCCGATTCACGTTCGACTCGGTCATGGGCGCCCTTAAGCTTGGCATCTCACTTGCCATGAACATCGACAAAACCAGCCCGAAGGATCTGATCGAGGAGGCGATCGAACTCAGCAATATCAACCGGCTGAAAGGGCCGATCGCCCTAGAGAACGTACAAGTGCGTAATTCGCTGCTGACCAAGGGTGTTCAGTTGATCGTCGATGGCTTCGCCGAGGAGGTGATCCGTGACGTGATGCATGGCGAGCGTGACCGCAGCGTCGAGCGTCTTGAGGAAGGCGTCAAAATCATGCGCGCGATTGGCGACGCAGCCCCCGCTTTCGGCATGATTGGGACCCTGGTCGGCTTGGTGAAAATGCTCGCCACCATGGACGACCCATCGACCATCGGCCCCAGCATGGCGATCGCCCTGTTGACAACCCTCTATGGCGCTCTGGTGTCCAACGTCATTGCCTTGCCCATTGCCGATAAGCTGGAGAGCAAGATCAGCCAGGAGTATCTGAACCGATCCTTGGTGATCGACATCATGGTTGGCATCTCGCGCCGGCACAACCCGGACATGCTGCGCGACCAACTTGAGGTTTACCTCGACCCGTCCAAGCGCCGGTCGGCAGATGATGGTGACGGCGACGGCTAGGTCTGGGCAGCGCGCCGACGCAGCACAGGAACACGGACGAAACCATGGCACGCGAGAAGAAACAACCGGCAGGCGCGCCCTTGTGGATGGTTACCTTTGCCGACCTGATGTCCATTCTTGTTTGCTTCTTCGTGCTCATCATCTCATTCTCCACGTTGGATCAGAAACGCTTTTTCGAGATGGTCGGGAGCGTGAAACAAGCTTTCGGCATCGACAACGTGGTCATGCTGCGCGAGGTGATCGAGCTGGACGGCGTGCCGTTCCTGACTCATCAGCGCCGTCTGGTACCCGTGCCAATCGGTGTGATCGCAGTGTCTGAGGTCCAGCGGGAGTCCAATCCGGTGTGTCAAGATGATATGGACTCCCTACCCTACCAGGAAAATCAACCCTCCGGCCCGAATGAAACCCAAGAGCGTGCCGACCGGGCCGTGGTGCCCGAGGGCGAAGCCCTTGAAGAGTTGCGACGGTATCAGGTCAGTGATCGGGAGGGCATGGTGCGTGGTCAGGCCGAAGAGCGCTTCGACCAGACCGGGCGGCCCTTGGAGGAGACCGAGGACACGACGCCACGCCGCCGCCCAGACCAAACGCTGGGCGAATTCTTGCAAGAGCAGCAGCAGCAGCGCGAACAATCCCAACAACAACAAGAACAGCAGCAGCAACAACAACAGCAACCGGGTCAATTCGCGGGTGCCCTGGACGGCACCGGCGGGGCCCCGACCGACCAGACCGACGACCAGGAAAGTAAGACCGACCGTCGCGACGAACGTCAGGACGAGGTCGTGAAACTGCTCAACGCCGTGTTGGCGCCGGAACTGGAGTCTGAGGTGTTGTCGGTGGAAGAAACGCGCGAAGGTCTGATCAAAATCACCTTTCCGGAAAAGGCGACCTTTGCCTCAGGCAGTGACGGTCTCGCACCGACAGTGCTGCCGGTCATCGACAAAGTGGCTGAAGTGTTGGCCCAAACCAACGGGGAGATTGCCGTGCTCGGCCACACAGACAACGTGCCGATCAGCACGCCGCGCTTTCCATCGAACTGGGAGTTGTCGACGGCACGCGCCATCCGCGTGTTGCGCCGCTTGGAGCTATCGCCGGCGGTCGAATCCAACCGCCTCTTGGTGATGGGATTTGCCGATACTCAGCCGGTTCAACCCAACGACACGCCGGAGAACCGCGCCTCAAACCGGCGCGTCGAGATTGTGCTGCGCCAGCCTTGACGCCCTGAACGCGGTCGACCGGTCCGACGAAGATAAGCAAGGGAGGTTGTGCCCCCCTTGCCAGACCAATCCCCGTGCGTCCCCTTCGGTTCCGCCGTGGTGCCGGCCACACCGGACTTGAAGGACGCCGCAACCGCCTTACGAGTTGACGGTGATGGAATCGATCGAGGTGTTGTCGCTGACGCCGCCGCCAGCCGCGCCAATGGCACCGGCACCGGAGACCGAATCACCACCGATGCCCGCACCGGCGCCCAGGCCGCCGGCGCCCACGCCCAGGCCAACGCCCGCGCCCAGGCCAACGCCACTGCCCGCAACGCCGACCGATCCACTCACCGCACCACCGACGGCATCGCCACCGGACTTGCCACTCTGTTCCACATTGGTATTGGTGTTGGTCGCCATGTCTCGTCTCCTATTCGAACGCTGGTGGAGGTTTGAAGACCCCGGTGCAGCCGAGGCCTCCCAACTCTGCATACGTCATGCCAAAACCAGTGAGCAGATTCGGCGTGTCGAAGCCGGCGCTGCACACCCGGAAACGCGGCCAATTTATTTGCCAAAACGCCCCCATCGGCCGGATGCGGTACCGGATGAGTCCGTCTCATATCTCAAGACTCTGTCTACATCGGCTTGACCACACGCATGCCGCACCGGTGTCACAATTCACGGACGGTCAGCGGTCATGCCGGCCGCGGCGTCATCGGACCGTTGGGCCGTCGGGCCAGACAGACGTCGCCTCAACGGACCCGCTGCCACGGTGAGCGGGGACCACCGTCGCGGGTTTGGCGATAGGCTTCCAGATAGGCGCCGCGGTCGGCTTCGGCGCGGCACATCTGTTCGGGGTTGACGATGTCGTCGTAGCGCCGACCGGCCCACAGAAAATCCTTATTGAGCCGAAACCAGTCGTCGATGAAGTCCATGAGCAGCGGCGATAAGCCGCCCTCCTCTCGGGTCAGGCCGCCCAAAGTGCGGCGCCCTTCGACATAGTCGTTATAGACGTCCTGGAACTGCAGGTCATAGGTGCGCAGCAAGTCTTCATTGATGCGGCCCTGGCGATAGGACTCGCGCACGATCTCCAGACCGCTGCCCAGGTTTTCGACCAAGCAGCTCATGTAGGCGTACTGCCGAGCAATGAAATCGTGGCGATAGGACAAAGCGGCGTCATCCAGAGGCTGGGCCGGACGGCGCTCGGCGGGCTGTCCCTGGCCAACTTGGGTTGCGGCCGTGTCGGGGGTGGGGCCACCATCCTCGGCGCTACGCCCGCCCAAATCCAGCAATGGAGACAGACTGAGCAAGATGAGCAACACGATCACCGCACTCATGCCGGCAACAACGGTGCGGCGGCTGCGCCGAGCCGCGGCGTTTGTGACGGCAGGTTGAACCGCCTCTCCCAACGGCCCAGGCGCCATTGCATCGCCTCGGCCCGCCTCCAGGCCGGACGCCGGAACCGAGATGGCGCCATTCTCGGTGCGGCCGCCATATTCCCACACCACGCGCGTGGGCGCTTCGGCGCCATCGCCGGGCAGGCGCAGCACAATGCGCACCGCTTCGCCCGGTGATTGGCCGACCAGAGAGCGTGCCAGTTGCGCGGCACTGCGGTCGTTTGGTGCTGTCTGCACCATCCGCCAAGCGCCTTTGACCTTTCGCTCGACGATGAAGGCGGGGGTCGAGGATGCGGCGGTCATGCTTACTCGGCAAGGCAACCGCCTGAGCGAACCCGGACGGCACAGCGGGACATCCGCCAATACGTAGAGCTTTGGCTCTGCTCACGCAATCGATCGGCGCTCGAACCCCGGCGAGGCCGACGATCGCCATGTCGAGCCGCTTGCCCAAGCGCCTGGAGCGTGCTCCGATCCTCCAGCCGGCCGGCCCGCCCCGCCGCATTCGCCAACCGACCGTAGGAGACACCGCAATGATCGAATACGACCGGGCCCCGCCCGAGGTCCGTGCCGTCTACGACGACATCATGGCCACCCGACAAACCGACTGGATCAACAATTTTTGGAAGGCATTGGCGCATCATCCCACCACCCTCAAACGAACCTGGGACAGCTTGAAGCAGGTCATGGCACCCGGAGCCCTCGATCCCTTGACCAAAGAGCTGCTGTATCTGGCGGTGAGCACGGCCAACGGCTGCGACTATTGCATCGCTTCGCACACGGCAGCGGCCCGCAAGCAGGGAGCAACCGACGCCATGCTGGGCGAACTGTTGGCCGTCATCGGCATGGCATCGGAGACCAACGCTCTCGCCAAGGCCCATCAGGTACCGATCGACGACCGTTTCGGCTCGCCCGGCTAAGGGCCACAGACGAACCTGGTCGGAGGTGGGGGAGCCGCTCGCCCAGGCACCCTGCCATACCTTATGCCATCTCAACATCTCACCCAACCGGCACCACCGAAAAACCGTTCTGGGACGCAGTGAACTGATGGATGTGCCGGGTGCTGCCTTGTTCAGTGATGAACTTTGCAGCACGGACGTTGGCACCACGTGTTTAGAGAGTCTGCGTCGTCACCGGTCCCAGAGTTGCTGCTCTCGTTCTTTGTCTCTCGTTCTCACCGTCTGCCGCCGTCCCGCAGAGGGTGAACCTCTGGGCGGGTCGTGGCCACATCCCGGAGCGCCGACGCCCCGTCGGCCCGGCCCGTCAACC
>JANQJV010000308.1 GCA_028281465.1 Azospirillaceae bacterium | reverse complement strand
CCTGTTTCGGAGCGCCGGCATCCTTGCCGGCTGGACCGCCGGCTTCCAGCCGGCCTGGACCACGCCCAGCCGCCGGCCGCCAAGATGCCGGCGCTCCTCATTCAGCGCCGAAACCGACCGTGTCATCAATGCGGGCCATGGGTATCACTGGTTCAATCCCAGTCGCGCCCACGATCGGATCTCCTGATTGTCAAGTTTGGTTTTTCCTCGTCCCGGCTCGTGGAGCGGGTGCGTTGGGACATGGGGCGGGCCGACGGGCCAGGCATCCGGTTGGGCAGGTGATCGACTCTGCCCAACCGCCTTTCGGTGGGCGCTGTGGCATCGCCAGGACTGTGTATTTTATCCTATTATAGAATTTTATTCTTGATTTTTCTGCCGAGTTGCGGATTGTTGGGATCGTATGTCTGACACGAGGACTGCCCATGCGATCCTTCATCACCAAAGACGACGCCAACGGTAAGGCGACCGACACCATCACGGTCTCCGATACGCGCTATGCCGTGAGTCTGACGGCAAACATGGCCAAGACTGTGGATGTACCGGTGGGGGCGAAACGCGTCTTGTTGACGGCGACCGTTCCGGTCTGGGTTCAGTATGACGCTGCCGCGGCCATCCCCACCGCCGACGATCTCAGCGGCTCCGCTCCGGAGTATTTTCCCGTATCCCGCATCCTTGACGGTATTCAGTCCCTCGGTCTGGTCAGCCCGGACAACGGTATCGTCAACCTGCTGTTTTATGGGTGATCACATGCCGTACCATCATGGATCGGTGGCAAGGGCGCACGTTCCACGTGGCGCCGTCGTTTATGCGAGCGACGCTCCGGTTGGAACCCTGCGCGCAGACGGCCGCACCGTGTCGCGCACCGCCTATGCTGATCTGTTCAGCATCATCGGGACCCGGTTCGGTCGTGGCGATGGTGCAAACACCTTTTCCCTCCCGGCTGTGTCGGCGGTCTTGGCCACCATGATTGCGTCCACACCCCTGCCGACGGCGCGCGATGCGCACACCGCGGTACGGCTGGCGGACGGGCGGGTGCTTGTGGCTGGCGGGAACAACGGCGGGGCGTTGAGCGGCGTCTGGTTAGGGGTCGTTTCGGGCGATACCGTCACCTGGGTGGACAGTACGCCGTTGCCAGCCCCACGCTACGATCATACCGCCATCGTTCTCGCGGATGGCCGGGTCTTCGTAGCGGGCGGTTATGGCGGCGGCGTCCAGGCCGACACATGGTTGGGCGTCGTCTCTGATGACACGGTCACATGGACGCTCAGCACGCCGTTGCCACTGGCGCGGGCCGGCCATGCCGCTGTGTTGCTTTCGGACGGGCGCATCATCGTTGCCGGTGGCCACGACGGAGTTGCCCAAGAAGAGACCTGGTTCGGCACGGTCTCAGGCAACGCGGTGGCCTGGGTTGCCGGGACGCCGCTGCCTGCCACACGGAACGACGCAGCCGTCGTGTTGCTGGCGGATGGTCGGTTTGCCGTCATCGGCGGCTACTCCGGCACGCCGCAGACCACCGTGTGGCTGGGCACCGTGTCAGGTGACACGATTGCCTGGACCGAGACCGATGGTATCGCCGTAGGCCGGTCGGACCTGTCCGCGACTGTGCTTGCCGACGGCCGCATTTTGGTGATCGGTGGGTTCTCCAGCGGGGCCGACCATGCCGATGCCTGGATCGGCACCGTGTCGGGCGATGCGGTGGTCTGGTCCGCGACCGCGTCGCTGCCCGCACCGCGCTCCAGCCACACGGCCACGGGGCTTGTCGACGGTCGCATTCTCGTCGCGGGTGGCTCCGGTGGAACGGTGTCCGCCGATTCATGGATCCTGCCCATGTTGCATGGAGTGATCGGGACATGACAGGGTATATGACCGAGGCCGTGAACGGCGGTTTTTGGCTGCTTCGTGGTCATGAGCGCGTGCTTTGGCTGCCCGGCGCCGATACGGCGACGGCGGCTCGGTTGGCGGCTCGCTATCAGGCCGAGGCCGATGCGCCGCGGCGGCCCCGTCTGGCACCGGACGAACACTTGGAAAGCCGTTTGATGGCTTTGGCCGCGTATAGGTGGCGGTGTGAAACCGCCGGCATCACCGTGGACGGAATCGCCATTGCCACCGATCGCGACAGCCAGTTCCAAGTCGCCGAAGTAGCCCGAGTCCTGGCGGCCGGTCTGGAGTCGGTCATCAAGTTCAAGACACGGGCGGGCGTCATCGTCGATCTCGATGCAACAGTGGCTGGCCGGCTTTACCGTGCCGTTGTCCGCTACGTTCAGGCTTGCCGAACGACTGAAGCCAAGCACGGTGAGGTCTTGCGAGCGCTCCCCGCCGATCGCATGGCGATCTATGATTTCAGGCAAGGGTGGCCGGATCGCGATGTTAGGGACGGGTGATACGCCTGGCCCACTGAGAAAGGCAGACGCTTGGGCCGGTGCTCCGACCCAGTGCGGATGCCGAGCAGACTGAGTCAATCTGCGACGACGATTTGCTGAAAAAACAGAGAGCTAGAGTGGGTTCCGCGAACCAGTGTGAGCGGAAAACGCTCTAGTCCCCGCAAAACCCCGGCGAGCACCTCACAGAGAGGGCGTAGTTTCTTTCTAGTCCCACACCGGCCTTTCGACCGACCCACCGGGGATGAAACAGTCCAGTTTTCCGAGCGCATATATAGCAGCGAAGTTTGCTTTT
>JANQJV010000217.1 GCA_028281465.1 Azospirillaceae bacterium | reverse complement strand
GGCGGGGCTCCCGCCGGCCCAGCCGGCTGGACCGCCCGCGCTCCTCGTTCAGCGCCGAAACCGAACCTGTCGTCAAGGCGGGCCATCGGTATCAGTCGCCGCATCTAGGATCAGTCGTCGGCGCGCACGCGCGACACCTCAGGTACGGCCGACCGTCGCCGAAAGCAGGCCGATACCCATCCTGACGACGGTGGTTCGCAGGTGTGCAGTGCGGACCAAAGGTGCCACCGGCGCGTCCAGGCGCAGTCGGGCGGACCGAATGTCGAGACGATCGGTGGAGACGCACAGCCGCGTCAGTCCGCCGCCTCGGCAATCGTGATCGATCGGCGTCGCTGGTCCTGGGACTCCGGCAGAGCATTGATCATCGACGTGACCAAGGCAGACAGGTGAGGCAAGGATTGCACCACCAACAGCCATGACCACAACAGTGCATTGCGGTTGTCCGTGCCGAAAGCGACGGCCGTACCCAAGGCGGTTGCCCACAGGCACGCCAGCAGCACCGTTTCCTCCCAAGCCATGGCCAGACCCTGCACAAGCTTTGGGTGATCCTCGCATTTCGGCGTGCGCACGAACGGCCGTTTGGAGGTGAAGAGGCCGGCCAGCATGGCTCGACCGACCGTGTGCGTCAACGCCATGCCAGCCGCCGCCGCACCCAAACGTTCGCGCAGGGAACAGGGCACCCGGTACCCATACAGCCAGAGGCCGGCACTCACCTTGAACAGGAACGCGAACACGGCTGGCAGTAAGAACACGTGCGGTGGGAACTCGATCGCCGACGGGAATGCAAGCATGCCGAGCGACCAGGCGATGGCGGCGGTGGCGAACAGCAAATGCGCAGCGTCGGCGAACCAGACCATCCAGCCGGCCAGGAACTGGTACTTCTGCCCGGCGTTCAGGCGGCGGGCCCCGGGCAGGAAATCACGCCAATGCCGTTTAAGCATCTGCACGGCGCCGTAGGCCCAGCGGAAGCGCTGCGATTTGTAACCGGCAAAGCTGTCCGGGACCAGGCCTCGGCCGAAACTGTGGTTGAGGTAGTGCGCTTCGTAACCGGCCTTGAACAGCCTGAGGCCGAGTTCGGCATCTTCGGTGATGCACCAGTCGGCCCAGCCGCCCACTTGCTCAAGAGCCCGCCGTCGGATCAGCGTCATCGTGCCGTGCTGGATGATCGCATTGTACTCGTCACGCCGCACCATGCCGATATGGAAAAAGCCAGCGTACTCCCAATGGATCATGGTCTTGAACAGATTGCCTTTCCAATCCCGATAGTCTTGCGGTGACTGGACGAAACCGACGTCAGGCCGGTCAAACAACGGGACGGTGGCGGCCAGCCACTTCGCGTCCACTTGGTAGTCGCTGTCGATCACGGCGATAATGTCCGCATCGGCTGCGGTCACAGAGAGTGCGTAATTAAGGGCCCCCGCTTTGAAGCCAGGCCATTCGTCCAGGTGATGGAAGCGAATCAGCTCGGGATATTGATCACAGAATATCTCAACTGGTCGCCAGACAGCCGGGTCTTTGGTGTTGTTGTCGACGACGATCACTTCCAGGTTCGGGTAATCCAGTCGCGTGAGTGCCTTCAGAGTCTGGATCACCATAAATGGTGGCTCATTGTAGCATGGAACGTGGATCGACACCTTGGGCATATCCGTACGCAGTGGGGTGCGGACCGGGTCGCGTCGGCGCCGCGTCTGACGCAGCCAAAGGCCTTCAGTCAGGTCCAGGCCGTCAACCAGAACCATGACCATGAGTAGGGTCTGCGCCAAAATGAGGGCGCTCCAGGCGACCGTGGCCCCGGGCGACTGGCGGCCATCAAACGCTGTACCGGCCGACATGATTAACGCGGACAGGGTCAGGTGGATCAGCAGGGAGAAGAACAAATGACCGCCTGCCTTGATATCCGTGCGCCGGCCGGCAAAGGCCAGGCACGGTCCGAGCGCCAGCAACACGGCGATCAAACACCAGATCGGCCATTGCGGCCGTTCCACGACCGGTCCAGCGAGGGGAAACTTGGCACTGCGGTCTGGCCCCCACAGGCCCCAGGCTGATCCTGCACTGCCCTCCAAGGCCCGTTTCCATGGCTGGTCGATTGCTTCCATCAGATAGTAATCGAGACCCAGCCGGTCAGCGGCATTGAGGAAAGTGCGGATGAAACGCGCTTGATTGATCAGCGAGGCTTCCGCACCTTGGCGCCATGGGCCGGCGCTGGGCCAGCCGATTTCTGTGATCACGATCGACCGGTCAGGATAGGTCGCTTGCAGTTGCCCATAGCGCATCAAGGCATAGTCAACCGCTTGGTCGACCGACAGTCCTTCCCAATACGGCAGCAGATGCACGGCGATGAAATCAACGGCCTTGGCCAGTTCGGGATGGTCGAGCCAGACGTGCCAGGGTTCGGCCGTCGACACGGGAACTGCGACCGCCGTACGAACGGCCCGTATGTGTGCCAGCAGGGTGTCGACTGTCAAATCGGCGCGCAGCAAGACCTCGTTGCCGACCAGAACGCGGTGGACACTCGGATGACGTCGTGTCATCTCGACCAAGGCCTTCAGTTCCAAAGCGTTCTGGGTGCGGTCGGCGGAAAGCCAAGCCCCCAGTGTCACTGACAGACCAAGGGTGTCGGCCACCTCCGGCACTAATTCGGCACCATCCCGGGTGGAGTACGTTCGGATACTGCCGACATGTGGGGCCAGGTGGCGCATATCCTGGACCACCTGGTCCAGGCTTGGACGGTCGCCGTTGAGCGGGCTTTGATCGGCTTGAAACGGGCTGAAGGCGACCCCGGCGATCATGCCCTCCCAGGGGACCGGATCATCCGGCCGATTGGCTGCCCACCAGCCAGCAACCGTGAGTCCGGTGGCGGCCAGAACGGCCAGATAGGCCATGGGACGCCCGAGAAAAGCCAGCATAATCGGCCCGTCGGTTTCGGTAGAGGCGCGTGCCGTTGAGTGATAAGTCCGGTTCAGCCATCGACGATCGGAACATCGCTATCATCGGCCAAACCGTTCGAAAACCTGACCACGAGGCGATTACTAGGAGGTTTCGTTGTGCGCCGCAATACGGCAATCGGCGTCCAAGCTTCACATTTTCCCTAGTTATCGAACCGGTGTTCGGCCTCGGACGCGGGGATGGATGTCGATCCCGTGGCACCGGTGCGGGCCCGGAGGCGGTTGTGCAGTCGCAGCAGCGCATCCAGGTCGTCCAGATCATCGAGGGGGCGTGCATACGCCGTTTGCCTGCCTGGCCCGAGGCTGCGCACGCTATCGGCCAGGGCATGCGGCGATGACCAACGCACCGTGCGCAAAGCGCCCTGCGGCCAGGCCGCCCGGCGATGCCATCCAATTGCCCAGTAACCACCATCAGCCGAAGGACCGAACACGAAATCGTGACGGCGCAGCAATTCCAGGGCCTGTCGAACGGCGGCCGCGGACAGGCCAGGGACGTCGGAGCCGACAATCAGAGCCCGCGGACGCGCCTGTGCGCGCAACGCTCGTTCCATGCGCTGGCCCAGGTCGCCCTGTCCTTGGTTCAACCAAGGCAGTGCTTGGGGCCAACGGCGCCAGCGAGCCCCGTCCGGGGTGACAGCCAGAGTCAGGCGCCACGGTTGTCTGCGGCCGAGCCGGGCGATGCTGTTGTCCAGGAGGTGGCAATACAAGCGCCGGGCCTGGACAAGGCCGATCGACCGCGCCAGCCGTGTCTTGACCTGGCCAAGTTGGGGTTGCTTGGCGAAGATGATAACGGTCTCGCGTGTGAGGCTTGCCAAGGCGTTCTCCAGGCGGCGGCCGGACCAGGGGCCTCAACCCCGATAGCCGTAGAAGCGGGCAATGCGATGGGGCGAGACGCCGAGGCGGTACAGGGCACAGCATAGTAGGTTGCGCGCACCGCGGCGCAAATAGCCTTCGGTCCGGTAGCGACGGGCCGATGTGACGACGTCTGCCGGTAGTCCGACAAGTCGACTCCGTCCCAGGCGGTTGACCATGTCGACGTCTTCCATCAATGGCAAGGCGCGGAAACCGCCGAGCCGATTGTACAATGGCCTTGGGACGAGCAGGCTTTGGTCGCCAAACGGCAACGCGAACCAACGGCAGCGCAGGGCAACCCAGCGTTCCAGCCAGCGTGCGGCACCGTGGTCATGGTCGAGCCGGAAGCGGAAATACGCCGCCCGCATCCGGTTGGCGGGATCGGCCATGAATCCCTGGGCCAGGGCGCAAGCCTCCCGGCTTGGTCGACTATCGGCATGGTTGAACAACAGCCATGGCGTGGAGGTCTGCGCTGCACCGGCCGCCATTTGACGGCCCCGTCCTGGCAATGCGGTGAGCACGCGTGCCCCGTTCGCCCGTGCCACGTCCACCGTATTGTCGCTCGAGCCCCCGTCGACGACCACGATCTCCGATGTCTGCAGGGTGGCGAGGGCTTGCAGCGTCTGGGCGAGACCGTCCGCGGCGTTCAGCGTCGGAACCACCACGGCCAGCGCCGTGCCGGCGGTGTCATCGACCCGGCCCCGGTGTCCGGTTTCTGTCGTGCGTGAGGAAGAGGACGGTGCCATCGCCTTTGTTCGGCTTGCGATGGACAAAGATATAGGCTGGCGCGGCCACGGCGGCAAAATCACATAAACGCGTTGCGGTGTGCCACCGCCCGCCGTCCAATCAAACGTGGAAGCTCTCGCCGCAGCCGCAACGGCCTTTTTCGTTTGGATTGCGGAAGACGAACCCAGTTTGAAACTTGTCTTCCACGTAGTCCATTTGCGAGCCGATGATAAACATGGTGGCGGCCGGGTCGATCAGAATCGTGACTCCGTCAGACTCCACCACCTCCTCGAATTTGCGTCGTTCCTTTGCGTACTCGATCGAATAGCTGTAACCCGAGCACCCCCGTGCCTTAACACCGACACGCAGGCCGATAGCATCGGGTTCTGCCTTGTTCATCAGCGTCTTGATGCGCGCGACGGCGGCCTCTGTGAGGGTCATGGGAGGGGGCAAGGGCATGGCACCAAACCTTGTATCGTGATCTGTCATCTCACCACAGCGAGCGCGACCGCCAGTTCGACCGGCCGTCGCTTAGAGGAAGCCGAGTTCCAGCTTGGCGACTTCCGACATCCGTGCCGGTGACCACATGGGTTCCCAAACGATCTCGACCGTGCATGAGCGCACGCCGGGCACATCGCTGACAGCTTCCTCGACCATGGCCGGGAGTTCTTGGGCACTGGGGCAGGCGGGGGTGGTCAGGGTCATATCCACCGCCACGTCGCCACCATCGCTCACATCGACTTTGTAGATGAGACCCAGCTCCCAGATATTGACGGGAATCTCCGGGTCATACACGGTCTGGATGGCGTCTTTGACTGACTGCAACAAAGGCTCCGGTCCACGCGACTCGGGTGCCGGCGCGTCAACATTGGCAAACGATAGATCGTCTGGCATGGCGTCCAAATCCCACCTCCGCACTTGGTCATGAGTATGACACGGGGCTACTCCGTTGTCACCTCGGTCGTGCCGGCCAGGGCTGCAATCATGGTATGCCAGGGAAGGGTGGCGCACTTGACCCGCACCGGATATTGTCGCACGCCAGAGAGCACCTTGAGCCGGTCGAGCGCGTCGTCGTCGACCGGGCCATGATTGGCCGCCCCTTCTTCACCGAGGCACATATCGTGGAAATGGGCAAACAATGTCCGGGCGTCGCGCTCGGTCTTGCCACGCAGCAGCTCGGTCATCAGCGATGCTGACGCCGTGGAGATGGCGCAGCCTTTGCCGAGGAATGCCACATCTGAGATTGTACGCTCGGGATCCGAACCGACCGTGAGATACACAATCAGTTTGTCGCCGCACATCGGATTATCGCCTTTGGCTTCGTGGCTGGCCTCGGGCGGATGGCGGAAATTACGCGGATGTCGTCCATGATCGAGGATGACTTCCTGGTACAACTCTCGCAGCTCGTCGAACATCAGCCGAAGAACTCCTTGGCGGCCGCGACGGCGTCGACCAGTGCGTCGACATCAGCGACCGTATTGTAAAGCCCAAACGAAGCCCGGGTGGTGGCGCCGACACCGAAACGGTCGATCAGCGGTTCGGCGCAATGCTGTCCAACCCGAACGGCGACGCCGGCTTGGTCGACAACCATGCCGAGGTCGTGGGGATGAATACCGTCGACAACGAAGGACAGGATCGGTCCTTTTCCGGGGGCGGTGCCGATCACACGCAGCCCTTCGATTTGCGCCAGGCTTTGGGTCGCCTTGATCAGGAGGTCATGCTCATGCGTGGCGATGGCGGAGCGCCCGAGGCCGTCGATGTAGTCAAGGGCTGCCGCCAGGCCGACCGCTTCGATGATCGGTGGCGTGCCGGCCTCGAATCGGTGCGGTGGTTCACGGAACCGCGTGCCGCCGAAGCTGACCGACGCGATCATGTCGCCGCCGCCTTGATAGGGCGGCATGCGATCAAGCAAGGACTTGCGGCCGTACAGCACGCCAATGGCGGTTGGGCCGTACAGCTTGTGGCCTGTGAAGGCGTAGAAATCCACATCCAGCTCACGCACGTCGACGGGCTGGTGGACCACCGCCTGTGACCCGTCGAACAACACCGGGACGCCATGCCCATGGGCGACGTCCACGATCTGTTTGGCTGGGGTCACAGTGCCCAGGACATTGGAGCAATGGGTCAGGGCCACCAGGCGTGTGCGCGGACCGAACAGGGCTTTGTACGCGTCCATGTCGAACACGCCGTCGTCATCCACCGGTACGACCTTCAGCGCGATGCCGATATCGGTTTGCAGCAATTGCCACGGCACGATATTTGCATGATGCTCCATGACCGAGACGATGACCTCGTCATCGCGTTCGAAGAACGCGCGACCGTAGCTGTGTGCCACCAGATTGAGGGCTTCGGTGGCGCTGCGGGTGAGCACGATTTCGTCATCGCTGCTGGCGTTTATGAATTGCGCAATGCGCCTGCGTGCTGCTTCGAAGGCGTCGGTGGACCGTTGGCTCAGGAAATGAATGCCGCGGTGAACGTTGGAATAATCCTCTTCCATGAGCCGTGTCATCGCCGCGATCACCTGTTTTGGTTTTTGCGCGCTGGCGGCACTGTCGAGATAGACCAGGGGCTTGCCGGGATGGCCCGGCCGTTTGTGCACGCGGCGCGCCAGGATCGGGAAATCGGCGCGAATGCGGTCGGCGTCGTATGGGCGTGCGGTGGAGTCGGGCCTTGGCAGGTCGGGCATGGCAGTCATCGTCCTTTCAGCCAGTCGGCAACCAAGGTCCGGAATCCGTCGCGGGCGGCCTCATGTTCCATTTCATCGACGGCTTCATTCAGAAAGGCGCCGATCAACAGGCCGCGCGCGCTGTCGCGGTCGATGCCACGGGCCATCAGGTAAAACAAGCAATCGGCGTCCAAATCCCCGGCTGTGGCGCCGTGGCTGCATTTCACATCGTCGGCGTAGATTTCCAGTTCCGGTTTGCTATCGATCTCGGCGTGTTCAGACAACAAGAGGGCCCGGTTGAGCTGGTAGCCATCCGTCTTCTGGGCATCCGGCCGGACCATGATTTTGCCCTGGAACACGGCGCGCGCCTGGTTGTCGATCGCACCCTTATAGACCTCACGGCTGGCACAGTGCGGATAGGCGTGGTCGATGAAGGTGGCGGTATCGCAGTGCTGGCGCCCGCGAACCATATAGGCGCCGTTGATCCGGCAGGTTACGCCGCTGCCGTTGAGCACACAATGGATCTGGTTGCGCGACAACTTGGCACCTTCCGATAACACGAAATTGTCGTAGTAGGCGTCTTGGGCCAGATGAGCGGTCACCATGGCCATGTGGTGCGCTTGCAAGCTTTCACGCTGTGCGCGGTAGTGGTTGAGCCGCGCTCCCCGGCCCAGCGCCAGTTCGGTGACTCCGTTGGCCAAGTAGGATGCTCCACCGACGCCGGCGTGATGCTCGATCACGGTGGCCCGGCTGCCCGCACCGGCGACGACGAGAATGCGCGGGTGCCACACCAGCGGCCGGTCGCCGGCATGACCGACGAACACCAATTCCACCGGCGTTTCCAAATCGACGCCGTCCGGAATATGCAGGACTGCGCCGTCGTCGACGAACGCGGTGTTCAAAGAAATGAACGCCTGGCCTTCGCCTTCGGCAATGCGCCCCAGATGGGCTTCGGCGAGGTCGGATCGTTCGGCCAGGACTTGGCGCAAGGGCGCCAGAACCACGCCTGCGGGAAGGGCGGCGGTGCGGGACTGGGCCGGGTCGAAGACACCGTCGACGAACACAAGCCTCGACCGATTCAGCTCGGGCGGCAGGGGCAGGGGAGCGTAGGCAGACGGTGCGATCAGGCGGTCTGAAGCGGCGACCGGCTCCAGCGGCAGGGTCTCCAGCGCGCGCAGGCTGGTATACTTCCAGGCCTCGCTTCTGGCCGGCGGGAAGCCCAGTCGGCCGAAGCGATCGAGTCCGGCCTCGCGCAGATCGTTAAGCCAGCGCAAACCGGTGCCCGAGTTTGGGCGCGGGTGCAGGCGGAATCGCTCCACAGGGGTCGCAGGGGGGGGTGATGCGACGGTGGCAAGATCAGTGGCCATGGGGAACAGGCATCCTCGGAACGACGCGGTGCGGCACGGGCGGACGGGTCGGGTCAGGCCGCTTCGGCCGAGCCGAAATCGGCATAGCCGTTGGCTTCCAGGTGCTCGGCCAGTTCGCGCCCACCACTGCGCTGGATTCGGCCGTGGGCCAAGACATGGACATGGTCGGGTACGATGTGGTTGAGCAGGCGTTGATAGTGAGTGATTACTAACATGGCGCGGTTCGGCGCCCGCAAGGCGTTGACGCCGTCGGCCACGATCTTGAGCGCATCGATATCGAGGCCGCTGTCGGTTTCGTCCAGGATCGCCAGGCGCGGCCCGAGCACGGCCATCTGCAGGATTTCGTTGCGCTTCTTTTCACCACCGGAGAAGCCAACATTGACCGCGCGGCGCATCATGTCGTCGGACATGCCGAGTTGCTTGGCTTTCGCGCGGATCAGCTTGAGAAACTCCATCGCGTCCAGCTCTTTGTCGCCGCGGTGTTTGCGCACCGCATTGACGGCGGTGCGCAAGAAGCTGGAGTTGGACACGCCGGGAATTTCTACGGGATACTGGAAGGCGAGGAACACGCCTTCGGCGGCGCGTTCATGTGGTTCCATCGCCAGCAGGTCGGCCTCGTCAAAGGTGATAGTCCCGTCGGTGACTTCGTAGCCGTCGCGTCCGGCCAGAACATAGGACAAGGTGCTTTTGCCGGAGCCATTCGGTCCCATGATGGCGTGCACCTCGCCAGCATTGATGGTCAGGTCAAGGCCTTTCAAGATCGGTTTATCGTCGACGCTGACGTGCAGATTGCGGATTTCGAGCATGGGTCCCAACATCATGGACAGAGGTCGGCGCGGTCGCGCACGACCGACGCGGCGTATGGTGTGACGGGTGGCCGGAAGCGACTGGTTTTTCGTTTGCCTCAGCCGACGCTGCCTTCCAGGCTGATGCCGATCAACTTCTGCGCTTCGACCGCGAACTCCATCGGCAGTTCCTTCATCACCTCCTTGCAGAAACCGTTCACGATCAGAGAAACCGCATCCTCTTGTGACAGACCGCGCTGCTGGCAGTAGAACATCTGGTCTTCGCTGATCTTGGCTGTGGTCGCCTCGTGCTCGACCGATGCCGTGCGGTTGCGGCATTCGATATAGGGCACGGTGTGTGCACCGCACCGGTCACCGATCAAAAGACTGTCACATTGGGTATAGTTGCGCGCATTATCCGCCTTGGGCTGGATCTTGACAAGGCCGCGATAGGTATTATCGGCCCGGCCGGCCGAGATGCCTTTGGATACAATGGTTGAGCGGGTGTTGCGCCCGAGATGGATCATCTTGGTGCCGGTGTCGGCCTGCTGCCGGTTGTTGGTGATGGCAACCGAATAGAATTCACCGATCGAGCTGTCGCCTTGCAGGATACAGCTTGGATACTTCCAGGTAATGGCCGACCCGGTTTCCACCTGCGTCCATGAGATCTTCGACGCGCGGCCGCGGCAAGCGCCGCGCTTGGTCACGAAGTTGTAGATACCGCCGCGCCCTTCGGCATCCCCCGGATACCAGTTCTGCACCGTCGAGTATTTGATTTGGGCGTCATCCAGCGCCACCAGCTCGACCACCGCGGCATGGAGTTGGTTTTCATCGCGCATGGGTGCCGTACAGCCCTCCAGGTAGCTGACATAGCTGCCGGCATCGGCGATGATGAGGGTGCGTTCGAATTGTCCGGTGTTTTCCGCGTTGATTCGGAAGTAGGTGCTCAGCTCCATCGGGCAGCGTACACCCGGTGGCACGTACACGAAGGAACCGTCGGTGTAGACGGCCGAATTGAGGGTGGCGAAGAAGTTGTCGGAATAGGGCACCACCGATCCGAGGTACTGGCGCACCAGATCGGGGTGTTTCTCGACAGCCTCGGAGATCGAACAGAAGATGACGCCATATTCTTGCAGCTTGGCTTTGAAGGTCGTTGCCACCGAAATGCTGTCGAACACGGCATCGACCGCAACGGCCGGCTTTTCGACACCGGCCAGAAGTTCCTGTTCACGCAGCGGGATGCCGAGCTTTTCGTAGGTGCGCAGGAGTTCCGGATCGACTTCGTCCAGGCTCTTCGGCTTCTCCTTCATTTTCGGCGCCGAATAGTAGTAGGCATCCTGGTAATCGATCGGCGGGTAACCCACCTTCGCCCAATTTGGTTCCGCCATGGTCAGCCAGTGCCGGTACGCCTTGAGTCGCCACTCCAACAGCCAGGTCGGCTCGTTTTTCTTGGCCGAGATGAAGCGGATGATGTCTTCGTTCAGGCCCTTCGGCGCCGTCTCTGTCTCGATATTGGTGAAGAAGCCGTACTTGTATTTCTGTTCGGTAACGGCGCGGACCTGATCGATGGTTTCGACATTGGCGACCATGGCGCGGGTGTCCTTTGCTGCGTACGTCTGTTGGGCGGTGTGGGGCGGTTCGGTTCGGTTTCAGACCATATCAATCCGCATATCCGGTGGTGACGACCAGTGGGGAGGGTCCGCTGGTGGCGTCCAGTGCATGGACCCGCGTGAGTCCGGGCCGAGCCATATCGGCCAGCGAGACGTTTTCCAAGGCCGACTGAATCGTGTGGTTGACGCGATCCCAGTTGCCGCGCATCGGACAAAGTTGTTCGACGCTGCATGTCACATCGGCAGTGCTGACACAGGCGGTGACGGCAATGGGGCCTTCCATTGCGGCGATCACGGCGCCGACCGATATTTCGTCGGCTGGTCGGCCTAGGCGATAACCACCGTTGGCGCCGCGGAATGACACCACCAAACCGGCCGGTACAAGCGTCTTCAACACTTTGGCGACGGTTGGATCGGGCACACCCGTGCGCTCAGCGAGTTCCGACACGGCGATCGGCATGCCATGACGGTCCGGCAACTGCGACAGAAGAACGACCGCATAGTCGGTGAGTTTGCTCACGCGCATCATAGGGTGTATCCGTCCCCCAAAATTCGGACCGCAACGGTCCCCATTACATGTCCTAGGCGCGCAGCCTTGTCAACCGATGTTGTCAGCGGGCTATGGGCTGGGCGATGGCGAACCGACTCGGCGGATTGGGACTCCAACCGTTCCGGCCTATGATGGTTGGGCACCGGATCGGGCCGCTTGGCCCGCCACAGCGCCGGCCGGCGCAGAGGAGGGGGTATGCGGCTGATCGAAACCATCAGTGAACCGGCTGATGGCGTCACCAACGAGGATGTGGTCGGCCATGTCGGTGACTCGTGGCATGGGGCGGCCTGGGTGTTGGACGGCGCCACGGTGATCGCCGAGCGCAGCTATGTGCCGGGCGTGACGAGCGATGCCGCTTGGTTGGCCGAGCAACTGGGGGCAGCCTTCACGGACCTGTCTTTGTCCAATGCAACGCCGGAGTCGGTCGTCCGGCAGGCCTTGGCACGGGTGGCGGGCACTTATTGGTCGCTTGTCGGTGACACCGAGGTGCCGATCTATGCCTTGCCTTCGGCCGCCGGGGTCTGGGTGCGGTGGCGGGCCGGCCGGCCACTCGACTATGCGGCACTTGGTGACTGTCGGGCCCTGGCCCGCCTGGGCAGTGGGCCGGTTGGTTTCCTCGGGCCACGCGGCGATAGCCCTGGCGACCGGCTCGTCAACGCGGCGGTGCGTGGTCTGCAGGCGATCGGTGTCCACTCGGTGGCTGGCATTCGACAGCGCATGACTGGGCAATTGCAGGTGGCGCGGGCTCGCATGAACCGACCCGGCGGCTACTGGGTGTTCGGTGTCGAACCGTCGGCCGCGGACCATCTGGAACGCGACCAACATGATTGCCCACCCGGCACGGCGGTTCTCCTGGTCAGCGATGGCTTCTATCGGCTGGTTGACACCTATGGCCGGCACGACCGCGACAGCCTGTTTGCCGCCGTGCAGGCCGATGGTCTGTGGACCGTCTACAAGGCCCTCAGAGCCCTGGAGCGGGCCGATGCGGACTGCCGCCGTTATCCGCGCCTGAAACCGCAGGATGACGCCAGTGCGCTGCTCCTGATGGCGGATTGACGGGTCCGACAACGGCTCGTGGTCTTGACAACTCCGCAGCGCTGTCATCGGCCGCCGCCGCAATGGAGCGGACTAACAAGAAACGAACGGTGCCGTTGGGCAAACGGGTCCATCCGGGGAGGCCTTTGTGGGAGCGCCGACGCCTCGTCGGCCTCGTGTGCACGCCGGTGCG
>JANQJV010000211.1 GCA_028281465.1 Azospirillaceae bacterium | reverse complement strand
ATCGGACCGAAAAGTGGGAACCGGTTTTCGGAAAAATCCGATGCGCAAACAAAGAGATAGAGCGGCACCGCGATTCCAGTTGAATGCATGCCGCTCTAGTCACCACATCCTGCGGATGAGCTGCGTCATCCCTGGCGCTCCGGTCCTCGCGCGGCTGAGGCGTCCCAGACCTCCGGATTGATCATGTGCACAGGAGCGCCGGCCGCATAGGCGTTCACCTGATCGAAAATATCGGAAAACTGCAGCTCGAACTCGTCTTCGGTAACATATCCGATGTGCGGTGTCGGCAGAACATTGGGGTTCGTCAGCAGGACATCGGCGGGGTTGGTCAGCGGTTCCTGGTCGAAGACATCCACCGCCGCAAAAATCCGCCCGCGAGCGATCTCCGCCTCAAGCGCACCAGGCTCGATCAGACCGGACCGAGACGTGTTCACAAGCAGACTGCGGGGCGCCATCGCGGCAAGATCCGATGCAGTGACAATACCCTTTGTGCTCGGCTTCAGCCGGACATGGAGACTGACGACATCCGATGTGGAGAAGAAGGCGTGCCGGTCTGCGGCCACGTCCACACCGTCCGCCCGCGCACGGGCACGCCCCTGGTCCGATGCCCACCACTGGACGCGCATCCCTATCGCCTGGGCATAGCGCGCTACTGCTTTTGCGATGCGGCCATAGCCGTAAAGGCCCAGGGTCCGCCCTCGCAGGCTGCGACCGACACCCATCTGCCATTTCCCTGCGCGGATGGCGGCCACTTGGTCGGGAATCTGCCTGTAGCTCGCCAGAATGAGGGCGAGCGTCAGTTCTGCGGCTGCATAGGAAGGGGTATCGCTGTGCTGGTTGGAGCAGAGCAGCACGCCGAAATCAGTACAGGCCGGCACATCGATATGCGGATAGACGCTTCTCTGGGAGATCAGCTTCAGGTTCGGGGTCCGTTCCAGCAGGTCCCGCGTGATCCTGGTGCGCTCCCGAAAAAGCACCAGGCACTCGGCGTCCTGAACGCGGGCGGCAAGCGCTTCAACGCCGGGCTCGTGGTCGTTCCAGACGGTGACGTCGTGGTCGGCGAGCCTCGCAAAGCACGCAAGCCCTCTTAGCGTGTCGAACCAGTCGTCGAGAATGTGGACTTTCATGGGTTAGTGGCCCGACCATATTGCTTTGGGAACATAAAGCTCGCCCGAGGCCAGAAGCCTGGCGGTTCTGACAAGACCGGCGGAGCGCAGGCCTATTCCCGATTCACTGACCTCGAAGTCGACCAGCACATCGATCGAGCCGCTCGCATGTTCCAACGTCACGGTGGCAGGGCTCGATGTGGTGCGCTCGCAAAGGCCATCGGCCACAGTCCCCGGGGTCAAGACACATGAGGCGAGGCACTGGGCGCCCGTGACAGCCATGGTGGGGTGCGTCTTCCACGGCATGAAATAGCGCGCCGCAACGGTGCCTCCATCCCTGGCGGGGGCCAGAAGGCCGAACTTCGGCGTCACCGAGTTTGCGACGTCCCTTATCCCCATCGCCGTTCCGGCCTGGATGCGAACCGCCTCCATGCGCTTGAAGAATGCGGTATTCTCGTTGAGTTCATCAACGCCTTCGTAGCCGGACAGACCGAAGGCGTCCGCGCGTGCGATCACCATAGGCATCGCGACGTCCATGCACGTCACGGCCACACCGCCGAACCGATCGATCAGGTTCCCCGTCGGCAGCAATGTGCCGGTGGACCCGCCGACCGTGTCCATGAACTGCAACCGCACGGGCGCGGCGGTTCCGGGAACGCCGTCGATGGCGGTATTTCCGCTATAGGAGACTGCGCCACCGGGTGTCTGGACGGTCGATATGACCCGGGCGCCCGTGTTCACCGCGCGTATCTTGACGACTGTCTCGTCACCCGAAATGGGCAGCAGCTTCATCTCAAGCGCGGCGGGTCCGACACCGGAAAGGATGTTGCCGCAACTGGGCTTGAAATCGACCGAGCCGTCTTCCACGCTCACCTGCGCAAAGAAGTAGTCGACATCGGCCCAATCGTCGTCCGCGACGGAGAGCATCGAGACCTTTGTGGTCACCGCATTGCCCCCGCCGATCCCGTCGATGTTGAGTTGGTGCCCCGAGCCGACGGCAGCGGCCAGAACATCTGCCAATCGGCCCTGGTCATCCGGGAGGTCTTCCCGCTTGATGTAGGGCCCGCGGGATGTCCCCCCGCGCATGAACAGGAACGGGATTGCAACCTGGCTCATGTGAGCGGCCAGGGCAGGTCGACAAAGGTCTGCAGCAGACCGGGCGGGAAATCCCGGTTCAATGTCGCCGCCATCGAGCAGATGAAGACAATGCCCGCAGCGGTGTAGAGGCCCGCAAAGGTCCAGCTCTTCTGAGCCCGGTAGCGAATGAAGAGGAGCAGAAACGCCGCGAGCGCCAGAATGAAGCCGACCAGGCTGGTCGCGATCAGAAGCGCGGCGAACCAGGCCAGGGTTGACCATAAGCCATAGGCGTCGACTTCCGCATCCTCGACCTCCCGGTCGGCAAACAGCGGGTCACTCTCCGGCTTGAAACGCATCTGGATGAGCAGGACCGCACAGCCGACCAGCGATACCGTCGCCACGAAGACGGGGAAGATCCGGTCCATCCGCGCGAAATCGGGGATCAGTGCTGCATTCCAATAAGCAAGACCGATATAGCCGGTGATCGCCAGGAGAAAGATCAATGGCGCGCGCTTGCCGCCGGAGTTCACATTGCCTTCGGCCTGGATGTTCTTGGACTGCCGCAGCCCGAAGAACACGGACACGATGGTCACGATGATCAGCACGATGACAATCGGGCTGAATATGTAATCGAGACCCTGTTCCATGCCCTGGCGGAAGCGTGAGTTCGCAATCTGAAAGGCCTGGTTGGTGTAGCGCTCAGCAGGCGTGGCCAGCACGAAACCGATCAGGAACGCCGGTCTCGACCAGTCGAACCGCCGCATCAGGATGCCGAGAAGGCCGATGCCGAACAGCGCGACCAGGTCCCAAAGAGACTGGCGCGACTGGAACGCGGCGAAAGAGATGATCATGAACAGGAACGGCGCCAGCAGCGCGAACCTGATGTTGGTGAGGCGCGCGATACCGCCGGATGCGACGATGCAGATCACCGTTCCGACAACGTTGGCAAGGGCAAGCAGCCAGACAATCGCGTAGGTGAAGTTCAGGTTGTTGTTGATCATCGAGGGGCCGACCTCGATCTGGCCGGTTCCCAGGAGCGCCACCCCTGAAATGAAGATCGCCATCGAGCCGGAGCCGGGAATCCCGAACAGCAGCGTCGGCACCAGGCCGCCACCCTCCTTAGCGTTGTTGGAGCTCTCGGGGCCGATCACGCCACGGATTTCGCCGGAGCCGAACTGGGACTTGTCTTTCGACGTCTGGACGGCATGGCCATAAGCGATCCAGTCGACGACGGAACCACCCAGACCGGGAATAACGCCAACCGCCACGCCGATGAGAGAACAGCGAACGGACAGCCACTTGTTCTGCCACCAGCTCTTGATGCCCGCGAGCCAGCCACCGCCAAGGACCTGGCGGTCGGAAATGGCGCGATCCCGGCGAAGAAGCGCGACAATTTCGGGAACGGCGAAAATGGCCAGTCCGACGATGACCAGCTTGAGCCCGTCCATGAGGTAGGGCGTATCGAAAGTCGACATGCGAAGCGCGCCGGAACTGGCGCCTTCGCCGATGGTTCCGACCAGCAGACCAAGCCCGGCCGCCACAAGGCCCTTTATGGCAACCCGGCCTGCCAGAATGCCCACCATCGACAGCCCGAAAACGGTGACCATCAACAGCTCGGGCGTCTGGAACATGAGCACGATTGGCCGGGCGGCCAGGATGAAGAACGTCAGAAACGTCGCACCAAGAATTCCACCAAACAGCGACGAGGTGAAAGCGGCCGAGAGGGCGCGGGCTGCCTGGCCCTTTTTCGCCAGGGGGAAGCCATCCAATACGGTCGCCTGGCTTGCCGATGAACCGGGGATGCCCATCAGGACGCTGGCGAAGGTGTCCGAGGTGGGGACCACGGCAACCATGCCGACCATGAGTGCCAGGCCGAACAGCGGCTCCATGCCGAACATGAACGGCAGCAGCAGGGACAGGCCGGCGATGCCGCCCAGGCCGGGAAATATGCCCACGCACAGTCCCATGACGACGCCGAGAACAAGGAACCCCAGCACCGATGGGTTGAGAATCATGCCAAAGGCTTCGGAAAGTTCCGGTAATGCTGTGGCAAATAGGTCCATCAGCCTGCCCACCCTTGTTCAAGTGGTCATTGACAGAGAATGCATGGCAAAGCTGCCGACCCGGCTTGACCGGGCCGGCAAAGCGAGCAGCGTTTGCTACTGAAGGACGACGCCGTAGCGGTCTGCCAGCCAATCGATGACAAAGGTGCGGGCCTCATCGGGGACAACAGTGGCGCTTGCGAGGGCGGCCTTGGCTGCGGCACCGGTCATCTGAGGGTAGACCCCAAGCTGGGTGAGGGAGATTTCCTCAAAGTCTTCACGCTCGGTGATCGCCTTGAAAGCCGCCGAGTACGTGTCGATGGCCTCTTGCGGCGCACCGGCGGGCAGGAACACCATCTTCTGGGCAGGGAAACCAGCCGTGAAGAAGGCCATCCAGGCATCATATGCGGTGCCCGATGTTTCACATGACGGAGCGGCTTCACAAACCTCGGTAAAAGTCGGCAAATCCGGGAAAGTCGGGTCGCGAACGATGTTGCCGTCCGCGTCGAGAGAGCCGAACGTGAACCACGGCACAGCCGTGCCGGCTTCAACGAGAGGGGTCACCCCGGACAGAAACGATGAGGACGTCTGATAGTCGATATTGGCTTCGCCGCGTTCAAACATGAGCCGCCCGTCACCGCGACCCTCGATGCCGAAGACCGGTTCAACGTTCAGGCCCAGAAGCTCCCAGGCAAGCAGCGGCACGAGATCGAGGCGGGTCGCGCCCTGACTGCCGTAAATGAAGTTCTCCTCGGCAATGGCCTCAATACCGTCCGATTCCAGCGTACCGGCAAGATCGGCGGGCAGGTACACGACGCCTCCGGTCCCTGAAGCCAGAACCACATTCCAGTCGCCATACTCATACCGAACGCGCGGATCGTTCAGCAGATAGGGGAACTGGGTCGAGCCGGACGAGCCGAAAATCGTCGTGCCATCCTCGTACTCAAGACCCTGGAAGTGGTTTGCGCCGCGCGTGGACCCCGCGCCCGGCATGAATGTGACCACGACGGTCGGGTTGCCCGGCAAGGCTTCCTTCAGGAGCGGCGCATAGAAGTTCGCCCAGCGCGCAGAGCCGCCCGTCTCGGAGAACGGAATGATCCATTCAACCGTTTCGCCGGCCAGATCCAGGCCATCACCTTCGGCTTGCGCCGTACCCGCCATTACCACGCCGGTCGCCAGTGCGATCAATGACGCGCCGATCGTGTGTTCAATAAGTCTCATGATTTTCCTCCCTGTTTTGTCCACTCTTGCTCGAGCAGACCTTCGACCGTTAGATGTCACCGCCTTCTTGCAAGCACGTAGCGTGCTATGCCAATCTTGCAGCAACCTTTCATGGGTCGCTTTTAGGGAGGGCCGTCCCATGCGGATCGTTGTCGTCGAAGACAACGTGGCCATGGCAAAGGGTATTGCTTACCGTCTGCGTGATGAAGGCCATGCCGTCGATATCTTGCATGACGGGGCGGATGCCGACACTTTTTTGCTGTCCGATGGTGCCGACATGGTCATCCTGGATATCAGTCTTCCGGGCATGAATGGCCTCGATCTGCTCGGTCGGCTCCGTAGCCGGGGGGATGATCGTGCGGTGCTTATGCTCACGGCGCATTCGGAGACCGACTTGAAGGTCAAGGGTCTTGATGCCGGCGCGGACGATTACCTCCCCAAGCCATTCGAGATGGACGAACTCAGCGCGCGCGTCCGCGCCCTGGGCCGGCGTCATGCACGCAGCGAACCCGCGCAACGAAGTATCGGACCGCTGGTTTTCGACCCCACATCGCGCATGATCATCGGCCCGAACGGTCCCCTTGCGGTCCCGCGGCGGGAGGTCACCTTGTTCGAGACTTTGCTGGCCGCGCGCGGACGCATTGTTTCGAAGCAGTCTCTCCTGGACGACCTGTATGGAACGGGAAGCGACGTCGATGAGCCCGTTGTCGAAGTCTACGTCTCCAGGCTGCGCAAACGTCTGAAAAGCTTCGGTCTGGAGATCAAAGTGCAACGGGGCTTGGGCTACTTCCTTGTCGAGCAGCCTGCGTGATCAATGGTCTTTCCTTAAGATCGCGCCTCACCGCGATCATTCTGGTCCCGCTGATGGTGGTTGTCGGCTGCCTGTCAGCCTGGGCCCTTCGCGACGCCCGGGTTCAGGCGGCGGACCGGTTTGACCGGTCCTTGTTGATCACCGCACTTGGCATTTCACGGGATACGGCCTTTTCCGGCGGCAATGCACTCAGCAAGGAAACACGTGACCTGCTGCGTAACACGTCGGGAGGCCGGGTCTTTTATCATGTGTATGCACCGGACGGGGTCTTCGTCACCGGCTATGCCACCCCGCCCCCAAATCCCAATCCGCGTACGGAAGACGCAGAGGCCTACAATTTCTACAACGCGGTCTATTGGGAAAAGGATGTCCGGGCCGTGCGCTTCACCGACACGATGACAATCGACCGCGTCAGCGGGCCGTTTACCTTCACCGTCTGGCAGCACACCTCTGTCCGGGATGGTTTCGTTACCAATATGCTGCGACGAACCGGCGTGGTCTTGATCACCATTCTTGTGTCCGTCGCATTGATCGTTTGGTTCGGAATCAAACTGGGCCTGGCACCGCTCGTCGACCTTGAAGATGCCATCCAAAAGCGCTCGGTAGAAGATCTAAGTCACATCCGCCGCCCCATCCCCAGCGAGGTCCAAGGTATCGTAAGTCGCCTGAACAGCCTGTTCGGGGAGTTGAGGAGTGCCCTTCAGTCGCGGGAAGAAATGATCTCCAACGCCGCGCACCAGCTCCGCAACCCTATTGCCGGCATTGTCGCGCTGGCAGAGGCCGTGAGATCTGCCAAGTCACTCGCAGACTCGAGCACGCGCAGTGAGGACCTGTTGATCGCGGCACGCCACGCGTCGAGCCTGACCAACGATCTTCTGACCCTGGAACGGGCGCAAAGCGTGCGCACGCCGCAGAATTATGCGCCCCTCGATCTCGGCAGGGTTCTGGACAAGATCGGCGACACGATCCGTTCAAGGGTTCAAGCGGCGGGGGCGACGGCCCGAATGAGCGCAGCGGCCGCACCCTGTCTCGTGCGCGTTGACCAGACCCTTCTCGAAGAAGCGATACACAACCTGGTCGGAAATGCCTGCGCCCATGCCGGGCCGGGTTTTTCACGCCTTGCCATTACGCTCGACGCCGAGGACGGCAGGGCGATCCTGACGGTTTCGGACAACGGCAAAGGGATCGCGGAAAGTGACTATGCGGCGGCACTCGAGCGCTTCAGCCAGGTCGAGCCGTCCACCGGCTCGGGGCTCGGGCTGCCGATTGCGAAAGTTGTCGCAGAGCGCGCCGGCGGCAGGCTTGTCCTCAGCCCGGCTCGGCCCGGACTGAAGGTGACGCTGGAGTTCCCGCTTGCCGACGCGGTGGCGGGCGATACCGAGACGGCCGCCTTGAGCGCTGGTTCGCGCCCTCAAAAGGCAGTCGAACCAGGACTGGCTTCCACGGGTTAGAGCATCGGTCAGACAACGAAACCGCAGCGATCCGCCGGCGTTCGTGTATCCATGTTGCGTCCGCGATTGATATGGTCGTCAATCTCCGCTGCAGCACCGATCATCCGGCCATAAAGGAAGATGTTGAACGCGGCGTTTTCCAGATCATGATCACCCATGGCGCCGGCCATGTAGTCCTTCCACAGAAGTGCCAGGAGAAGCGCCGCGATAACGGCATCGACGTTGACGCAGAACACGTACGGGCTGGCACCGGCTTCGTACAAGGCCTCGACCAACGCCCGATAGTAGGCGTGGAAGACGTTGTAGTCGCCGCGCTTTTCAAGAAAGTCGGCGATGAACTGCTCGCGCGGATCATGGTTGACGGGTTTTCCCTTGAAGACCGGATGATGCACGCCGGGCAGGGCCCGAACCTCAAGTCCGAGTTCCTTGGCCTGCCGCTTCTCGGCCCTGTACCGGGTCGCGAATGAACGGGCCATCGCCTTCAGATCCAGCCCGTGATCCGGATCGGTCGGGTCCGTCAGGCCGCTGTCCCTGAACTGGTCCAGCAGGAATGCGATGCCCTCGAAACCGTTGCCGCCGTGACTGAAGCCGCTATGGCTCAGAAATCCGACCATTGCCTTGTTGATCTGAACCCTTGAGGGGGTTTGCGGGCCGTCCGCCGCCACCGCGCCCTTTGCACCCTGAGCCGAGATCGCGCCGGGCCCGTTCGAGATCAGAAGCCCGATGAGGATTTGCAGGGGAAGGGCTTCGTCACGCTTCGGCTTCTTGCCGGTCAAGGCAAGAAAACATAAGTCCGCCATCGTCCACTGACTGAAACGCTCGGCACGGGGGATGTTGTAGAGCGAACCGGGCCTGTGGTGTTCGCCCGGAATGCTGGCACCGACCAGAACGCCGTAAAGCCTCAGGTACCAGGGCAGGGTCTCGGCGGTCAGGCGGGAAATACGCTTGCGAATGAGCGGACCCCAGGCGATCGTCAGCGCGATCGCCGCGAGCAACGCGTCCCGGTTGAGGTCGATATCCAGGCCTTTCAGAAATGTCAGGAAGGCGGACTTGCCGTTGCGCGCTTCAACCGCATCGAGAATGGCTTTCGGGCGAGGGTCTTCGGCCTCGTTCGCGGTCAATATGAACAGGTGGCGATGCTCTGCGCTTAAGGAAAGCGACGCGCTGTCGAACGTCTCGTCGCGACCATCTTGCAAACCGGAATGCGCGAACAGATCGATCAGGACCCGCGTACAGGCCAGGGCGCGCTCAACCCGCTTTGGCCCGACGATGGCAGCGGCGGCAGCCATGATCGCGTTGGGTGCATTGCCCGCCTCGCGCGCGGCGTCGGCGGCGGCCAGCACAGGGTCACCGACGAGGTTCACCTCGGCGGCAACCGCGACATCCAGCATCGCACTGTCGTTCGCATTGGCGATCTCGTGCACCAGTGGCAGGGCGAATATGGCCTCAAGCGGCTCCATCGCCATCTCAAGCACCGAGTGCCCGTGAACGCTCGTCACTTGGGTTTTGGGATCCATCTGCGACGCGCCGGATTTGTCCTTCATGTTCTGTCGCGCGACGACAGCGCCGATCTGTTGAGCCAGAGCCCGTATCTGGCCGTCGTACGGCTCAGGCGCGATGACCGGTGCCATCGCAAGCTCCGCCGGGAGCGAAAGCCCCTTGTCGTCGGCGATCCATGGCTTCAGGGCCAGGCTGCCGCGGGGCGCGAAGTCCGGGGCGATGCCGTTGCGCTTCAATACCGCGCTCAAGGCGGCGGGGATGTGGGCGATGTTGGTCACCACCGCGCCGCGATCCGATACGATCGGGGTCTCGGGACTGAACAATCCCTCGACGCCGAACGCCTCCATGAACCAGCGCTCCTTGTCTTCGGCGCGGTCTCCGGCGCCTGCCATCGCCCCGGCATGGCCGACCGCTCTTGTGAGCTTGGACTTCCATCTGCCGACAACGCAGGCGACCGTCGGCTTGCCGAAATCGACCCCGTGCTCGTAGTAGCCGCCCGGTTCCACATAAAGGACGGCGGCCTTCGAACGCGCATCGGCCTTGAACGCGTGGGCAAAGTCGCGGGCGGCATAGTGGATATAGACGTCCTTGCCGGACGAGATCAGCGTGGTCGTGCCCCATCCTTCCGTCGCCAGATACTGGGCGATGGTGGTTGTGAAGCCGCCGGAATTGGAGAAGATGGCGATCGAACCCTTGGTCAGGGACTCGCGCGGATTGTCGCCGCCAAGCGCGCCGCCGATGCGCACGCCGTTCCAGCTGTCCGCCATGCCAAGGCAGTTGCCGCCGATCACGTCAACACCATTGGCCTGGGCCATCGCGCGGATTTCGCGCGCGTCATGAACCGCTATCTTTTCGGTGATGATGACGATCTTTTCGAGCGCGTCGTTGACCCTCACGAGTTCGGCAACACCGTCTCGCACCGCGCTCGGGGGCAGGTACACGACACCGACATTGAAGGTGTGGCCCGCATCGATGCCCTCGCGAACGTTGTTGTAGACCGGGATGTCTCCGGCGGGAGTCTTGAGCACCTGCCCGGCGCGCCCGGGCGAGGTTCCAAAGACGACATTGCCGCCCGAAAAGGAATGGCTTGTCGGTGTAACCTGGCGCGACTCGCCGCCAAGGATGTTGAGGACGCAGACCCGGTCCTGCCTGGTGGCGATCTCCTGCAGGTTCCGGATGCCCAGATAGTAGGGGAAGCCGGACGTGTTTTGCTTAGGCATGTCTGGCCTCCCTATGCACTTTGCCTGATGCCCAATGCTCGGGCGATGTCGTCCCGGCCGCCGGCGCGCATCCAGGCGTCGATGCCTTTGGCGTAGTTGACGACTTCCGATATGGCGCTGTCGAAGCCGAAGAAGCGGTGTGGCAGGCCAAGGCTGTCCAGCGTTTCGGCCAGGTTGCCCATGCCGCGCACCAGGTTGGGGCCGCCACGCCCGACGACGACGTAGAGCGGCGTTGGGCCATATGCCGAGAAATGCTCTCGCAGGGCATCCCCCATTCCCCGGAATGTCTCCAGAATATCGGTGTTGTTCGACTTTCCCCCGATGATGAAGAGCACATTCGTTTGTGCGAGGAAGTGCCGATAGCAGATCGAGGCAACCGCCTTCATTTTCTCGTAGGGAGGGTTGCCCCCGAAATCGGAGGAGATGATGGCGCTGTCCCCCAGCACTTCGGTCACCAGGCTGTTCGCGCCGCCGCCGAAGGTCGGCGCCAGGATCGTGCCGCCATCATTGATCACGAAAACGTCCGACTGGCCCTGGTGTGTCCGCAGTTGGTTGACTTCCTGCTCGAACGCGGAAACGTCCGCCGCGAAAACCTGGTCCGGTAGTCCGAGCCGGGCGACACGCGGGTCGTCCCGATCGAAGCCGCCCTTGAAATCGCAGGCGACCGGGGTCAGCCGCGCGCCTTTGCCCGCGCGCATGCGTATCGGGTTCAATTCAAGGGTCGTCATGCCGTAATTGTGGACAAGTTCCCAAAGCTTGGGCAGGTGCTGAACGAGTGGCGAAATCAGCTCGCGGGGGGCGTGGATGTCCGTCAGGGCATTGGCGACCACAAAGGCTTTCAGGCCGGTCAACGCGTCGAACGGAATCGTCGCAATCTCCGCTGCGTCAAGCTCCTCGATATCGACGCCGCCGCGATGCGTCAGCGTCATTGTCGGCGCGCGGAACCGGCTGTCGTCGGTGATGGAGAAGTATACCTCGTGCTCGGCCGGCACACCGGCCTCGAAGGTCACGCCGTGAGCCTTGGCGACGGCGTTGCCGTGCCGATGTTCGACGAAGTAAAGACGTTCCTTTTCCGCCAGCGCCGTTTCCAGGTCGGCGGCGCGACCGACCAGCCCTGCCTTGCCCTTCTTGCCCACGCCGCCCCGGAAGACGGGCTTTATGAAGACCTGGCCATAGCGCTGGATCAGGTCCTGGATTTCGTCATTTGTAGCCCCCGGTCCAAGAACTTCCGTCGATGGAAAGTTGACGTGCTTGAGTAGGGGGGCACCGTGAAGCATTCCGGTGATTTGCATGGCGCGCCGGGTCCCTGTTCATGTCTCAGGACCCGAGCATCCCCCGCAAAGCTTGCATCAGACTTTCAGCCAGTCCTTTTGCATCAGGAAAACCGATCTTCCCGAGAGGGACGTGGGATAAGGCGGGAAAAACCGAAATCATTAGGGTCAAGACCCATTAATTTCATCCATTCTGCGCAGCGCAATTGGTCTGTGAGCAGGCAGGAAAGCGCAGGAAACCTCTTGGTTTTCAAGCTTTTCTAACGCACTCACGGACCAATTGCGCTGCGCCCGAAGGGTTTGGCCAGGAGGGCTCGCCTGCAGGCAAACAATGCTCGAAAAGGCATAGAGCCTTGTCTTGCGCTTGTTTTCCAGCATTCAAACCCTCCTGGCCAAACAGAATTGCATGAAATTAATGGGTCCTGACCCTAGTGCGCAATGAGAACCGGAACCTGCGTTTGCTTCAAAAGGGTTGTTGTAACGCCGCCGGTCAGATCATGGGTGAATTTGCTGTGCTCGTAGGCACCCATGACAATCAGGCGCGCGCCACGCGCTTCGTTCTCTTGCAGGATGGTATCGGCAATCGACCCGCGCGGCGCGACCGACACAGCGTCTGCGGGCACTCCATGGCGTTCCAGGGTTTGTACCAGCCGACCCGTGTTAAGGGGCTTATCGCCGACGGTCAGCAGCGTTATGTGCCCCTTGGTCTCCAGAAACGGCATGGCTGCCACCAAAGCCCGGGTCGCGGCACGTTTGCCGTCCCAGGCGACCAGGGCGTGCGAGGCGACGCCCTCCGCTTCAAAACCCTGCGGGACAATCAGGACCGGCCGCCCGCTGCGCAAGGCCAGCACGTCGGGCGGCGTGGTGAAGGGATCCTGATTGAATGAAGATGCGTGATTGCCTGTGATGATGACATCGAAGGCACGCGAAAAATCGGTCAACGGACCATCTCGGCTCGAATCCAGGTCAACGAACTCGGCGCGGTCCCCGATTCCGGCTTCCTCAACGATGCGCCTGAAACGGTCCGCGATCTCCTTGACCTGTTTTGCCTCGGACGATCTGATCTGGTCGACAACCGCGCTTGGAAGCCGGGTTGAAAGCTGCTGATGGACGAAGGTAAGCCCGTGCCTGATAACGCTGGTCAAATGAGCATCGTGATGCTTTGCAACGCGTATGGCGTGAGCCAGGCCGCTGCCTTTGTCCGGATCTCCGCTGTAGGTACACAAAATGCTCTTTACGGCCATAGCGTGAGCCTCCCTTTGCCGAAACCGGTGGCATTGTGCGCACCTGCCGGACAGTCAGTCTGACGCGTCAAGCTGAACCCAAGCTTTCATCATCGGTGAACCGCATCGATTTTGCCGGACCCTGCAACTGCCGAGCAGGGTGGTCCTGAAAACTCAACGCCCGAACGAGGGCACGTCGGGGAGCGCTTCACGTGTTATGTCAGCACTTTATGCTCCCTAACCGATCAAACAGGCCGAGTAATTCAGCAGTCCACCCACAGGATGGTTTGGCCTTGAAATGCCCCCGCAGATCAGACTAACCAAAGGTTATCGTTTGATTCAGTATGGACCGACCTGGAAAACCTGAGCTTATGGATAGCAAAGTCCCTGATCTGCCGCTGAACCCGCTCAGAACCTTCGCAATCGCATCGCGACACAAGTCCTTTACAGATGCTGCGCGGCAGATGGGAATCACACAGGTGGCTGTCAGTCGGCAGATCGCGATTCTCGAAGGCTATCTTGGCATAAAGCTCTTCGAGCGGGGTGCTCGCTCGGTCAAGCTCTCGGAACAGGGCCGCAGCTTCGGCCATGAGATCGCACCGATCTTCGATAGCCTTGAGACAGCCACAATGCGGGTACTGGCGCAGGAGCGGCAAAAACGCATCAATGTGCGCATCTACCCC
>JANQJV010000180.1 GCA_028281465.1 Azospirillaceae bacterium | reverse complement strand
CGGCCGCCAAGATGGCGGCGGTCCAGCCGGCAGGGATGCCGGCGCTCCTCGTTCAGCGCCGAAACCGAACCTGTCATCCATGCGGGCCATGGGTATCAGTCCGATCGTCTTGTCGACCGCTCCAAGTAAAAGGGCGCCGGCGTCTGACGTCATCACCCCGCCGTCAAAATCGGCGACGATTTGCGCCCTTCAACCTCTCCCGCCGTGATCCGATCTGCGCCACACTGTGTTTGCATCGGGGAACCTGGATATCTCGTGCTATGTTGTTGTTCACGCACAAAACATCGCGGACTTGGGGGCCCCGGTGTCCTCCGTAAGGTGAGAAACCCGGGCTAGACCTTTATCCGGCGCAAAAACGAGTCGACTTCTTGATCGAGGCGTTCGGCGTCCATTTTCAGGTGTTGGGCAAGGTTCAACACCTGGGTCGCGCTTCGGCCGCTTGTCTTGGCTGATTCAGCGACATCGGCGATGATCGCGCTGACTTGTTGGGTGCCAACCGCTGCCTGTTGGACGTTGCGGCTGATTTCCCCGGTCGCGGCCGATTGTTCCGAGACCGACACGGCCGATTGGCTCACGCTTTCGTTCACGTCACGGATCGCCGTCGCAATGCCGCGGATGGCCGACACGGCATTGGCTGACGCATCTTGAATCGCGGTGATCTGGGAATCGATTTCACTGGTCGCCTTTCCGGTCTGCGACGCCAGGCTCTTCACTTCCGCAGCGACCACGGCAAAACCCTTGCCGGCTTCCCCGGCCCTGGCCGCTTCGATGGTCGCGTTGAGGGCCAGAAGGTTGGTTTGCCCGGCAATGCTGTTGATCAACTGAACCACCTCACCAATTTTCTGAGCGGAGCTGGCCAAGCTCTCCACTGTGCCATTGGTGCGTTCCGCGTCGCTCACTGCAGAGGCGGACCGGCTTGCCGCCGCCTTGGTTTGGTCGCCCAGCGACGACAAGGAGACCGTGAGTTGCTCGGCCGCGGCGGCGACCGTCTCGACGCTATTGGTCGCCTGCTCCGCCGCCGCGGCACCGGCCACGCTTCGCTCGCTCGTCGACTGCGCCGCCGAAGACATGGTCCGCGCCTCGTTTTCCAGCCGTTCCGCCGCCTTTCCCAGTTGATCGACGACGGCCTTGATGCAGGTTTCAAAGGTATCTGCGATCCTGACATAATCAGTAATGTCTTTCCAGTTGATCATTACACCATCGGCATTGCCATTTCCGTCAACTATGGCATTAATGTAACTTTCAATCGTGACGCCTGCCATTTCGGATTTGCCCCTGTGGGGCAGGCGCGCCGGGTTGAACGCTATGGTGCGGACGGAGGTCTCGCTGTGGTTGAGGTCATCGATGTCCATTCCAATCACCACGTCAGGCGCGGTCGGTGCACCATTGGACGCCATGGCAGCAAGGATTTCCTTGGCCGCTTGGTTGACATAGGTGACCTTGAGGGTCTTCGGATCACAGAGAATCATGGCCGACGGTTGGGTTTCGACCATCTGATTGAGACGAAACGAGTCGGTTACCGCCGTTCGGAGGACGCCCAGAGCTTGCGCCATCCGTCCGATCTCATCGTGCCGATCCTTAAAACCGATCTCGACGTCCGTGTCTTTGTCCGACAGGCGCTGCATGATGGCGGTCAGCCGTTTCATGGGTGCCAACATGACGCGGAATGCCAACAGAGCGGTGATGATAGCCAGCGCAAGAACCAGGCAAGCAGACATCAAGAGAGATTTGGTCAGCGATTCCGTAGTCTTTTCAATTTCGCTCTGTTTTACACCGGCGTAGAGTATACCAATGACCTTATTGTCGGCATTCACTATCGGTTGATAAATCGTGTAGTAGGGGATTCCGAGGATCACGGCCGTGCCCCGGTATGTCTCATTTCGGTGAACCTTTCGGAAGACGGGCCCGTCCTTGCCCAACACAGTTCCGATCGCTCGGCTGCCGTCGGCCTTCATGATGTTGGTCGTCAAGCGAACGTAGTCGCCACGCTCGGTCTGCCATCCGAACACCGTGACGGTTTCTCCGGACATGGTCGCGATGCGGTCGACAAGGCCATGGTTGTCGAAGGTCGGGAGGTCCGCCATGGTCAAGGTCTTGACGACATTGTGGTCGGCGTCAATCACCACCCGCAGACGCGGATGGTCTTGCGCCATGGTCATCGCCGCAATGCGGAGGCTCTGGTCCTGTTGCATCTGCGCCCTGCGCTTGGTTTCTTCCCGCAAGGTAAGGATCGCGGCGATCGACGTGGCGCCGACTGAGAGGACAACGAGGAGTACGGTAATGCCCGTGAGTTTTTTGACAAGTGTTATTTTTAGATTGTGCCTCATAGTTTCCTCCGGATTTTGTTTCTCATCTTTAGTCTTGCTTTTGCGATGCCTGGCCTTTCGTGATCGTCACTCAAGAAACCTGTGCGTCTGCTACGCTCCCTGAACGCATCCTAGCGTCGGGCTCCACTCACTTCGATTCACGTATGACGCAGGATGATACCTAAAAAATCAACAATTTAGTAAGCGACGCAAAGGTTGCATATCCTTGGCCGCAGTCTGCTGCAAAGCCCTAATAACCTGATTTCAATGGAGGATGTCCATTGAAAGCAAATAGGCAAATCAAACTCGACCAATGACCTAGCGACTGTTCGATTCACTGAAACCAACCGGTTACCATGGCGACGACGCACGGCGATTTCGACCGTCCAATGCGGCTCTTGCCAGCGCGTGCCCATAGGTTGCCAAGTTCCAGTTTTCGACGCAGGATTTCGGTGTCGACGGCGTCCGGCAGATCGGCGCTGCTCCGGTGTGGGGGCCGACCGGCCGGACCTGCGCTGCGCGCCGCGTCGACCGCCTCTTTCATCATGTCATCAAATCTTCCGTGCCGTCGGCGTGGGCGCCTTCGGCATCATTCAGGTCCGACGCGTTCCGGTATTCAACCGGTTCCGCTTGGGCGATCCCGTGATCGGTGATGCGATGGTCCTATTGCATTTATGGTCTTCGTCTTTGTCGTCGGATCCCGCCAATGACGCCGATGTTTGAGGGTCCGAACCGGACCATGGCTGGCCGCAGCCCTTAGCGCGCCGTATGCCGCAGTTGCACGTTGACAGGATACGATTTCCTGTTTTGTATACAACCGAGCGGCGACGCGCTCACGAACGCCGCACCTACATTCTGATTGGGAGGAACATTGTGAAACGCAGCCTGTTCGCCCTGGCACTGGCCGGGGTGCTTCTGCTCTCTGGCAGCCCGTCGCATGCCCAGCAGGAAATTATCTTCGGTATCACCGCCAACCCCGGCTCTCTGCAGCAGGTGACCGCCGCCGAATTCGTCCGACGCGCCAATGAACGGCTGGGCGATTTGGCTCAGGTGGTGCTGTTCGATGCCGGTCAACTCGGCAACGACAAGGAGCTGTTGCAGAAACTGAAGATCGGCTCGGTGCACATCGCGCTGCCGTCGTCGATCATGTCGTCGATTTCCGGCTCCTACGGCATCTTCGACATGCCGTTCATCATCAAGGACCGGGAACACCTGAGCCGGGTCGAGGAAGCGGTGTTCTGGCCAACATTGGCCCCGGCACTGGAACGGAACGGCTACAAGGTTCTAGGTCTTTGGGAGAACGGCATTCGGCACGTCACCAACGACGTGCGTCCGATCGTGGTGCCATCGGATTTGGAAGGACTGAAGATCCGGACGCCGCGCAGCACCTGGCGTATCAAGATGTTCTCTGAATGGGGCGCGAACCCGACGCCCATGTCGTTCAGCGAGGTGTTCGTCGCCCTGCAGACCGGCGTGATCGACGGTCAGGAGAACCCGCTGACCAACATCCATGCCGCCAAGTTCCAGGAAGTGCAGCAGTATCTGTCGATGACCGGGCATGTCTACACGCCAGCTTATCCGACCGTCGGTCTGGCGGCCTGGAACCGCTTCGGCACGGAAATCACCTCGGTGCTTGAAGAGATCGCCCGCGATGTGCAGGGCTTTGCCCGTGAGAAGGGGGCGGCCGATGACCAGGCACTGCTGGCATCTCTGACAGAGGCCGGTATTCAGGTCAACGACGCCGACCGGGCCGCCTTCGTCACGGCGAGCACGCCGATCTACGAACAGTTTGCGGTGGAGGTCGATGGTGGCCAGGAGATGATCGACAGGGTGCTCAGCCTGGCTGAGTGATCGTCTGATCGAGGTGCGGAGACGGTTGGTTCGCCCACAGCTTCAGAGCGCGCCGTCTGCTGTCCTTTGACCCGCCGCTCCGCTCCACTCGTCGCCGTCGATGCCCGTTGCATCCGTTCGAGGCCCGCCACCATGCTCGCTGCCGTCCACGGGTTGTTGCGCTTCTTGCTGCAAGCCGCCGCCATTGCCGTGCTGATCCTGCTCGCCGGGATCGTCGTTTACGCCGTGATCATGCGCAAGCTCGGCAGTTCCCTGGTCTGGTACGACGAGGTTGCGGCGATCCTTTTGGTTTGGTTGACGTATTTCGGCGCGGCGTACGCGGCGCTGAACCGCGCCCATCTCGGGTTCAGCGGTACCCTGTTCGCCTTGGCACCGCTGCCGCGCACGCTGGTTTTTGCGGCCTCCGAGGTGATCACAGTCGTCTTTTTTGGTCTGGTTGCCTGGTACGGCTATCTCATCCTCGATATCTTGGGCAACGAAACACTGGTCAGCATCCCTTGGCTGACCTACGCCACAGTCCACTCGATCATTCCGATCGGTGCCGGTCTGTTCATTATCGCCCAACTCGTCAGTCTGCCGGTCGCCTGGCGCCGCGTGAACGAACGGCGCAGCTTCGAGGATGAAGAGATTGCCGACGCCGTTGCCCACGCTGAGGATGTCTCCGATGGCGGCTCGCGGAGGGCAGCATGACCATTTTGCTGGTTCTTCTCGCGCTCGCCGTTCTAGTGATGGGCAATGTGCCGATCGCCGTTGCGATCGGCATGGTCGGCACCCTCGGTCATGTCCTGGAGACCGGGCCTTTCGCCTTGTATGACGTCCCGCTCAAACTGTTCGAGGGGGCAACCAATTTCGCGCTGATCGCGATCCCGTTGTTCATCCTGGCCGGGGCCTTGATGAATACCACCGGCATCAGCCGACGGCTGATCGCCTTTATCATGGCGTTGATCGGCTTTGTGCGCGGCGGTCTGGCCATGGTCAACGTCGGCGTCTCCCTCTTCTTTGCGGAGATTTCCGGGAGCGCCGTGGCCGATGTGGCAGCCACCGGATCGGTGCTGATTCCGGCGATGAAGAAGCGCGGCTACAAGCCGGCCTTCGCCGCCGCGGTGACCTCGTCGTCGGCATCGCTGGCGATCATCATCCCGCCGTCGATTCCGATGATCCTTTATGGGGCCATTGCCGATGCCTCGATCGTCCAACTGTTCGTGGCCGGAATCGTGCCGGGATTGCTCGGCGGTCTGTCGATGATGGTCCTGTGCCATTGGTTTGCCGTGCGCTACAATTTGCCGCGCGAAGCCGCCTTCGATCTTGCCAAGCTGGGCCGCGCCTTCAAGGACGCCGCCTGGGCCCTGTTGATGCCTGTTATCATCCTCGGCGGCATCTTTGGTGGCATCGTGACTGCAACCGAAGGGGCTGGGCTTGCGGTGGTCACCGCCGTGTTCATTGGTTTCTTCATCTACCGTGATCTCGACCTGCCCAATTTCGGCCGCGCCCTCATCGAAGGCATTCAACAAACCGGCATTGTCATGCTGCTGGTGGCAACCTCGGCTGTGCTGGGCCTCTATCTCGCCCAGGCGCGTGTACCACAAGAGCTGGCCGCCACCATTCTGGCGCTGACCGAGGATCCCCTTCTGGTGCTGGCCATGCTCAATTTGCTGTTGCTGGTACTGGGCGTGTTTCTGCATGGGGCGGCGGCGATCATCCTGGTGGTGCCGGTGGTGTTGCCTCTGATCAACCAAGTGGGCATCGATCCGGTGCATTTCGGTCTGATCGTCACCCTGAATCTGGCGATCGGTCAGCAAACGCCGCCCGTGGCGTCGGTCTTGGTCACCTCGTGCTCGATCGCCAAGACCGAAATCTGGGAAACCACCCGCGTCAATCTGCCGTTCATCATGCTGCTGTTCGTCATCTTGATGTTGGTGACCTATGTGCCAGCCATCCCGATGACCCTTGTGGAGATATTCTACGGATGACCAACCTCGAAAAGCCGCGGGTGGCGCTGATCGCCGGCGATCCCGGTGGTATTGGGCCGGAACTTGTGCTCAAGCTGCTACAGGCTCAGGAGACGACGGCGCAAGCCGACGTGTTGTTGGTTGGCGACCGTCACGTGTTGGCCCTGGGCGAACAACAAACCGGCCTGCCGCTGTCCTTTGTGCCGGTTCCAGCCGATGGCATCGCGGATTGGACCGGCGGCGTTGGTTTCGTCGCCATGGACACCATCGCACCAGAGGACATCACAGTATCCCGGGCGACCGAAGCGGGCGGGCGCAGCGCCCTGCGCGTGCTCGACCGTGCCCTCGCTCTGGCCCGCGACGGGGTGGTGGACGGCGTCTGCTTTGGTCCGTTCAACAAGGAGGCGATGCACAAGGCCGGCCTTGGCCATGACGACGAACTGCACTACATGCAGTCGTTCCTGAAGCATCCTGGCTATGTGAGCGAGATCAACGTTCTGGATCGGCTCTGGACCACGCGGGTGACCAGCCACATCGCGCTCAAGGATGTTCCGGCGGCCATCACCACCGGGAAGGTGGTGGATGCGGTCCGATTCACCGATCGCACCATGCGCCAGGCCGGTTTCGAGCGCCCCCGCATCGCGGTTTGTGCGCTCAACCCCCATGCCGGTGACGGCGGCAACTTCGGTCGCGAAGAGATCGACGTGATCCGCCCAGGGGTGGACGCCGCCGCGCGCTATCAGATCGATGTCACCGGGCCGTGGCCGTCCGACACCATCTTTCTCAAGGCCAAGGCTGGCGAGGTCGATGCCATCGTGACCATGTACCATGATCAGGGTCAGATCGCCATGAAGCTGATGGGGTTTGATCGCGGCGTTACGGTCCAGGGCGGCCTGCCGATCCCCGTGACCACGCCGGCCCACGGCACCGCCTACGACATCGCAGGCCGGGGCATTGCCAACCTTGGCGCAACTCGGGCGGCCTTCTCCATTGTGTGCGAAATGGCCAAACGTCGCCGCGCGACGCGGATGGCGGCGTGAGCCAGCGGAGAAAGTCTATGAAAATCAAGGCAATCCGTGCGACGGTCTACGAATGGCAGGGGAGAACCGTTCCACCCCAGCAGAACTTCTGCACCAACCCGATGAACGCCCTGCCCGATCGCGGCGATGCCATGGCCTCGTTCCGCTTCCATAGCTGGCTGGTGTGCGAGGTTGAAACCGATAACGGCCTCATCGGGCTGGGCAATTGTGCGCTGGCGCCGCAGGTTGCCAAGACCATCATCGAACGTCATCTTGCGCCGCTGGTGATCGGCCAGGACCCGTGGGACACCGAGTATGTCTGGCAGCGCATGTATCGCCAGACCATGGCTTGGGGCCGCAAGGGCATTGGCATGGCGGCGATCAGCGCGGTTGATCTGGCCATCTGGGATATCCTGGGCAAAGCCGTCGGTAAGCCGGTGTTCAAGTTGCTGGGTGGCCGTACCAAAGCGAAGATCCCCTGCTATGCCAGCAAGCTCTACAGCCAACCGCTCGATGCCCTGGCGGCGGAGGCGCAGCGGTATGTCGATGCGGGGTTCCAAGCCGTGAAGATGCGTTTCGGCTGGGGGCCTGCGGACGGCCCCGCGGGAATGCGCCGCAATCTGGACCTCGTGCGGACCGTTCGCGAGGTGATCGGGCCCGACCGCGACCTGATGTGCGAGGCGTATATGGGCTGGACCCTGGACTACGCCCGCCGCATGCTGCCGAAACTGGCCGACTACGAACCGCGCTGGCTGGAGGAGCCGGTCATTCCGGACGACATCGGCGGCTATGCCGAGCTGCGCGCGCTCGGCAGTGTTCCAATCTCGGGTGGCGAGCACGAATTCACCCTGTATGGCTTCAAGCACCTGCTCGATGCCGGTGCGATCGACGTCATCCAATACGACACCAACCGGGTCGGCGGCATTACGGCGGCGCAGAAGATCAATGCCCTGGCCGAAGCGTATGGCATCCCGGTGATTCCGCACGCCGGACAGATGCATAACTATCACGTGACGATGGCCAACCTGAATTGCCCGCTGTCGGAGTACTTCCCCGTCCACGACGTCGAGATCGGTAACGAATTGTTCTATTACCTGTTCGATGGCGAACCGGAGCCGTCGGATGGCTCTATCGATCTCGCCGATGACGTGCCCGGCCTCGGCATCAATCTCTCGCAAAGGCATGCCGCTTCGTTTCGGGTGGTGTCATGACCGACTGGCCGCTTCGCCTGATCCAGTATCGCCTCGAGGACGGCACCACCGCGGTCGCTCAGGTTACTGGCGACGGTCTGCGCCCGATTGCGGGCTATGCCACCACCTATGCCCTTGTGTGCGACGCACTGGCCACCGGTCGACGTCTTGCCGATTTGGTGGCCGACCGCGGCCAGGACCATGGTCCGGACTATGACGCTCTGATCGCCGCGAAGCGTGTGCTGCCGCCGCTCACCCATCCTGATCCGGCACATCTGCTGATAACGGGCACTGGTCTCACCCATCTTGGTTCGGCGGAGACCCGCCAGGCTATGCATGCCAAGGCGGAGGCGCCGGAGACCGACAGCATGCGCATGTTCCGGCTGGGGCTTGACGGCGGCAAACCGGCACCGGACGAGATCGGCGTGCAGCCCGAGTGGTTCTACAAAGGCGACGGCCGATGGTTGGTGGCGCCGGAACAGGATTTATGGTCACCGGCCTTCGCCCTCGACGGCGGCGAAGAGCCGGAGATTGCCGGCGTCTATATGATCGCTGACAACGGCACCCCGTACCGGATCGGTTTTGCGCTCGCCAACGAGTTTTCGGACCATGTGATGGAGCGGCAGAACTACTTGTATCTGGCCCATTCGAAGCTGCGCCCTCTGGCGTTCGGCCCGGAATTGCTGGTCGGTGATCTGCCGGCCCATATCGAGGGAACCTCCCGTATCCGCCGCGACGGCGCTGTGGTCTGGGAGAAGCCGTTCCTGAGCGGTGAGGCCAACATGTCGCACACGCTGGCTAACTTGGAACAGCATCACTTCAAATACGCCCCGTTCCGCTGGCCCGGCGATGTCCACGTCCATTGCTTTGGCACGGCGACGCTGAGCTTCGCCGATGGCGTGCGGACCCGGGATGGGGACGTTTTCGAGATCGCCTGCGCCCTGTTCGGCCATCCTTTAAGGAACCGGCGGAAAACGGTGCCGGCCGATACGTGGGTCATTCGGTCGATGTGACCCATTTCTGTTGCAGTGTCCTTGGCAACAAAAAAAGTTTGGGAGGAAACACGGTGCATCGTCGAAACTTCATTCGCACACTGGGGATCGCGGCCGCTTTGGCTGCCTTTGTCGGTTCGTTCCAGACCGCAAACGCGCAAACCGTGTTGCGTTTCGGTCACTACGGTACGGCCGGCGACAGCGCCTATGCCGCGGCCGACCGGTTTGCCGAATTGGTCGCCCAGAAAACCGAGGGAACCCTCCAGGTGAACGTCTTTCCGGCCGGCGAACTCGGGAATTCGCCGACCATGTTGGAGGGCGCGCGGCTCGGCACCATCGACATCGTGCTGACTGGTAACCCTTACTTCACCGGCTTTGCGCCGCAGCTTAATCTGCTCGACTTGCCGTTCCTGTTCCAATCGGAGGAGCACGCCTACGCCGTGCTCGACGGCCCGGTTGGCCAAGCGCTGCTTGGCAGTCTCAACGAGTCCGGCCTGCAGGGGTTGGCGCTCTGGGAGATCGGCTTCCGCAATCTGACCAATGCCGTCCGTCCGATCCGCGCGCCATCCGACTTGGCGGGCCTTAAAATCCGCACCACGCCAAACCCGGCCCACGTCCTGGCCTTCCAGATTCTGGGTGCCAACCCAACGCCGATGCCATTCCGCGAGGTGTATACCGCCCTGCAAACCGGCGCCATCGACGGCCAGGAGAACCCGGTCAACCATATCTATGCCAACCGCCTGCACGAAGTGCAGACGCACCTGTCGCTGACGGCCCATGCCTACACGGCGGCACCCCTGGTGATGAACCGGGGCCGCTTCGCGGCGCTTTCGGGCGACCAGCAGACTGCACTGGTCGAGGCGGCTTTGGAGGCGGCAGCCTATGAGCGTGCACTCAACGCCGAGCGCAACGACGAAAGCCTGCAGGCGATGATCGACGCTGGCATGGACGTGATCCACGCCCCTGATGTGGCGGCTTTCCGCCAGGCTGTGGCCGAGGCCACCCGGGCTGCGTACATCGAGCAGCATGGCGGCGATCTGCTCGCCCAGGTCGTCGCCCAGGCGGAGTAGCCGCCTGGCGGACCGACTGGACGGGCCGTCGGCCCATTCGTCGGTCGGGGCGCCTTTTCGCGTTGCCCCGACCGACACCCACCCTATGGAGACTTCCGGTGGTGCATCGCACGGTTGGCCGCGTCGCCACGGTCGCCGGCCGTATTCTGGACGTCGCGGTCGGGGGCATTCTGGTGGCGATCGTGTGCATTGCTTTGGCCCAGGTTGCGGCGCGCGACGTGTTCAACGCCTCGCTGACGTGGAGCGGCGAACTCAACCGACTGCTGTACATCTGGTTGATCCTCTTGGCGGCGATCCGGGCCCCGCACATGCACATCACCCTGTTGGTGGACGCCGTGCCGAGGCCGGCCGCTCTGGGTTTGCGAATCGTCAGTGCCGCGCTGGCCCTCAGCATGCTTGCACTCCTGTTCGTTCACGGCCAGACGGTGCTGACGCTGCAAGCAAGCGACCGCTTCATCGGCATTCCGATCACCAAGGACTGGCTGTACTGGCCGCTGCTCGGTGTCGCAGGCCTGTGGGGTCTCACGGTCATCGGTGAGGTGATCGACACGTGGTTCGGACGGGCATCGCGTGACAACGGGGAAACCGTGTCATGACCCTGGTTGCCCTCCTTGGCCTGACCATCCTGTTCGCTCTCATCGGGACGCCGCTCGTGTTCGCCATCATGGCGGCGTCGGTGGTCACGTTGGTGCTATTTCTCCCCACCGTGCCGCTGGTGATTTTGCCGCAACTTTTCATCAACGGCATGGACAAGTCGCTGCTGCTGGCAATCGTTTTCTTCTTTCTGGCCGGCGAGTTGATGAACCGCGGCGGCATCACCCGGCGTATCGTCGATTTCGCGCAGTGCCTGGTCGGCCATATCCGTGGCGGGTTGGGACATGTCAATATCGTCTCAAGCATCTTCTTTTCCGGAATCTCCGGGTCGGCCGTCGCCGATACGGCTGCCGTTGGGACGGTCATGGTTCCGGCCATGGTCAAGCGCGGATATGGTGCGGGCTTTTCGGCCGCAATCACCCAGACCAGCTCGGTGATCGGCCCCATCATCCCGCCCAGCATTCCGATCATCATTTATGCCGTGCTCGCGGAAGTGTCGGTCGGCAAGATGTTTTTGGCCGGCGTTGTGCCCGGTTTGCTGATCGGGCTGTGCCTGATGGCGGCGGTTTATGTGATCAGTGTCCAAAGAGATTATCCGCGGGAAGACACCGCCTCGTTCGGCGACATTCTCCGCAGCTTCTGGCGGGCATTCCTGGCGTTGTTGACGCCCTTGATCATCATTGGCGGAATTCTGAGCGGCAGTTTTACCGCCACCGAGGCTGGGGCGGTTGCGGTTGCCTATGCGTTCCTGCTCGGCAAGTTCATTCTGCGCGAGCTGACCTGGGCCGACTGCGGCCAGGCCCTGATCGCGGCCGCGCGCGGCACGGCCACCGTTATGGTGATTCTGGGGGCATCCACCCTGTTTGCCTGGATCGTCGCCAATCTGCAAATCAGTCGCGATGTTGCCGCCTTCCTGTTTTCGGTCACCGAAAATCCCTGGCTGCTTCTGTTGGGGGTCAACCTCTTCATCCTGATGGTGGGCCTATTCATGGACCCGTTGGCGGCCATGATCATCATCGTGCCGATCTTCTTGCCGGCAATGGTGGAGGTGGGGGTCGATCCGATCCACTTCGGAATCTTTACGGTGATCAACCTGATGATCGGACTATGCACGCCGCCGGTGGGTTACCTTATTTATCTATCAGCGTCGATCGCCAAGGTCCGCCCCGAGGTGGTGGTCCGTGAGAGCCTACCGTTTCTCGTCGCCTTGTTGGTGGCTTTGTTGTTGTGCATCTACATACCAGCGCTGTCGCTCTGGTTACCCGGTTTCTACGCGAGGTGACGTCCATGCCCCGGATCGTCGACTTGTCCATGCCGATTGACGAACATTTTCGCTGGCCGCTGCAGTTTGCGGTGCGCGGTGACCTGATCAAAGGTGACCAGTATCGCGTGACGGTGGTAACCATGCCGGTCCATGCCTTCACGCACATGGATGCGCCGGCGCACATGGTGTCGGACGGGGCCGCCATGGCGGAGACCTCCCTGGAGCAGACGTGTGGCCGCTGCGCGGTCGTGGATGTGTCCGACGTCACGCCGAATGAGGGCATTACGGCGGACCGGCTCACGGCCCGTGGTGGGCACGTGCAGGCCGGCGGATTGGTGTTGCTCAAGACCTGTTGGGACCGCCAGCGATCCTGGAGCGATCCCGCCTATTGGACCGAGGCGCCGTGGCTGACGCGAGACGCCGCCGAATGGCTGGCTGGTTTTGCGCCGCGCGCCGTGGCCTTCGACTTTCCGCAAGACCATCCGATCCGTTTGTCGGTGACCGGCGGTTGGGCACCGATTGACCAGCACGTGACCCACGACGTGCTGCTGCGCCGTGGAACCACGCTGGTCGAGTATTTGTGCAATGTCGACGCGGTTGCCGGGCCGTTCACCGAGCTGATGGCGCTGCCGCTCAAGATTCCCAAGGCCGATGGGGCTCCGGCCCGCGTGATCGCCCTGGAGCCGGCCGATGACTGACACCGCGGCGGCTGCGCTGCATTGGTGGCAGACACCTGCGGCCGACGAACCGTCGCCGTCCTCCAAGCGGGACGGCCCACGCTCCGCCGCCGTCGTCGAGCGGATCCGCGAGATGATCCTGACTGGCGACCTCAAGCCGGGCCAGCGCATTCCGGAACGAACCCTGACGGAGGCGTTCGGCGTTTCGCGCACTCCCTTGCGTCAGGCGTTGACCGTGCTGGCCGCGGAGGGGCTGGTGGTTCAGGAGCTGAACCGCGGTGCGGTGGTCGCGCGCCATAGCGGCGACGTCATCCTGGCGTCGATCGAGTTCGTCGAGATATTGGAATCGGCCGCCGGTGCTCTGGCCTGCCAACGTGCCACCGAGGCGGAGGTGCGCCAGATCGCGGCGCTCACCTATCAAATGAAGGCGGCCTTCGCGCGCGACGATCGCCTCAGCTACTACCATCTCAATCGGCAAATCCATGCAGCAATCATGCGCTCGACTCGCAATCCAGTTATGGTTCGAGAGCATGAAATGGTCAATGCTCGGCTCTATCGGGTGCGCTACGCGCCCAACATAAAGGCCGAACGGTGGGCCAAAGCCATGGCCGAACACGAAGACATGCTCGGGGCGCTGATGAGTCGCGACGGCCCCAGGCTCGCCGCGATCCTGCGTGCGCACCTGAGCCACGCCTGGCAGCGCTCCGGCTACAACCCTCTGGAAACCGCCCAAACTGATGACTGATCGTCCCGACCAAGCGACCTTGTTCGATGCAGGCCGTGTCCTGCCATCCGATCATGCCGACGCCGTCCTGGTGGGGCGTGCCCTGACGGCCCAGGGACCGACCATCATCACGGTGCGCGACGCACAAGCGGTCGACATCACGGCGACGGTGCCGACCATCACCCATCTACTGCGGTCGGGCGACCCCGTTGGCAGGGTGCGGGCGGCCGAGGGTGGGGTCTTGACCACCGTCGCCGCCCTGGCCACCAATGCTGTCGTCGGCACGCTGCCCCGCCTGCTGGCGCCGGTCGATCTGCAGGCGCTCAAGGCGTGCGGCGTGACCTTCGTCAACTCCATGCTCGAGCGCGTGGTTGAAGAAATGGCGAACGGCGACCCAGCCCGTGCTGCCGAGATGCGCGCCTTGATCGAACGCGAGGTCGCCGGCGACATCCGCAGCGTCCGTCCCGGTTCCGAACAAGCCCGCAGGGTCAAGGCCCATCTTCAGGCACGGACCCTGTGGTCCCAGTATCTGGAAGTCGGCTTGGGTGAGGATGCCGAAGTATTCACCAAAGGGCAGCCGTTATCGTCCCTCGGGTTCGGCGACACCGTGGGCCTACATCCCCGCTCAGCCTGGAACAACCCGGAGCCGGAGCTGGTTTTGATCGGTAATCCGGCCGGGCAGATCGTGGCGGCCACGCTGGGCAACGACGTCAATCTGCGTGATGTGGAAGGCCGCAGTGCGCTCCTGTTGGGGCGGGCCAAAGACAACAACGGCTCGTGTTCGCTGGGGCCGTTCCTGCGTCTCCTCGATGACGGCTATACACTCGACCATCTGCGCCGCACCGAAATCGACCTGACCATTGCTGGAGCCGACGGCTTCCACTTGGACGGGCGCAGCAGTGTTGCGGAGATCAGTCGCGACCTAGTCGACCTCATGGCCCAGGCATTCGATTGTCACCAGTATCCGGACGGCATGGTGCTGTTCACGGGGACACTGTTCGCCCCCACGCAGGACCGCGACCGGCCGGGTGAAGGCTTTACGCACAAGCCGGGCGACGTGGTGGCGATCGCATCGGACCGTCTCGGCCGATTAACCAACCGGGTCGGTCAGGCCGACGCCATCCCGCCTTGGACCTTCGGCACGGTTGACCTGGTGCGTTCGCTCGCCGACCGGGGCATCCGTTGGTAATCGTGCAGTCACCCGATCCAGCAACGGAGACGACCTTCATGCGCCACGAACACCTCGTTGACCCGTGCGTGATCCGACACGGGCGTTACGGGCCGCCGACCGCGCCCGGTTACTCGATCGCCATGACGCCGAGCAGCCGAGATGCCCATGCGTTTCCGGACGGTGCGGCTTGGCGGCAGGGGTAGTCCATGACAGCCGCCAACATCGGATTCGTCGGTGTCGGGCTGATGGGCCACGGCATCGCTGCCAACCTGCTCAAGACCGGAAACCGGGTTTCGGTGATCGTCCATCGAAACCGCGCCCCGATCGATGATCTGGTCGCCCAGGGCGCCACGGAAGCGGCCGACTACGCCGGGTTGGCGGCCGGAAAAGACCTGGTGTTCACTTGTGTGTCCGGCTCGCCGCAGGTAGAACAGGTACTGGATGCGCTGGCGCCATACCTGACACCAGGGGCGGTGGTCGTGGATGTGACCACGGCGGATCCGGTGTCGACGGACCGTCTGCATGCGCGCCTGGCAGCGCGAGGGATTGCGCTGGTGGATGCGCCGGTCTCCGGCGGTCCCGCGCAGGCCGAGGCGGGCCACCTGACCAGCATCGTCGGGGCGACGGCCGAGGCTCTCGAACGCGTTCGTCCGTTTTTGGAAAGCTACTCCCGCGCGGTGGTCCATATGGGCGGCCCAGGACTGGGCCATCGCGCCAAACTGCTCAACAACATCGTCACCAACGGCACTGTCGTGCTGCTGATCCACGCCTATCGGAGCGCGCTCAAGGCGGGCCTCGACCCGGCGAAGCTGCACCGGATCATGATGGGCGGCGCGGCCCGCTCCGGCACGCTCGAGAAGATGATCGGGCCGATGTTGGAGGGGAATTATCAGGGTCATCCGTTCTCGGTGGCCAACGCCGAGAAGGATGTCCGCACCTACGTTGCCATGGCCAGCGCACTCGGTGAGCCGACCGCCGTGCCCGATGCGGTCCACGCCTTCTTCGCCCGGGCGGTCGATCACGGTTTTGCCGATCGCATGGTGAGCGAATTGTTGCGGCCCGGTATCGGGCCGGTCTGGGAGGATGCCGGGCCGTGAGTCCCGACGCCACCCGTTCCTCGTCGTCGTGTCGCGCTACCAATCGGTGATGGCCGCTCCGTCGCGCAGGCCCGTGTCACACGTTCAGCACAAGGTTCTCCCGCTCCCATGAGCTGATGACGCGCTGGTAGGCGTCGTACTCAGCCTGTTTGACGTAGGTGACGGCGTCGATGAAGCGTTCGCCGAATGTCTCTTTGAACGGTCGGCAGGCGTTGAATTTGTTCAGTGCGTCGGCCAAGTGGCGCGGCAGGCTGTGGGCCAGGCGGTAGGCACTGCCTTTGACCGGGTCGGTCGGCTCCAAGGCGTTGATCATGCCCAGATAACCGCACGCCAGCGACGCGGCGATGGCGAGATAGGGGTTGGCATCGGCGCCGGCGACCCGGTTCTCGACCCGGCGATCTTCCGGCGGCGACACCGGCACGCGGAAGCCGGTGGTGCGGTTGTCGCGGCCCCAATGCACGTTGATCGGCGCGTCGGAGCCGGTCACCAGGCGGCGGTAGGAGTTGACGTTCGGCGCCAGCAACGGCATGGCCGCGGGTAGGAATTTCTGTAGGCCGGCGATGTGCGACAGGAACAGTTTGGAATCGGTGCCATCGGTGTTGGCGAACAGGTTGCGCCCGGTCTCCCGGTCGACCACGCTTTGGTGGATGTGCATGGCACTGCCCGGCTCGCCCTCCATCGGTTTGGCCATGAAGGTGGCATAGACCTGGTGGCGGATGGCGGTTTCGCGCGCCGTGCGCTTGAACAGGAACGCCTGGTCGGCCAGTTCCAAGGCGCTACCATGGTTGAAGTTGATCTCGATCTGTCCGGCCCCCGCCTCGTGGCTCAGCGTGTCGATGTCGATGGTCTGGGTTTCGCAGTAGTCGTAGATGTCTTCGAAGATCGGGTCGAACTCGTTGACGGCATCGATGCCGTAGGCCTGACGCCCGCTCTCCGTTCGTCCCGAGCGGCCAACCGGCGGTTCCAATGGGTAGTCGGAGTCTTTATTGATTTGGACGAGATAGAACTCCAGCTCTGGTGCCACCACGGGGCGCCAGCCACGCTGGTCGTAAAGGTCGAGCACACGGCGCAACAGCCAGCGCGCCGAGATGTCAACCGGACGGCCATCGACGTAGACACAATCGGAGATCACCTGGCCGGTCGGCTCAGTATACCACGGCACCGGGCGGATCGTGGTTTCGTCCGGGATCATATAGATGTCGGAGTTCTCGGGGTTGGTGACATCCTCGTCGCCCGGATAGCCGCCGGTCACGGTCTGCACGAACACCGCCTCGGGCAAGCGCAGGCCGCGGTCGCGCAGGATGCGCAGGAGCTTTTCCGCCGGCACGATCTTGCCGCGGGCGATGCCCGACATGTCGGGCACCAGGCACTCCACTTCGGTGATCCGGTTGGATTCGATGAAACTGCGAAGCGGACTCATGGGTCGGTCAGCCGCGGGCGCCGTCACGGTTCGAACGACCGGGCCCGGCCCCTCCCCGCCACGGCGCGTCCCGATCGCACATATGGGGCGGCCCCAGGCAATCGGTTAGGGTGGATCGGCCTTGGGCACCGTTTGCCTCCTTTCCTCAAGGGCCAGAGGCTTCCGCCTTTTCCCGTGATCAGGGCCAACTCATTGATATACGGAGTGAATTTGTCTGCCTTTGATAGCCAGGATTTGACGAATACCCGTCGAAAGCAGCCAATCCGTGCCGCTGGCTCTACCGTCGGCTGTATCGGTTCTAGGTCTCACCGTCTGCCGCCGTCCCGCAGAGGATGAACCTCTGGGCGGGCCGTGGCCACATCCCGGAGCGCCGACGCCCCGTCGGCCCGGCCCGTCAACCCGGCACGGCGGCGGGAACACCGGACACCGGCTGCCGTCCGCGGCGCTGTGGCCATCCGACGGCGGCCCCCGCACCGGCGTGCACACGAGGCCGACGAGGCGTCGGCGCTCCCACGCAAAGGCCTCCCCGGATGGACCCGTTTGCCCACCGGCACCGTCAGATTCTTTCTAGACCCGACCTCACGTGGTTGAGAGGCCACCTAGCTTCGACGGCACACTACCCAAAAGTAGTCACTGTGATTATTCGCGATATTGAGTCAGTAAAAATCGTGGCATTCGGAATTCATTTGTTAGATTTCTTTGTGGTCATTCCGTCGCAGGGTCTAGCGAATCCGAGTCCATGGCTTGGCGCTCCGGCGGTGAAGACCTTACCTCTCCAGTAATGCACTTGATGAGGGCAGGTCTCGTAAGTCCAACGACAAAAAGACTTAATCGCCATGACGACACGTTCTGTCTCCCTTGTCGCCAGGTCTCCAGGCTCCTGTGGTGCCGGTTGGACATCAGTACAAAGGCATTTTCTTATTCTTGTCGGTGCCGGTTTGGTTTTTCTTGGATCGATTTCTACCGCGGCCATCGTTTGGCTGCAGTGGACGCAAATGGTTCACAACGTTGAAGCCTTCAGCGATAACGAGTTGGAATCCTTGCATGCCTTGATCGTCGAAGCCATGGCGATCCGGACCGATGACTTCGACGACATCGGTGTGCAGGTTTTCAACAACTGGTTCGATCGGCGCAATGCCGATTACCCGGGTGAAGTTTGGAGCTCCTGGTCCCCGGCGGTGGTCGCCCATATGGCCGAGTTGGAGCCAGAGCGCGCTGCCAAATCGCCACGCGATGTGGTGGACCAGCAGGCCCTCGCCACAGCGCAGACCGTTGGTGTGCTGGAGGGCAACACCTTTCGTCTGAGCAAACCGATCATATTGGGTGTGACCCCCGGAGCCGACCAAGAGAACTGCTTCGGCTGCCACGCGGCGATGGGCATGGCGCACGGTGACGTCATCGCAGTCTTGTCCAGTTCCCTTGACCTGACGGCTGAGCGCACGCGCATGGAGGGGATCGTCGCCATGCTCCTTGCCGCCGGGATCGTCGTCATGATTCTGGCTCTCGTGGCGTTGCGCTCCACCCTGATCCGCGCCGTGACCGGCCCCATGGCTGCCATGACGCGGACCATGCACAAGCTGGCCGAGGGTGACACTGAGGTGAGTATTCCGGGCACCGGGCGGCGCGATGAAATCGGCGCCATGGCGGAGGCCGTGGAGGTTTTTCGGCAGAACGCTGTGACGCGACGGGTTCTGGAAGCCGATCGCGAACGGATCGCCCAGGCACGGGAACTGCGTCTTCAGACGGTGGAGAAATTGGTCGCGCGGTTCGAAGCGTCCGTGGCGGATGTGCTGGGATCGGTCACCAATTCCACCGGCCGTTTGAATGACACCGCGGACACCATGACCCGCACCGTTGAAGCGGCGGCTGAAGGCTCGGACCGAACGGCCGACGGGGCGGCTGGGGCGAACGCCAGCGTGCAGACCGTTTCGGCCGCGGCGGAGGAGCTGAATGCGTCGATTTCTGCCATCAGCGACGAACTGACCCGGTCGCACGGCATGTCGCAGGAGGCGGTCACCTTGGCGAACGATTCGTTTCGGCACGTGCATCAACTCGAGGCCACCATTGCTCGCATTGCCGATATTGCCGGCCAGATCAACGCCATCGCGGAAAAGACCAATTTGCTCGCCCTGAATGCCACCATCGAAGCGGCGCGCGCGGGCGAGAGCGGTCGCGGCTTTTCAGTCGTCGCTAGCGAGATCAAGCAACTGGCCCGTCACACCATGCAGGCGACCGTGGACATTGCCGGTTGCGTCAAGGACGTGACCGACGAGACGCGGACGGCCACCACTGCTGTGGAAACCGTCGTTGAGCGGATCAAGAAGATCGATGAGGCGGTCGAGGTGATTGCCGCCACGGTGGTCCAGCAGGAAGAGGCGACCGGGGAAATCGCCCAGTCCTGCGACCGCGCTGCGGTCAACACCCAGAAGGTGGCCGACAGCATCACCACTGTGGCGCGCAGCATTCATAGTGTGGATGACGCCAGTCACGAAGTCAGTGCGGTTAGTCACGATCTGGGAGACAAGGCGATCCATCTGGGCCGCGAGGTCCGAGTGTTCCTGGACGGACTGAAAGCGGCGTGACGTTGGTTGCGATTAACGTCGTCGCCTGGAATGGTGGCCGTCCACGAAGGTCGGCGGTTTGCGACGCACCCATTGGATGAATCTATCCAGGTCCGGGTGCGCACGCAGGCGCTCGATTGTGTTGTACTGGTCGCGCAAGGCGCGGTCGGGGAGCACGGCATGAATCTTGTCGTGGCAGATGGTGTGCAAAAGAACCACCTCACGACCCTTGAAGCGGCGCGGGATCAGGTGGTGCTCGTTGACGCTGGGTCCAGGCACCAGCGGGCGGTGGCACAGAGGGCACAGCGTGTCTGCCTGCAGTCCGTCATCGCGGGGTTCGACCCTAGACACCATGGGCGGGCAAGCGCCGTTGCCGGCGTCCTTTGATGAGGTGTGCCACGTCGCTGCCGATCATGACCAGCGACGGCACCAGCACCAGAACCAAAACCGAGGCGGTCGCAAGACCAAAGACCAGCGTCAGGACCATCGGGATCAGGAACTGGGCCTGCAGGCTGGTTTCGAACAACAGTGGTAAAAGTCCGCCGATGGTGGTGAGCGAGGTCAGGATCACCGGGCGCAGACGTTCGACCGCCCCGTCCAGCACCGCATCCAGCAAGGCCCGTCCGCCGGCGATATGCCGGTCGATGGTGGTCACCAGAATAACGGAATCGTTAACCAAGATACCGGCAAGGCCGAGCAGGGCAATGATGGAAAAGATGGTCAGGGTGTGGCCGAGCAGGAAATGCCCGAGGACAGCCCCCATCAGGCCGAAGGGGATAATCGCCATGACCATGATTGGCCGCGTGTAGGACGCCAACGCCCACGCCAAGACGATATAGACTGCGGCCAGGCCGAGAGCGCCGCCCAAGCGCATGTCGGAGAAGGTTTCGCCGCTCTCCTCGGCCCGGCCGGAAAATCGATACTGGATGCCGTGGTTGCGAGCGATCCGTTGGAGACCGGCTTCGGGCAAGGCAGCGCGGATTTCCGCTGCGTTGGCGACAACCCGGTCGACATCAGCGGTGATCTTGACCTCGCGCACACCGTTCTCGCGCTTGATTTCGGCAAAGCCGATGTCGGACCGGATCGAGACGATGTCGTCCAGCGCCGCCTCGCCCCCGTCTGGGGCCAGCAGGCGCAGGCGGCCCAGGATGTCTTCGCTCTGATCGAATTCGCTCAACAGCACGCGCACCTTCACCTCGTCCTCGCCCCGCGCGAAGCGGTCGACGATGGCGCCCTCCAACGCCTGGCGGAGTTGCTGCGCCACGCTTTGGTGCGTGAAGCCGAGCGAGTGGCCCAGTGGTGTCAGGCTGAGCACCGCTTCGATCTTGCCGTAGGGCAGATCGTCCTCAATGGCCGACACGCCATCAAAACTGGCGACCAGCCGCATGACCTCTTCCGATGCCCGTTTCAAGGTTTCCGCTTCGCCGCCGAACAGCCGAATGTCGATGTCGCGGCCGGGTGGCCCACCCATGCGCTCGCGGATCGTCATGACTTCCAGGCCTGGCAACGGCGTGATGCGCGCCCGCCAGGCTTGAATGAAGGTTCGGGTACGCACGGTGCGAGCATCGCTTTCGGTCAATTCCACGGTTATGCGGCCTTCGTGGTCCTCGCTGCCGAGCGTGGCCAAGGCGGCGCGTACGACGCCGCCTTGGCCATCCGTGAGGGCGTCCTCGGTTTCCGGGATCGCTCCAGCCATCTGTGCCAGCATGGCCAGCGTGGTCTCGCGGGGTGTGCCCGGAGCGAATCTCACAGTGGCCGATACCGACTCCGATTCGGGGCCGGTGAAGAAGACGAAGCCCACGCGGCCGCCGGCGATCAGGCCGATCGACAGCACCATAAAGCCCACCATGCCGGCCAAAGTGGCATACCGCCAACCGACAAAGGTAGCAAGGGTGCGTCGGAATGGACCGAAGCGGAAACGGTTGAAGGCACGATCGAAGTGGCGACGCCAGCGTGCCGGCTGCCGGTGGGCACCGGCGGCGAGGGCGTCGCGCATATGCGCCGGCAGAATCAGGAAACACTCGATCAAGCTCGCCACCAGCACGGCGATGATGACCAATGGAATTGCCGAGATGATCTGGCCGATCGCGCCGCCGATCATCAACAGCGGTGCGAAGGTGGCGATGGTGGTGAGCGAGGCGGCCACCACCGGTGTGGCCATGCGCATGGCCCCTCCTTCAGCCGCCTCAGCCGGTGTCAATCCGCTTTGAGCGAGATGATCGGCGTGTTCGCCGACGACGATGGCATCGTCGACCACGATGCCCAGCGCCATGATCAGGCCGAATAGGCTCAGCATATTGATGCTCTGCCCGGTGGCCAGCATGACGGCTGCCGTTGCCAGAAGCGCAATGGGGATACCCATGGCGATCCAGAAGGTGATGCGAAACTCCAGGAACAGCACCAAAAACGCCAGGACGATCACCAACCCGCCCAAGCCGTTGCGCAGCAAGAGGTTGATTCGTTGGTAGATGAGGTCGGCCAGAGCGTCCATCTGCACCACGGTGATGCTCTGCGGCCAGGTGCCCTCCCGTTCCTTCAGATACGACTCAACAATGGTAGCCGCGTCGAGTGCATCGGCCTCCGGTGCACGCTTCACCGCCAGCTCGATCGCCGGGTTGCCGTCCATGCGTGAGACCGGTTCACCACGGTCGAATGCCTCGTGCAGCCGTGCCACGTCGCCCAGGCGGGTGCCGCCACCGGCCGTGTCGGGCACCACCACAACCTTGGCCAGATCGGCTGCCCAATCGGCGCGCGCTTCGATGCGGGCCTGAATCTCGACCGCCGCACCGAAGTCGCCCAGCGGACGGTCCATGGAGCTTTCAGAAATGCGTTGCGCCACATCGTCAACGGTTAGATTCAGCCGGCGTAAGGTGGCCTCATCGACCTCGACATGGATTTCCGGTGTCCGCCGCCCGCCATACTCGACCCGGTCGATGCCGCGTTCCAGCAGCTCACGGCGGATGGCCCGTGCCAATTCGGCCAACGCATGCTCTGACACCGGGCCTGACACCACCAGGGTGGCGACCGGCTCATAGTTGACGACGCGGGTCACCTCCGGGTCATCCATGTCTTCCGGCAGGCCTTGCACCCGGCCGACCGCGGACTCCACATCGGCCAAAGCCGTTTGCATATCCGCGCCGTCGACGAACTCCACGATGATGGTGCCGCCACCCTCCCGTGCCGTCGAGCGCACGGTGTCGACGCCGTTGAGGACGCGCAGGTCCGGCTCCAGCCGCTCGACGATCGCCTTTTCCACATCAGCCGCGCTGGCGCCCGACCAGGTGACCGTCACGCTGACGACGTCGATACCGAAGGTGGGGAAGAACTGCCGGTTGAGCTTGATCAAGGCCACCAGACCCGCAGCGATCATCACGACCATCAGGAGGTTTGCGGCGTTGCGATGCCGGACAAACAGGCTGATCACGAGGTTTTTCCGCTTTGTGCCTCTGGGGCGAGGCCGCAGCCGTCGGTCTCGATCTTCACTCCAGAGGCGATCTGGTTGAAGCGGGTGGTCACCAGGCAGGTTCCCGGTGGCGCAGCGGTGCGCACCAGCACGTCGCTGCCGAGCCGGCGCACCACGGTGGCCGCATAGGGCACAAGGCGGCGGTCGTCGTCGATGCCGTAAACGGCCCCGTCGGGCATGACTGTCGAGGCAGGCACTCGCACCACATTCTCGAAAGCGATATCCTCGACCACAACCGTAAGGAAAGCACCGGGGCGCAACGGTGTGTCCGGCCCGAGCCCGTCGAGCGTGGCATGCGCGAGGATGCCACCACCGGCCATGTCCACCCTCGGGTCGATGCGAACGATCCGCCCGGTCAGTTCGGCCCCGTCACCGGCCTGCCAGGTTAGCCGCACCGGGCGGCCCAGCAACGGCTGATCATCGCCGGTCAGGCGGCCGTACTCGGCCGCCGACAGGCGGAACTCGGCCTGTAGGCCATCGAGCGGCAGCAGCGTGGCAATGGGACTGTTGACGCCAAGCCGACTGCCACGGTTGGCAACCACATCGTCCACCAGCGCTGTGGCCGGCGCCCGGATGATCGCCCGCTCCAGGTCGGTTTCGGCCTGCTGCAAGGCTGCGCGGGCGTGCGCCACGGCGGCCGTTTGCTGATCTAACCGCGCTTCGGCAACGGCGATTGCCCCATCGCGCTGCGCCAGACTCCGGCGTGCCGTTTTCGCCTCGGTTTCCGCCTGTTCCAGCGCGTCGGTCGAGGTGACGCCACGGCTCTGTAGACTTTGCCGGCGTTGCACGCGGTTTTCCGCCAGCACCAGCAAGTCGGCGTCGATGGCACGCATGGCTCTTTCTTGCGCCAGAACGGCAGCAAGCTCGCGCTGGCGGGCTTCGGCTTCACTAAGGCGGGCTATGGCCTGGTCGTGGACAATGCGCAGATCACGGTCGTCCAACGTCATCAACAGCGTGCCGGTCCGGATGACGGAACCCGGTTCAAAGGTGGCGCCGCGGTGGCGCACGAAGCCGGCCACGCCGCTGCGCAGGTCGATCGGTCGGGTTGCTCTGAGGCGGCCGAACAGGTGTAAGGTTGGCCTGACTGTCGCCGGTGTGACGCGTTGTGCGGTAACGGTCCAGGTCCGTTCGGTGGGGGGGCTGGCCAGCGGCGTTGGCCTGGTGGCGACCAGCGTCCGATAGCCAGCCGCAGCCAAACCGAGCACCAGGACCGGAAGCACGATCTTGAGCCACAGGAGGCGCCGGCCTCCGCCATGATCGGAGTCAACCTGGGCGTGCGCCCGAGCGGCCGGCACCGGTTCTCTCTGGTCATGCACCAGATCAGGGGTCACGCCGCCGTCCATCCGCACCACACCATGCTGTTCCGTGTCACCCTGGCCGGCCCCTCCCAATGGATTGTTCGTATATGGGACCACAGAGCGCACAGTATGATAGCTGTTCCTACGACGGAACCCGTGGTCTTGGAAGTCACGGTGGCGGCATGCCTCAAGTTCAGTGGCTCCGAAAATGCAACCGGCTGGCGCGTGCCGTGCTAGGCTCATCACCGACCGTCGCGGCGTTTGCGGAGGACAGGCCTTGACAGGTGTGCACACCATCCCGGTCGTTCCCGCCAGGGACGGCGACCCAGCGCTTTTGGTACAGCGCTTTCCCGACCGGGTGCAGGACATTTTGCACCAGGCCCGAGCGCATTATGGCCCCGCTGCCTTGCACCTGGGCGATGTCGTCAGTCGGGCCTGGGCCAAATCGCGGCGGTTGCCCTATCTGGAGGAAATCGTCGCGGTCGCACGTACAGTCGGCCGGGCGGGTGGCTGGCTGCTCAACCTGAGCTTCGAATGGGGCTGTACCTGTGGCCTGGTGGTCGATGCTGACGGCTGTCCGGTTTTGCTTCGGACGTTGGATTGGCAGCTCAACGGTCTGGGACGCAGCATCTTGGTCGTTCGTCGACCGTCGCCCCATGGCGAATGGATCAATCTGACCTGGCCTGGCTTCGTGGGTTCGGTGCAGGGGGTGGCGCCGGGTCGTTTTGCGGCGTCGATCAATTTTGCCCCCGACCATGCCACCGGACTTGGCTCGACCGCGGACCGAGTCGCGCGTAAAGCTGCGGTGTTGGCACACGATGGTTTGCCGCCGGTTCTACTGCTGCGGCAAGTCTTCGAGGAATGCGCAGATTTTGCCGAGGCATGCGGCAAAATCGAGGCGGCACGTCTTTGCGCTCCGGCGCTGTTCACCATTGTCGGATGCTGTCCCCATGAGCAGGCCATTGTTGAGAAGACCCGGACCGCGGTGGTGGTGCACCGCACGCAGCGTGCCGTCACCAATCAATGGCTGTCGGCACATCTGCCGGGGCGGCCACGGTCGATCCTATCTGCTGACCGACTCGAGTCGATGACGGCCTACACCGTGGCAGGGACCGCGCCCGCACGCCCCTTCGATTGGATTGCGCCACCAATCCTGAATGATAACACGCGCTTGGCCATGGAGGCCTGGCCGGCCACCGGGATGCTGCGTGTGCAGGGCTATGAAGCGGGCCGGCCGGTTACCTCAGTTCTGGAAACCGCAGCCTCGTGTGCCGGTCGATCGGCACACTGATTTTTTGAGCCTGGCCTCACTCTCACGGGAGCATGGCCTGCCGACAACGGTTCGGAGAGATCGTTCTAACCACTTGATACTTCAATCGATCGTCGGTGTACCGTGCGGCGATCTGCTCAGGACTCGCGCGAATGCCTCGAATCGTGCCGCCTGCAGGGGATTGACTCAAGGTGGTTACGCCGAATTCTGTGACACATTGTTCCACTCATGGCGCCCTAGTCATGGCCAAGTGCCTGTAAGGCCTTGTTTGGCATGATTCATGCTGTCAATGCGCGGTGTGGCGGCGCCTGAGCCCGGCTGCCTAGGCCAAAGATTTAGGTTGAACGGATTAATCCCTTTGATGCATGTCAATGTAGTAGACCGGATCGGGCGTTAGTCATGATGACAACGAAGGATCGGGTGACACACCAAACCTGGTTCGCGAAGTCTGGAGCGACCGTTATGAGCCGTTTGCCAATGTTCTCGCTGATGGTGGGTTTGGTGGTGTTGGCACTGACCCTAGCGCCAAAACTGCCCGAGACCATGAACGCCTGCGCCGTTGTTTCTGAAAGTAATCAGAGAGCAGAATCGGTGCAACCCTCCGATGGCAGGGAATTTGTTGCCGGTTTGATCGGCGACATAAAGAGTGTTGAATTTGCAACGGTGCTGTTGCCGTGGCGGAGATGTGTCAGTAGCGTGACCTCCGATGTGGGCGGCAAGCTTTTGGTGGCGTTGGAAACAATGCGGGACAACGGCGTCCCAGTCAGCGACGTGAACCTGGTGACCAAGGCTTTGGCCGTCGCCGAGCGGGTCGGGTTGGTCGGCGACGATTCGGAGGCCACGATCGTGCGCGGCGTTGCCAACATGACGGTGCGGGTGAACTCAGCGACGTGGCCGACCGTGCCGGTGCGGGTGCCGGAGGCTCAGGCTAACATCAGCTTCTGATTTCTTTAGGAACGTCAACGGGGCAAGCAAACAGCCTAGCGGTGTCAAGCAAGTTCGAACGATCGATTGTCGCCAAGAGATGGGGACGGATACCAATGGACAGCGCGGGAGCATCAGCCGCGCTGTTTTGCTTTTTCGTACAGTGCGATCGCGGCGGCATTCGAGACGTTCAGGATGGCGATAGGCCCGCCAGTCGGCAGGCGAACCAACATGTGGCAGCGTTCGGCGGTCAAACGGCGAATCCCGCGGCCTTCGGCGCCGAGGACCAGGACGGTGGGCCGGTCGAGCGCCTGTTGATGCAACAGGCTCGGGCCTGACTCGTCGAGGCCGATCAGCCAGTACCCAGCCTCGCCAAGCGTCGTGAGAGCGCGGGCAAGATTGACCACTCGCACCAGCGGTACCGCCTCCAGGGCCCCGGACGCGGCCTTAGCCAGAACGCCGGTGATGGCCGGAGCATGCCGGTTCGTGGTGATGACGGCACCAGCCCGGAAGGCCGCCGCCGACCGCAGAACGGCGCCGACATTGTGCGGATCGGTCACCTGGTCAAGGGCGATCATCAAATCCGGCCGATCCGCCAGGCGGAGCAGGTCGTCCAGGTCCACCGATGGCAATGGGTCCGCCAGGAGCGCCGCCCCTTGATGCACAGCACCATCTGGCAGCACGAGAGCCAGTTCCCCCGGTTGGCAGAGCTCCGGATCGGGCCGAGGTAAGCCTTGGGCGCGTGCCTGCGCGAGACACTCTGCAAGCGAGTCGGACGCTGTGGCGGTGAGCAGTAGGCGCCGGCAATTCCGAATCGGATTGCACCATGCCGCGGCGACGGTATGGACTCCGTATACCCAAGCCTCCGGGCCGGCCATGGCGCACCGGTCCGTCCCCGGTTTGGCGATACGTCGTGGTTGGTTTGCCGGTTTTCTGTTGGCGAAAGCGGATGACGCTGGCTTTTTCACCGTCACGGTCGATCTGCTCATCGGGCATCACGGGTGGAGGAGGGTGATGGATATCCGGGGCACCCGACGATCGAGGGTGCACCCGGTGACGTCACTTGATCAAGAGGTCGAGACGTGGTGCCGGCTTGGGACCAGCTTGAACCTGGCGATAGGCCGTGATGGCCCGATCCCACGGTTCGATATGGAGGCCGGCACCGAGGTGTTCCTGAAAAAGACTCTGTGCCGCATAGGACGTGGCGACGAGACCCGGGGAGACGACGCTACCGGCCATCTCCCCGGTGGCGAGGGCCCTGGGATCGCGCTTTTCGTCGGTTTCGGGCCGGGAAGGGCGCGCTGTGCCGTCGCCCAAGCGGTCCTGCCGCGAGTCCGCGCCCGGGACCGGAGCCGCAACCGCAGAGTGTTCGCCGACCGGCCGTACAGCACGCCATGTCGCGGCCGGAATGACCGCGTGGTCATCCTCTCTTAGTACGGGTAGCGCCCGTCGCTCCGCGGCGGGGTGTACGGCGGAAACCGGCACCGGCAGATTGGACGAGATGCTGGACATGGCCGGGCGTGACGAAAAGCCAAACCAGCACAGGTTCGCCCGCCAATGCTTGCCAAGGGATTAATCAAAAGGATAGGGACCAGGCAAAAAACAGACGGGCAGCCCGTTTCCAGACGGTCGCAACATCCACAAAACCAGAGCCAGGCGCCTGTCCGTCAGTCCGCCTTTTTCGTCGTCGGCTCAACTGGGTTGGGCGGCGTTGCCTTGGTGTCGCCGTCCTCGCCACTCTGACTCTTCAGTGTCTCGAACTGACGTTGCAATTCATTGAGCTGGGCCTGCAGTTCTTCAAGCGATTGCGATCCCTTGTCCTCGCCCCGTGGACGGTGCGTGACCGGCGTTGCCGTGTCCATCTGTGCCATGTCCGCTGTGCCGAATGGCGTGAACATGCGCATGGCCCGTTCGAACATGGCTAAGTTATGCTTGCTCATCTCCTCGAACCCGCCAAATGGAAACATACTACCGAGTGTACTTTGGAAGTAATCTCGCATTTGCTCGTGGTTTCGGGCAAAGGCTTGCATGCTATATTCGAGATAGCTGGGTACCAACCATTGCATGTTGTCGCCATAAAGACCGATCAGTTGGCGCAAAAAACTGATCGGTAAGAGATTCTGTCCCTTGTTTTCTTCTTCGACGATGATCTGTGTCAGCACTGACCGTGTGATGTCGTCACCGGTTTTTGCATCGAAGACAGCAAAATCCATGCCATCTTTGACCATCTGACTCAAGTGATCCAAAGTGACGTAACTGCTTGTCGCCGTGTTGTAGAGCCGACGATTGGCGTATTTCTTGATTGTGATCGGCCCTTTGTTTTGTCCGTTGCGACCAGACATGTCGAAGTCTTCCAACCTTAAGAGCTATGGATTCAGTTATTCTGTGTGGTATTGGTACGACACTCGGTGCAGGGGAAGCAAGCGTTCTCGTTTCGCAACGCCGAAACAGTTTCTGCATCCGTCCCGGACTTGCCCGGTTTCCCGCTGCACCGCAACAATGATAGGGGGAGGCATGGCTGATGACCGCGAATCCACATCCGACGTCCCCTCCTACGAAGAGTTAGCACGCCAATACCTTGATCTTTGGCAGGACCAGTGGGCTGCCATGGCCGCCGACCCCCAGATGGTCGAGACTGTGGCGCGCTGGTTCCAGCTTATGGGTCAGGGATTTGCGGGGTTGACGCCGTTCGGCGCCATGGCCGCTGCCGCGGCCGGCGCGGCAGCGGCCGGACCCGACCCGTTCGGCCGCGACTCGGAACGGTCTCCGGCGCCATCGGCCGCATCGCCAGCGTCGGCACACGGGGGAAGCAGCCGCGATGACGGACAGCAGCCGTCCAATCCGGGATATCAAACCGGGCCTGCCACGCCAGGGGCCACGCCCGTTGGGTCTGCACCTGTCGGTGGTGCTGACGACTTTGCTGACGTCCACCGCCGGCTTGCCGTTGTTGAAAGACGGTTGGTGGCCCTGGACGCCCGCGCTGCGCGCCCGCGCTTCCGCGCTCGCCGGTCGGCTCGCCGCGGCCGAGGGGCACGGCCTGAGACGGGCGCTTGACCGGGAAATCAGGCGCCGCATGGGGGCTTTCCTCGTCGGCGTGCAGCGCTACCGCAAGCATCCGTACCGGCGCCAGCTTGCCGACCCGCCGACCGTCTGGCGCGAAGGGTCGAGCCGTCTGATCGATTTTGGTGGTCCCGGCCGGCCGGTTCTGTTCGTGCCGTCCTTGGTCAACCGCCACTATGTGCTCGACCTATCCGAACGGCGCAGCCTGATGCGCTGGCTGGCGGCGCGTGGCGTGCGTCCGTTGCTGATCGATTGGGGGACACCCGGCTCGCTGGAACGTCGTTTCACGTTAACCGACTATATCGCTGGTCGTCTCGAGCGGGCTTTGCAGTGGCTGGTGGGCCGGCTTGGTCATGGCGTGCCGGTGGCCGGCTATTGCATGGGCGGCAATCTGGCGTTGGCATTGGCGCAGCGCCGCCGGCGGGAGGTGACCGGTTTGGTGTTGATGGCGACGCCCTGGGATTTTCGTGCTGATGGCGGGGTCGGTCAGATCGGTGCACTGATGATGGCGCCCGGTGTGCCGATCCTGGAAGCGTGGGGCGAACTGCCGGTGGATGGTCTGCAAAGCCTGTTTGCTGCCTTGGATCCCTGGCTGGTGGTGCGCAAGTTCACCCAGTTTGGCCGGCTCGATCCGACCTCACCGCAAGCCAAGGCCTTTGTCGCCTTGGAGGATTGGTTGAATGACGGCATGGGTTTGGCGGTGGCGGTGGCGCGTGACTGCCTTTTGGGGTGGTATGGCCGCAATGATCCGATCGAGCAGGGGTGGTTGGTGGCCGGTTTGCCGGTCGACCCGCGGGCGGTGACGGCGCCGACCTTGGTGCTGATCCCGCAGAACGACCGCATCGTCCCTCCGGCCTCGGCGCAAGCCTTGGCGACCGCGTTGCCGCGAGCCGATGTGCTCGATTTGCCGCTTGGCCACATTGGCATGGTGGTCAGCGGTGGGGCCGAGCGTCTGGTTTGGCAGCCGCTTGCCGATTGGCTGCGGCAGGTCTGATGGAGGGTGCTTGCGCTTCACCGGCATCATCGCCACACTCCGGCGCCATTCCGGCCGATGGATGTGCCGTGGCGGTGCATGCAAACGCTGGATGCCTGTGCTGTCCCGGCGCGAGTCGGCCGTCCTTGCATCAAAATCCTTCGACACTTAAGGTGTCGGTTTGAGTATTGTCGACACCAATAACAATCTTCCCGAAGCGAGGAGCGTCAACATGACTGATGTGGTGATCGCCGCAGCGGTGCGGACCCCGGTCGGTACCTTCAACGGTGCGCTGAGTTCCGTATCGGCCCATTACTTGGGTGAGATTGCCATCCGTGAAGTTCTCAAGCGCGGCAACACCGAACCCGGCGAGGTGACTGAGGTTCTGCTCGGCCAAATCTTGACGGCCGCGACCGGCCAGAATCCAGCCCGCCAAGCCGCTGTCAACGCCGGCATCCCGGTGGAACGCACGGCCGTCGGCGTTAACCAGCTGTGTGGGTCCGGTCTGCGCACGGTGGCAATGGGCTATCAGGCGATCCGTTTGGGCGAAGCCGAGGTCATGGTGACCGGTGGTCAGGAAAGCATGAGCCAGGCACCGCATGTGGTGCATCTGCGCAATGGCGTGCGGATGGGCTCCACAGAGCTTCTCGATACCATGCTCAAGGACGGACTGTGGGATGCGTTCCACGGGTATCACATGGGCAACACGGCGGAGAACGTGGCGCAGCAATGGCAGATCACCCGTGATCAGCAAGACGAGTTCGCGCTTGCTTCACAGATGAAGGCCAAAGCGGCCATGGAATCCGGCAAATTCACCGATGAGATCGTACCGGTCACCATCAAGGGCCGTAAGGGCGATACTGTCGTGTCGACAGACGAGCACCCCAAGCCCGACACCACGGCGGAGGTGCTTGCCAAGCTGCGTCCGGCCTTTGCCAAAGACGGCACCGTGACCGCAGGCAATGCCTCCGGTATCAACGACGGCGCCGCGGCGATCCTGCTGATGACACGCGAGAATGCGGAAAAGCGCGGTTTGAAGCCACTGGCACGCATCGTGTCCTGGGCCACGGCCGGCGTTGACCCCTCCGTCATGGGCACCGGCCCGATCCCATCCAGTCGCTTGGCATTGGACCGTGCCGGTTGGAAACCGGAAGACTTGAATCTGATCGAAGCCAATGAGGCCTTCGCCGCCCAGGCCTGTGCCGTCAACAAAGACCTGGGGTGGGATACCAACATCGTGAACGTCAACGGCGGCGCGATCGCCTTGGGCCATCCCGTCGGTGCCTCGGGCGCCCGCGTTCTGACCACGCTGTTGTATGAGATGCAGAAGCGCGACGCCAAGAAGGGGTTGGCTACGCTGTGCATTGGCGGCGGCATGGGCATTGCGATGTGCGTCGAGCGCGACTGAGGGTGAGCCGCAAGGAAACGGCCCGGACGGCCGATGACGGGGATTGATCCTGGTCATCGCCGCTCTGCGGTCGGTTCGCTAAGCCTCGCATACGAAACGACGCGGCTTCGTGTTCTGGCATCGGTGTCTGGTGGGATTGGCTGGAGGTGCGCTGATCCGGGGAGCCAAGAGCGTTATCGTATCGGAATCCTTTACAATTTCACGAAACACCTCATTGGAGAGGAGACGACTCCATGGCACGCGTTGCAGTGGTCACGGGTGGCGCCCGCGGCATCGGTGAAGCGATCTCGGTGGCCTTGAAGGACGCCGGTTACTCCGTCGTTGCGAACGACATCAACGAAGACGCCGCGAAGGCATTTACTGAGCGCACCGGTATTCCCTGCTACACTTGGGACGTGAGCGATTTCGAGAGCTGCAAGGCCGGCGTCGCCAAGGTCGAAGCCGAGATCGGCCCGGTCGAGGTGTTGGTCAACAACGCCGGCATCACGCGTGATGGTTTCCTGCACAAGATGGCGCCGGAACAGTGGGACGCCGTCATGAAGGTGAATCTGTACTCGGTGTTCAACATGTGCCGGAATGTGATGGAAGGCATGCGGGCACGCCAGTTCGGCCGCATCGTTACCATTAGCTCGGTCAACGGTGTGAAGGGACAGGCCGGTCAGACCAACTACTCGGCGACCAAGGCTGCGGTCATCGGCTTCAGCAAGGCTCTTGCCGCCGAGGGAGCTGCCAAAGGTATCACCGTCAACTGTGTGGCGCCGGGCTACACCGATACCGAAATGGTGCGTGCAATCGCGCCGGATGTCCTGAAGGGCATCGTTGAGACCGTGCCGGTGAAAAAGCTGTGCTCGGTGCAGGACATCGCGCGCGCCGTCGTGTTTCTGGCCGCCGATGACGCCTCCACCATTACCGGCGCCACGGTAAACGTGAACGGCGGTATCTACATGCAGTGAGGTTTGGGGGCCCGGGACAGCGTTTGTGCTGACCGGGCCCCGGCAACGAGTGAGCGGCTCTTGAGCGTCGGCGCCTTTGGCCATAGCCTCAACGCCTTCGTGCGAGGGAGAGGGGGATCGATGGCGCGACGCGAATACCCTGACCGACCTTGGGTCGGTGTCGGTGTGGTGGTGTGGCGGGGCGATGAAGTCCTGCTGGTCAAGCGCGGTCGGCCGCCACGACAGGGGCAGTGGGGATTGCCTGGCGGCGCCCAGAAACTGGGCGAGACCGTGTTCGAGGCGGCTGCTCGTGAAGTATTGGAAGAAACCGGGCTGATCGTTCAGCCCTATGACGTCGTCACGGTCGTCGACGGCATCAACCACGACTCGGCCGGGGCGGTCGAGTACCACTACACATTGATCGAAGTCGCCGCGAATTGCCGCGGGGGAGAGCCGTTTCCGCAGGATGATGCGGAGGCAGCAGCGTGGGTTCGCTTCGACCAGGTCGAAACCTGGGTCGAGTGGAACGAAAGCTTGCGGGTGATCTATCTGGCCGCCGAGCAACGGCGGGCGCGTTGACGTCAACGCGATCGTGCGTCGGTGTTCGGACCGGTCATGGGGTGGTCAATGCCGCGTGCCGGTCCACACCCAACCTGAAACGACCTGTTGCGCCATGGGAGCTGGCACTTCCGGGTGATGCCAACGATAGACCGTCAGGGCGGCTTCATAGGCGAAGCGCTCGGGCTGACTCTTTTCCCGCATTTCCCGATAGGCACGCACGACCGCCGGCCGACAACAGTCGCGCACAGGTTCGTCCGGTGCCGGCCGGCATGGGTCCCAGTCCGGTTCGGGTCCGGTGGTCAGCGTGGTCCGCAAAGAGAATCGTTTTCTCATGGTTGACCATGCGGCTTGCAGGGATTCTTGCGTTTCACGCCATAAAGCTCCAGGCGGTGCGCCACCAGATCGTAGCCCAGTTCGCGTGCGATGCGCTCCTTTAGGTGTTCCAGCTCATCGTTGATGAACTCGTGCACTTCGCCCGTGTGCAGATCGATCAAGTGATGGTGGTGTTCGTCCCGGTTTTCCTCGAAACGGGCGCGGCCGTCGCCAAAATCCAGGCGCTCGATGACCTTGGCTTCCTCAAACAGGCGCATGGTTCGGTAGACGGTGGCGATGCTGATGCGTGGATCGATCCCAGAGGCACGCTTGTATACCTCCTCCACGTCGGGATGGTCGGTTGCTTCAGATAGAACGCGGGAGATGACCCGGCGCTGTTCGGTCATCTTCAAGCCGCGCTCGACGCATAACTGTTCTAGACGGTTCGGCGCGATGGGCCGCCTTGAGGTCGTCTCCAACATGCTGCTCTCCTCCAGAGCAATTCACATTCTTATCATTGCCGTAGACTAGCCGATAGGAGCTGGGCCTGCAAACCATTCGCAAGGTGTGGCGGGATCGACGGCGACGCCATCGCGACGGCCGACTGCGGTTAATGATCACGGCGGCTTCCGCTCCGGTGTGGAACTGCTGTAGTAAAAAAGATTGACCAACCGCAGAGAAGGGCCGAGCCGTGTCCCAGCCCGCCGATTTCACGCCGGCCACGACGCTAAAAGAGGTGTCACGGGCGGCGACACTGCAGCCTCTGGCCGCCGACGACTCTCGCATTGGCGATGCGACGTTGGGGGCGGCCACCGTGGTCGTGCGGCGGTTGCAGCGCCGATTGATCTTGCTTGCGGACGACCCGGATCTGGCGGTTTCGCCAGTCTCCAAATTTCTTGTCACGGGGCACTTCGGATGTGGCAAGACCACCGAGCTTGGGCGGTTGGCACACGGCGTGTCCGATCGACTGCATCCGCTGCACGTCAACCGGGACGGAGGGCTGCCAGCCGATGCTGATCTGACCATCGCGCTGGTGTGGGTCTGCGATGCGTTGCTGCGGGATTTTTGCGACCGTCGTCTGAGTCTCAACTCCGATCTCGTTGAGGAGGTGGCGCGGTGGTGTGCAGATACGACCGGTGTGGCGATTGACGATGCGGAGTTGAAGGCGGCCTTGAAAGGCAGCTACACGGCCCGGCTGGGTGGAAGCTGGGCCGATGTCTGGGGCTTGAAGTTGTTTGCTCGGGTGATTTCGGAGATCACGGGCAGCCCGCAGCGCCGATGTGGGATCGCGGCGGCACTGCAGTGTTTTGGTTCCGAGTGGGTCGGCAAGGTCAATCTGCTCTTGGAAGCCGCCAGACAAACCCTGCGGACCGCCGGCTTGCCCGGCCAAGTGCTGATCATTCTGGACGATCTGGATCGGCTCAGCGATACCGCGGCGCGCGGCTTGATCGGCATGCAAGGCCCATTGCTGCGAGATCTGGCAGCGCCGGTGGTCGTCACGGCCCCGATGGGGGTGGTGATGGTGCCGACGGCACCGCAACAGGATTGGGGCGACGTTTTCGTTCTGCCGCTGATCCGCGTGACTGATCGGCATTGCGGCGAGCCGCAAGCGGAGGGTTTGGCTGAACTGCGTGGCCTGGTTGCCCGGCGTGTGGACGTCGATGCCGTGTTCGATGGCGCCGAGGTTCTGGATGAGATGTGCGACCAGAGCGGCGGGTGTATCCGCGATCTGATGCGTTTGCTTGACGCAGCGGCGGCGCATGCCGAGGTTGTTGGCAAGACTCGGATCGATGACGCGGCGGTTGCCTGCGCCGTCAGAGATTTACGCAATGATTACAAGAGATTGCTCTTGCCCGAGCGGATTTTCCTGCCTCGGTTGGCCGCCATCCATGCGACTCGTGGGAACGGCGTCGCTGGAGTCGCTGATGCCGCGCCCGATGTGATACGCCAGGAACGCGCTTTGTTTGCAGATCTTCTCAGTAGCGGCGCCGTCCTTGCGTATGATGATGACGAACCCTGGTATGATGTCCATCCTGTCGTGCAGCGCATCCGTGGGTTCCAACACGCAATCGACGCCCACAAGAACGGGACATGCAAGAACGGGTGTCACAGCGGGCGGACGTCTTCCCCATAACTGGATGCATCCGTAGGGCGTAATCAACCTATCTCACGTCGCCCGACGCGCGTGGTTAGCTCCGCGTCGATGGGGTTGGGGCCGGCGCAGGCCGTTTGTACCCGTCACTGCCCTGCCCTTGTTGCGCCAAGCACCAAGCCGAGGAACGTCTTCGGCGTTAACCGAACGGACACATTGGCCGACCGACAGATGGGCCAGGTCCCGGGGGCTGGCGGGCGGGCAGCGAACATGTTACACAGAATCGGTCCCGAGTCGCACGGACTTCTCAGCAAGATATGATAGCACAGCCGCCTCAGCGAAAACCAAGATGTTTCGTTGAGTGGGCGGCCCAGTCGGGTGAAAGGCGGCGGAGCGCATGCGGCTGAAATCCTTCCATGCCAGAACCATGGGAGAAGCGATGGCCCAAGTGCGCGCCGTGCTCGGTGAAGACGCCATCATCGTTGCGACACGTGAGGAGGATGGCGGCGTGCGCGTCACGGCGGCGCTGGAAGACGACAGCCAACTTCCCGGCACCGGCAACCGGCGCCCTGCGGTGGCCGCAAACGTGACTCCGAGCTTCGAGGAGCCCGAGGAAGACATCTTTGACGTGGTCGGTGACGCCCTGCACCGCCATGGCGTGCCCGGGCCAATTGCCGACCGTCTGCTTGATGCCATGGAAGGGCTGGATCTGGATAGTCCTGTCGTGGCCTTGGGTGCGGCGTTGGACGCCGTGTTCCATTTCAGCCCGCTGCCGCAAAAGGAAATCCGTCGACCACTCATGCTGGTTGGTCCACCAGGAGCCGGAAAGACCCTGTCCATAGCCAAGCTGGCGGCTCGGGCCGCCTTCAACAAGCAGAGCGTCGGCGTCGTCACGACGGATACCGTGCGTGCCGGCGGCGTCGAACAGCTATCGGCATTCACACGGCTTCTGCGCGTCAAGCTTGTTACGGTGGAAGATCCGGTGGCGTTGGCCGATGCGTTGCTGGTGAACCGCGACATGGAACAGATCTTGATAGATACGTCGGGCCGCAATCCGTTCGATCCGGAAGATATTGCCGAGCTCAAAGCCATGATTGCCAGTGTGGAGGCTGATCCCGTGCTTGTTCTGCCTGCCGGCATCGATGCCCTGGAAGCCGCCGAGATCGGCACAATCTTCCGCAAACTCGGCAGCAGGCGTATTCTGGTCACGCGGCTGGATACGACGCGGCGGCTGGGGAGTGTCCTCGCCGCCGTCTATGAATCCGGCCTGATTTTCTCCGATGTCAGCGCCACGCCCCATGTCGCGGACGGTCTGTCGGCGCTCAACCCAATGGTGTTGGCCAGGCTGATCCTGCCGGACCGGGAACCGAGCCAACGTATGCGCCGACAGACCGGGACGCACGCATGAGGCGATGCGATCCAAGTTTGGAGACGATTGCGCGCATGACCGCCCGCACCCGCAGGGACCGCCCATGACCGAGCCGGTATTTCCCGTCGCCGCCAGCAATGTCCGCCCTTTGCGCGGCCACAACGTGGTTGCCGTCGCCAGTGGCAAGGGTGGCGTGGGTAAGACCTGGTTTTCCATAACCTTATGCCATGCCCTGGCGCGGCGCGGTCGGAAGACCCTTTTGTTCGACGGCGACCTGGGGTTGGCCAATGTCGACATCCAGCTTGGGCTGACGCCACGGCACGACCTGGGCATGGTGTTGGACGGTCAGGTCACGCTGCATGGGGCGGCCGAGCGCTATCCGGACGGTGGCTTCGACATCATCGCCGGGCGCTCGGGGTCGGGCAATCTGGCGACCTTACCGGGCCAGCGGCTGAGCGGTCTGCGTGGCGATTTGCTGGCCATGGCCCGGAGTTACGACTGTGTGGTCATGGACATGGCTGCCGGGGTGGACCGGACAGTGCGGCAACTTTCCGGTCCCGCCGGCATCAGCCTTGTCGTGACCACCGACGAACCGACCTCGCTCACCGATGCCTACGCCTTTATCAAGGTGACGCGGGGGGCCAATCCGGCTGCAGACGTGCGTCTGGTCGTCAACATGGCGCAAACCCCGCGTGAAGGGGAGCGGACGTACAAGACTCTGTTGCGCGCTTGTGAGAACTTTCTCAAATACACACCACCATTGGCCGGTATCGTCCGGCGCGATCAACGGGTCCGCGAGGCAATCCGCTCCCAGACGCCGCTCCTGATGCGCTCGCCGCAGAGTGAGGCTGCCCAAGATGTGGAGGCAATTGCCGCTCGGCTTTTCGCCTGAGCCGAGCCGCCCGGCAACAGGTTGGAGCGGGGCCGTTCCAAGGGGTTTTTGGGGGTCCCTGTGACAAGAGGGGGGCACGATGGCAGTCGTAACCACGCCACCCACCCAGGCCGCATCGCAGGCACCGCCGCAGACCCCACCGGCGGCGGCGATCCGGCTTGGCGACGCGGTGCTGGTGCGGCTTCCCGACCGGCTGGCCGATCTGCCACGCTCGGTGCTGTTGACCGGCACGGTTCTCGGGCAGACTCGGGAGGGCGCCACGCGGGTGCGGACACAGGCGGGCGAGGTGGTGCTGCGTGGCTCCGGGGCATTACCGGCGGACGGTACCGTAACTTTGCAGATCGCGGCCGGCCGGCCGCCGCGCACCGCTCTGCTGTTCGGTAAACCGGCTACACCGGTGGCCGTTGAGACCGCCGGTGCAGCCGGACAGCCGACAAGGCCGTTGTCCAGTCCTCTCTCATCGGTTGTGGCCGGCAGCGAGGGCTTGGGCGTGTCAGGGGCGGCGCGGGTCGTGCCAGACGCCTCGGCGCTGGCACTGACGCAGGCCGCCTCCGGTCGCACAGCGGTGCCCCTGACATCGGGCGGCGCAGGTTTGCCCGATCTGCCCCAATTCACCGCCTTGTTGCAGGCGTTGATGGCGGCCAACCCGGCCGTGGCCAAGCAATTCATCGAAACAAAGATGCCGCAGGCCACCACCAAGCTATCGGCAACTCTGCTTGCCTTCTTGTCGGCCGTGCGGGGCAATACCGCCCACGGCTGGCTGGGCGCTGCCGCCGACACGTTGGTGCAAGCGGGCCGGCATGATGTCCTCAGCCGCATGACGGAAGCGTTCGGTCGGGCTGCGCGCCAGGCCGCGGACACGCCTGCCAATGAATGGCGAGCCTTTTCGGTACCGTTCTTGGAAGGCGGGCAGATGCAGGCGTTACGCTTTGCCGTGCGCACCGTTGGTGACGAGGACGGCACCGGTGACGCGCCGACAGCGCGGGGCACACGCTTTCTCATCGATGTGGTGTTGTCCCGGCTCGGGTCGTTGCAGTTCGACGGTTTGGTGCGCAAACCTCAGTTCGACCTGATCCTGCGCAGCAGCCAACCGCTCCCCGACGCGCTGCGCGGGGAGTTGTTGGAGGCATATGGCGGCATCCTGCAAGCGCTCGGTCTCACTGGCTCGCTCGCCTTCCAGCCGCACCGGCCCGGCTGGCAGGGCGTTCCGCCGGCCACGCCGCAGACTCCGAATGATCTCGGTACCGCGTAAACTTATGCCAACGGCCCGACACAATAACCGGTCCTCGGGCCGCCCTGTTTCGGAGCACCGGCATCCTTGCCGGCTGGACCGCCGGCTTCCAGCCCGCCCGGACCACGCCCGGCGGCCGGCCGCCAAGATGGCGGCGGTCCAGCCGGCAGGGATGCCGGCGTTTCTCGTTCAGTGCCGAAACCGACCGTGTCATCAATGCGGGCCATGGGTATCAGAAGTTCGGACTAGCCACCGCAAACCCAGGTCGCAGGATAGGCGTGACCAGGTGCTTGCCGCCAGGCCGGACCCTTTGGCCACCTGGCGACTTGCGGTCCTGAACGCTGAAACCGCCGATGCGGTCTTCGCTGGCACGGTGCCTTGACCCGGAATCGACGAAACGGCTGTGGCTTCAGTTCGACCGCCGCAACAATACATACAGGGCGCCGTCGCCGCCGTGTCTGGGGTGGGCTTGGTGCAGGGTGACCACCAGCCGTCGTAGGGGGGCTTCGGCGAGCCATTGCGGCACGGCCCGGCGCAGCACGCCGCCGCCTTCGCTCACATTGCCTTTGCCCGTGATGACCAGGATGCAGCGTTTGCCTTCGGCGCTGCAGCGATGCAGAAATGCTGCCAGGGCCCGATGGGCCGTCTCCTGGGTCATGCCGTGTAAATCAATGCGCCCGTCCACCGCCACCTGACCGCGGCGCAGGCGTGTATCGGTGCGCCGATCGACGCCAGCGGCCAGGCCGAGCGTCAATGGTGGCAGATCGGCGGTGTTGATCGTGGCATGCCGCGCCTTCCGAGCGGCTTGGGGGGAGTCAACCGGCGGCATCTCGGCCCCGGTGTCATCCACGGCGGCATTGGCCGCAGCGGCCAGGACCTCGCCGGTCGTGGTTGCCACCGCATTGGGGCGTAGGGGGTGCGCGTCGTGCATGGCCTGCCGCCATAGCCGCCGTTCATCCTCCGTGACCGTCCGTTGGCGGGGGACCGGTTTCTTCACGGTGTCCCGCCCGTCCACTTACCCGAGGGCGCCGTCCGGATCGGATTCCACGAGCAAGATGTGGAGCCGCCGCGGGCCGTGGGCCCCGAGTTGGATCTTTTGTTCGATATCACCGGTGCGCGACGGGCCAGTGATGAAGTTCACGGTCCGCGGCATACCGGCTGCCGCCGTGCCGATTGCAACGCCGTGCGCCCGCAGCCGGTCCCAGGCGTCCTCATAGGCGCCGACGATCTGCTCGGACCACAGCACCACCACGTGGTTTTCGGGCAGGAAGTTGAGCGTGGTCGGTTGGGCTGGTCCGGAGGTCAGCACCAAGGTCCCGGTTTCCGCAACGCCGGCGAACGCCGCCGTGACACCGGTCGTGTCGGAGTCGCGTGCCGATCCTTGGCTCACCGTCACCGTCGGCCGATCCGACCAAGACACGCCGGCCAAGGCCGGATCCGGAGCCACGCGAATGGCCGCCGGCAGATTGTGCCGGGCGAGAAAATCGGCAACGGCCGCCGGAATTCCCTCCGGACCGGCAAGCCGCTCGACCGTTGCGGCCTGTTCGATTGCGTTGGCTGTGAAACCGTCGACCAGGGCCGCCATGTCCAGTCGACCACGGGCGGGCACCAGGTTGCGCCGGTGCATCGTCAGGCGTTCATCGCAGGCCGCCTGGGCTGACGGGTCGAGTGGGCCGCGCCCCAAGGCGGCCCGGATCGATCCCAGCATCTGGTCACGCGCGCCGGTCATGACCTCTCTCTCGGTGCCAGCGGGCCATGAATGTCTCACCTTGTGGCGCCGGTAGATCCCGATACGCCGTCCAGCCTCCGGCCATGGGAAAACGGCGGAACCGGCCGCGTCGGCGCCCCAACCAGCCGAGCGCACCGATGGCGACACCGGTGGCCAACCGGTACAGGCGTGGCCGCCGGGTCACCCAGGCCCAAGCCCGCAGGGCCCAGCGCGCCTGGGCCGGTGGCAGGCGTTCGCGAAATGCGCGCTCGCGGAAGTGCCGCATCAGCCGGGGCAACGGAATGCGCATCGGGCACACGCTCTCGCATCGGCCACAAAAGGTAGAGGCGTTGGGCAAGTGGTGGGCTTCGGCGACCCCGAGCAGCGCGGGAGTCAGGACCGCGCCGATTGGTCCGGGATAGACCCACCCGTAGGCATGGCCGCCCAGGTTGGAATAGATCGGACAATGGTTCATGCACGCGCCGCATCGGATGCAGCGGAGGACCTCCTGCAATTCGGTTCCGAGCAGAGCGCTGCGTCCGTTGTCCAAGAGCACCACATGGAATGCCTCCGGACCATCTGCGTCGCCGGCCCGGCGTGGCCCGGTGGAAAACGTGGTGTAGGTGGAGAACTCCTGCCCGGTCGCCGACCGGGCCAAAAGGCGTAGGATCGTCGTGGCGTCCTCCAGGGTCGGCACCACCTTTTCCAGACTCGCCACCACCACGTGGACCCGGGGCAGCACCTGTGTCAGATCGCCATTGCCCTCATTGGTGACGATTACAGTGGAGCCTGTCTCAGCGATCAGGAAATTCGCACCCGTGATGCCGACATCCGCCTCTAGGAAGCGTTGACGCAACATGGTGCGCGCTTCGTTCACCAGGTCGCGCGCCTCGGTCAACGGCCGGTCGTCAGGAAGATCGCCATGGTGGCTGCGGAAGGTCTGTTCCACGTCCCGCGCTGACAGATGCACGGCCGGTGCGATGATGTGACTGGGCGCCTCTTGTCGCAACTGAATGATGTATTCACCGAGATCGGTTTCCACGGGCACCAGACCGTTTTGTTCCAGAAACCGGTTCAGGGCGATCTCCTCGGTTACCATGGACTTGCCCTTGGTCACCGTCGTGGCACCGACCGCTCGGCAGATGCCCAGCACGGCCTGACGGGCTTCCTCGGCCGTGCGGCACCAATGCACTTGGCCGCCGGCTTCGGTCACCCGCGTCTCGAAGCGCTCGAGATAGTGGTCCAGGTGCTGCAGCGTATGGTTCTTGATGTCGCGCGCTTGGTCGCGCAGCATCTCGAACTCCGGCAACCGGTCGACCGCTCGGGCGCGTTTTCCGTTGAAGCCGTCAACCATGCCCAACACGCTCTGCAGGCGTTCGTCGGCCAGGGCGCGCCGGGCATTGCTTGGAAAAACATTGGCGGTCGACTGCATGAACCCTAACTTCCTTGGAACTGATGGCACTCGCCTTGAGGATGGTCGGCGCTTCGTCAGGTCAGTGCGACCGTGCCGCTGCGTTATGGGCGTCCTGACGGTTGATTGGTGGCTTCGCCGATCGGAGGGGCGTCATCGCATGTTCCCGCAAGCACCTCTGCGACGTGGCGCACCCGTATAGGGGAGCCATCACGCTTCAACCGTCCCGCAAGGTTGAGCAAGCAGCCCAGGTCGCCGGCGAGCAGCGTGTCGGCGCCCGTTGTTGTGATGGCGCGCACCTTATCGCCGACCATGCGATTGGAAATGTCTGGATATTTGATGCAGAACGTTCCGCCAAAGCCACAGCACACCTCGGTGTCCGCCATCTCGGTCAACACCACCCCGTCGATGTCGCCGAGCAGGTATCGTGGCTGCGCCTTGATCCCCAATTCCCGTAATCCAGAACACGAGTCATGATACGTGACTCGGCCATCATACCGGGTTCTGGTCGGGCGCCAGCCCCTGACATCGACCAGGAATGACACCAGTTCGTGGCATCGCCGGGCGACATGGTTTGCCCGTGGTGCCCAATCGGCATCGTCGGCCAGAAGGCGCGGATAGTGCTCTTTGATCATTCCAGCACAGGAGCCGGATGGGACCACCACGTGGTCGAAGGTTTCGAAGGCGCCGATAACGTTGCGGGCGATGGCGACGGCATCGGGACGGTCGCCGCTGTTGTAAGCCGGCTGGCCACAGCAGGTTTGGACTGTCGGCACCTCGACCCGGCAGCCGGCCGCTTCCAGAAGCCGAACGGCGGCAAAGCCGACCGAGGGTCGGAACAGATCTACCAGACAGGTCACGAATAATCCGACCTTGGGAGCGTCTGTCGCCGAACCCATCCTGTCCGTCATCTATGCTCTCGTTCCAAACTGTGCCGGAAGCCACCCGGCCGGATCCAACGGAACCGAAGCTTAGACTGCATGCCCATCGTCGACAAGGGGGCCTGGGCTTGCGCGGCGATGAGAGCGGCGTGGCCCCCCTGACGGCGCGTCTCCCACGGCCGTGTCCCCTGGGAACGGGCGTGACCTTTGCCGTCGCACGCCCTATGGTTCCGGTCCTGTCGAGGGCGTTCCGCCGGTCAAGGCGGCGCCGGTCCGAGCGCCGATCCGGGTCATGACCGCACGCATTATCCCCGTCAGCCTTTTCGATCTCGTGGTGTTCGGGGCAACTGGAGATCTGGCTTTCCGTAAACTGTTGCCGGCGTTATATTACCGCGATCGGGATGGCCAGATACCGGACGGCAGCCGCATTCTGGGCGTGTCGCGGCGCTGCATGCCCCTGGAAACCTATCTGGAGGAGGTGGAGGCGACGTTGCGCCACCAGGTACCGCAAGGCTATCTGGACCCCGGCTGTCTCGCCCGCTTTCTCGGACGCATTCGCTACTACGTTTGTGAGATTGGCCAGCCCGACACCTTACGCCCCCTTGCCGCGGCGCTTGCCGACGGCGGTGATCGTGTCCGCGTTTTCTACTTCGCCACCTCCCCCGATCTGTTCGGACAGGCCAGCCGGGATGTCGATGCCTTGGGTTTGGTCACGGACAAGTCACGGGTTGTGTTGGAGAAGCCGATTGGCCATGACCTTGTGTCGGCGAATGCGGTCAACAATGAGGTGGGTGCCGTTTTCGGGGAAAACCAGATCTTCCGCATCGATCATTACCTCGGCAAGGAAACGGTCCAAAACCTCATGGCACTGAGGTTCGCCAACTTCCTGTTCGAGCCATTGTGGAATGCCGCCCATATCGACCACGTTCAGATTTCCGTGGCCGAGACCATCGGCGCGGAAGGGCGTGGTGATTATTATGACCGGGCGGGTGCCATGCGCGATATGGTGCAGAATCACATTCTGCAATTGCTTTGTCTCGTGGCCATGGAGCCGCCGACTCGATTCGAACCTGATTTCGTACGCGACGAGAAGCTGAAAGTCTTACGCGCTCTCAAGCCCATCACCGTGGCTGATAGCGTCACCAGAACGGTGCGCGGTCAATACCGCGCTGGTGCCATCAATGGTTCGCCGGCTGCCAGCTATCCAGACGAAGTGGGTGTGCCGCATAGCGATACCGAGACCTTCGTCGCTCTCAAGGTCGAGGTCGAAACCTGGCGCTGGTCCGGTGTGCCGTTTTTTCTGCGCACCGGCAAGCGCATGCCGGTGCGGGCAACGGAAATCGTCATCCAGTTCCGCACCATTCCCCACTCCATTTTCTTGCCCTCTGCGGGCCCGATCAGCGCCAACAAACTCATCGTCCGATTGCAACCGGACGAAGGCATGCGTCTTTCCCTGATGGTCAAAGACCCGGGGCCGGGTGGCATGCGCCTGCGCCAGGATTCCCTGAATCTCAGTTTTGCTGAGACCTTCCGGATGCGCTATCCGGACGCCTATGAGCGGCTTTTGATGGATGTGGTGCGCGGCAATCCGACCCTGTTCATGCGCCGGGACGAGGTCGAGGCGGCTTGGCGTTGGGTGGATCCGATCATTGCCGCCTGGCAGGAGCGCGGGGACTCCCCGCGACCTTACACGGCTGGCAGTTGGGGGCCTTCGGCGTCGGTCGGGCTGATTGTGCGGGATAGCCGCACCTGGCATGAGGATGGGCAATGATCCGATCAGAGGGCATGGCGACGGTATGAGTAATCCAGATCCGATTGACGGCGCGGAACGCGTGGTGCTGGCGCGCGGATCAACCCGCGTGGAGGTGTGTCCGGCGCTCGGTGGCACGGTAACGAGGTTTTGCACCGAAACTCCGGTGGGTTTCGTAGATTGGTTTCGGTCGGCGCCGGAGACGGGACCCTTCCTGCCCACCGAGGCGGCGTGTTTTCCGCTCGTGCCGTTTTCCAATCGAATTCGCGACGGCAGGTTTCCGTTTCAGGGCCGACTGATCAGCTTGCCCCGTAACCACCCGACGATCATGCACGCACTTCACGGTCACGGGTGGCGCGTTTCCTGGCGACTCGACGTGCAATCGGCGTCTTCGGCTACCCTGCGCTACGACCATGCGCCCGGCGCCTGGCCTTGGCGCTATAGGGCCGAACAGCATTTCAGCGTCGGGGACGGAGGACTGGAGATTACCCTTGGTGTTACCAACCTCGGGTCGGGTGCAATGCCATTGAGCTTCGGGCTTCACCCCTATTTCCCACGCACGCCTTTGACACGATTGCAGGCCCAGGTCTCCGGCGTTTGGTTGACGGATGCCGATGTGCTGCCGTTGCGCCACGCCTTGGTGCCAGCGGCCTGGCCGATCTCAACGGGGATCAATCCGTCGGCAGTGTCGCTGGATCACGGATTCACGGGCTTCGCTGGTCGGGCCGTGATTTCTTGGCCGGAACGCCAGGCGCGTCTCACCGTTGAAGCCGGGCCGGCCTTCGCCCACCTCAGTGTGTATGCGCCGCCGAACGCCACGTTCTTTTGCGTCGAACCCGTGAGTGCGGCGACCGATGCGGCCAATTTGGCGGCGCAGGGGGCGACGGCCACCGGGCTGCGCATCCTCGGCGAGGGGGAGAGTGTGTCGGAGACGGTCCGGTTCATTCCCGAGCCGATTTGAGTCGGGTTTCTGGTTGCTCAGCCCCAGGGACGTTGGGAAAAGCAATCTGCCGTATCGGCGTGCGCCTTGTCCGTCACGGGTGGGGTTGGTATGGGTGGCCCGGATCACCGCGCCGCGTGGTGAAGCACGGATCGAGAGTTTACGCCGAGATCTCGGGCAGCCGACTTTTGCCATCGTCGACATTGGTCAACCTGACCACATCCCGGCGTCCCTATCCGTCCTGATTCGCAGGGCTCCGATCGCCTGGCCGTCGTAGGCGGGATCTGCGAATTCGTGATCGGACTGGTCGGCATCCGGGCCGAGAGCCCGAGGCGCCATCCGACGCGAGGCCGTCCGGGTAGGCGATGGCGATCTCCAGGCGCATCCGTTTCAGCTTCGGTCGCAAACTCCGAAAGACGTCATGGATCAGTTCCAGCAGGTGATACCAACGGCCCGAAACAAGGACCGGTCCTCGGGCCGCCCTGTTTCGGAGCGCCGGCATCCTTGCCGGCTGGACCGCCGGCTTCCCGCCGGCCCGGACCCCGCCCAGCGGCCGGCTGCCAAGATGGCGGCGGTCCAGCCGGCAGGGATGCCGACGCTCCTGGTTCAACGCCGAAACCGAACGTGTCGTCAATGCGGGCCGTTGGTATGACTGTCGCGTCGCTCCTCCTTGATCTGGTCGACCGCACCGCGCTTGAAGCCCTGCACCAGATCGGTTGGGCCTGGATCGATGGTTCAAGCGCGATGCGCAGGCACGGCTCTGAATCGACATGGCCGCGCCGCGCCGCAAGACAGGGCCAAGCCAGAGTCCAATACAGGTTCGTCTGCGCGCTTTGACCAGGGCGAAACAGCGAGGTGACGCAGACTGTGGTCTCGGTGTGTTGATCCAGGGCTGCGCGACAATAAAACTTGAGCACTGTCCGAAGATTCGGCGGGACGTCGTCGCCCCGTTCGTATAGGGTGCCGAGAGTGAATTATGCCGATGTTTTGTCGGTTTCGGCGGCCGCGTGGCGCGCTCCGAAATCGATTCGGATTTCGGCAACCGCGCCGGGGGTCGGTTCCGGTCGGATCGTGGCAATGACAGGCGACTGGATCGCGATTGCCAGGACCAGAGCGAAACCGATAGATCGGAGCGTCATTCCAAGGGCCATCGCGTGCACCCCCGACCTGAACATCACGGGAAACCGCCGTGAGAGGCTGCACTGCCACCGAACTTCGTGTCAGAAGCAAGTGGCGGGACAATGATAGAATCGGTTCCCATGGCGTGGAGCCGGTTGGTCGCGGGAATACGGCAACACACCTTTGATGGGTTTAAGGGGAAACATGACTGAGGATCTGGCTGCCGCACTCAGACACCACCGGGCCGGCCGCCTGGATGAAGCAGAGAAAATCTACCGGCGGATTATCGACGAACAACCCGAGCAGCCAGAAATCCTCCACCTTTTGGGTGGGATCGCCTACCAGAAAGGTGATCCCAACACCGCGCTCGCGTTCTACGATCGGGCTGGGGCAGCATCCATGGGCCCACAGTCGGATACATTGGCGTTCAATCGTGGCAATGCGCTCAAAGTGCTCGGGCGACGTGAGGAGGCCATCGCTGCGTTCCAGGCGGCCACCGAAGCGGCACCGGAGAATCCAGCCGCATTCTACAATTTGGGCCTGTTGTATCAGCAGGGTCAATGCTTCGAAGAGGCCGAGTCGGCTTATCGCCGGGCGATTGAGGTGCGCCACGATTACGTGGCGGCATGGAACAACCTGGGTGCACTCTACCATGAGCAGGGCCGCCATGACGACGCGGAGTCGGCCCTGCACCAAGCCCTTGGCCATGATCCGGATTTCGGCGACGCGCTGTTCAATTTGGCCCGACTGGTGCGGGAGCAAGGGCGGGTCGGTGAGGCAGAAGCGCTGCTGCGGCGGTATTTGGACCAGAATTCGGATCAAGATCAGGCCCACCGCCTCCTGGGCGATCTCTTGATGGCACAGGGGCGGACCGAGCTGGCCATCGATTCGTACCGCGCGGCGATCGACTTGGATCGCAATTTTTTCGATGCGCATGTCAATCTCGGCGCTGCCTACAGTGAGCTCGACCGTGTCGAGGAGGCGGAGGCCGCGTTCCGGCATGCGATGGCCCTGAAACCCGACGACGTGCTGGTTCGGCGGAATCTGGCTTCGCTGCTGCAGCGATGTGGCCGTGGCGCAGAAGCGGTGTCGGTTTATGATGAAGCCCTGCGTCTAGCACCGGATAGTGTCGAGCTGCGCCTGGGACGGTGCGTTGCCCAGTTGCCTATCGTTCCGGACAGCGCGGCGCACCTGGCCGATGCGCGATCCGCATACGCGTCGGCGTTGCAATCGTTGCTGGACGACCTGTCCGCGGCGCCTGAGGCCGTGCGCGCTGAGGCGGCCTTGGCCATCGGCACCGCACAACCGTTCTACCTTGCCTATCAAGGGCATGACGATCGGGCGTTGCAGACCGCATATGGGACCTTGTGTACGTCGCTGATGGCGGCGCGTCATCCGGACTTGGTGCAGTCTTTGCCACTGCGGCTGCGGCATCCCGAGGACCCGATCCGGGTCGGATTCGTGTCCGGCTTCTTCTCGTGGCATTCGGTGTGGACGATCCCTTTGCGCGGCTGGTTGGATCAGTTGGACCGATCGCGTTTCACGGTCTACGCCTATCAGACGCGTTCGGTTCACGATGCTGCCACGGATGCGGCCATCGCCCTTGCCGACCACTTCGTCGGCGGCCTGTTGACGGTGGCAGAATGGGCCGACCGCGTGCGGTCGGATGCGTTGGACGTGTTGATCTATCCGGAAATCGGTATGGATCCGACATCGGTCCGGTTGGCCAGTCTGCGCCTCGCGCCGGTGCAATGTGCTTCGTTCGGGCATCCACAAACCACGGGCCTTGCGACGATCGATTACTTTCTGTCCGGTGATTTCATGGAACCGTCCAACGGCCAGGATCACTACACGGAGACATTGGAGCGCTTGCCCAACCTCGGTCTTTGGTACACGCCGCCGGCGGAAGACCGCGCCATGGCCACGCGTGAAGACTTTGGCCTGCCGGGCGATGCGGTTCTCTATTGGTGTTGTCAATCGCTCTACAAATACCTGCCTCAATATGACCGGCTGTTCGTCGAGATTGCGCAGCGGGTGCCATCGGCGCATTTCGCGTTCTTGCAAGCGCCTTTTTCAGCGATCACGGAGGCGTTCAAATCTCGGCTACGTCGGGCTTTTACCGCCGCCGGTCTTGACATGGACCAATGCTGCACCTTTTTGCGCCGGTTGACGGTGGGTGAATTCGGGGCCATGGCGGCCAACAGCGATGTCTATCTCGACTCAGTCGGTTGGTCCGGGTTCAATACGGTGTTGGAATCCTTGCATTGGGGTATCCCGGTCGTGACGTGCCCGACCGACCTGATGCGCGGGCGGCATACCCATGGCGTTCTCAGCGCCATGGGGGTGACGGAGACCATCGCCGACAGCCCGGACGATTTTGTTCGCCTCGCCGTTGAACTGGGGCAGGATTCGGCCAAACGGGCGGCCTTGTTCGGTCAGATTCTCAATGCACGCGATGCCGTTTATCGCGACCGCAAGGCGATTGAAGGTCTGGAAGCGTTTCTGGAACGCGTGGCGCCGCCGGCGATGCCGTCCGCAGAGCGCGACACAGGCACGGACACCGACGCCGAGCCACTTTCCGCACCGGCCACACCGGCGGTGACCGTCATTCCGATCGAGGTCGGTCCGGCGATGGCGGCGGAGACGGGCGTGGACGGCTCACCGTCGCTTGGATCGGACAGGTCCGATTTAAGCGCGTCTGCTCTGGCAGATGTCCCGGTTTCGTCGGACCAATCCGCCCAGTCCACGGAGGGACCGGGTGCGCCGGGCTCGCTCGAGGTTCTGGCTTCCGAGGAAGGCAACCGCAACTGAGCCAACCGGGATGCCTCTTGTCTGTCGAGACGGCTTGTTTTGCAGCGCCGGCCACACGCTGGCTGGGCCGTAGCCGACTTGGCGGCGCTTCACTTGCGCCTGTCCGGGCCGGCTCGACGTCTGGTTGGCGAATCGGACCGACTGTATCAGTTCTCACCGTCTGCCGCCGTCCCGCAGAGGATGAACCTCTGGGCGGGTCGTGGCCACATCCCGGAGCGCCGACGCCCCGTCGGCCCGGCCCG
>JANQJV010000193.1 GCA_028281465.1 Azospirillaceae bacterium | reverse complement strand
GGCCGGGCCGACGGGGCGTCGGCGCTCCGGGATGTGGCCACGACCCGCCCAGAGGTTCATCCTCTGCGGGTCGGGCGGTAGCACGGTGTGGAACTAATACCAACGGCCCGAAACAATGACCGGTTCTCGGGCCGCCCTGTTTCGGAGCGCCGGCCTCCTTGCCGGCGCTCCTCGTTCAGCGGCGAAACCGGTTGCGGTCCACGCGCCAACACCACATCGGCTTCGAAGAAACAGTGGGTCCAATCCTCCTCGGATAGGCCGCCGTTGCCGATCAGCACGCGGTCGGAAAAGGCCTCAAGCCGATTGTTCAGGCCTTGCCCAAAGCTCATCAACACGATTCCGTGCCGCGGTGAGGCCGGTGCCACCATGACCGGAATTCCCTCAATCAGGTCGAAGCGGACCCGCGGGCCGCTGTCCCAGACAATGAACGCATCGCGACTCATGCGACCGCTCTCGTCGAGCATCACCGACATGGAATTTTCCCGATCTGCCGACCACCACGGAACAGCGTAACGCGCCGGCCAGGACGTCTCAGTGCTCGGAGATACCTCGTTCGGCCAGGAATACTCCGAATTGCTGATCGGCGGACAGGATGTGCCCCGTCAGCCATTTGGCCAGGAAACTGAGCAGGAATGCGCACATATCGCCACTGCCCATATCCAGATGGCTCGCCACGTCGGCGATCTGACGTTCGAAGGTGTCGTGCATGCGTTTGTGCCGGTGATAGTCCGGATACCGATGCTCAAGCATTAGACTTTCTTCACGGCGGAAATGATCATGCGCGTAATCGCGCAGCTCATCGAGCACACTGCGAATCGCCAGCTCCCCCTTATCCCCATTGACTGCATTGGAGAAGTCATTGAACAGCGCCAACAACCGCTGGTGGTCGGCATCGATCGCCGCGTTGCCGACGCTGTACGACTCGCTCCACAGCACCACGTCCCAGCGGGCTTCGAACTCCGGCCGGCGTGTCGCAGCCCTGGTCGCCACGGTCCTCATCTCCTTCTCCCGGTGAAAAACTCCGAACCGACACCCCAGTCCGAAGTGTCAATACATCAAGCCATCGAAATGCCGTCATCGGTCCAGCCTGAACCGAAATTCGGCCGACCACGACACCAATACCGGCTCTGCGTTGGAACACCTGCAGAACCGTGACCCATACCGGAGCCAGGGTCTGGATTTATTCCAGACTTTCTGTTGACTGTTTTCACACTCCGGCAACCCCTACGGATCAACAAATCTTTAACCAATTTGACTGGATACGGAATGATTCTGCAATGCAATACACTTCGTCAGCATTCGAATACAGAGGCGGTAACGAGATTTTGTCACGTAATTATTCACGCTAATGGAGTTTGTCTTGGCCCATTTAGATACGTGGCGCGTGTGGAGATTCAATCATCAACCGCGCCTTACGGTCGTACGCCCGGCACCGCCGACGGCCCACCTGCCCCGGCCGACGCCATTCAACCCGCTGGACGCTTGGTCCAGCGCGGTGGCATATTGCCGCGACGATTTAGGAAATCCGGTGCGGCGGAGCGGCTTTGCACCCGCGCCGACCGCTTGGATGCCCCTTGGCTTCGATGGACCGCCCAATGCCGCTGCCCGGCAAGATGTCGCTCATGACGACGCTCGCGACCCTGCACGTACGCCTGTTCACTTGGCGGCGTGGTGAACCGGTCGGCGAGGACCGTTCTGGAAATCGCTATTTCAAGGAACGCCGGCCACCGCCGGACCGGCGGGAACGACGTTGGGTTCTCTATAACGGTGAACCGGAGGCAACCCGCGTGCCGCCGGAGTGGTTCGGTTGGCTGCACCACAACGCCGACGCGCCGCTCCCTGACGACAGTCGGTTCCACAAACCGTGGGTCAAGGAACACCAACCCAATCTGTCAGGTACGACCAAAGCCTACCGCCCGCCGGGCCACACGTTCCAGGGCGGCCAACGCGCCGCCGCAACCGGAGATTACGAACCCTGGACCCCCTCGTGACAATCCGGCCGACCCCCGCCCGGCCGACCCCCGCCCGGCCGACCCCCGCCGCCCGACCCCGTGTCCCAGGCCAGCAATCGGACTGATCACCGTATGAAAAACAACATCATCGAAACCGTGCTCGGTGCCGTGGTGCTTGCCGTGGCCGCACTGTTCATGGTCTTCGCCTACACCAGCGCCGATATCGGCCGGGTGGAAGGCTATACGGTCACGGCCTCGTTCACGGATCTGGGCGGGCTGCAGGTGGGCAGTGATGTACGAATCGGCGGTGTCAAGGTCGGTGCGGTGGCGGCGCAACGGCTCGATCCGGTCACCTTCCTGGCGGAGGTGAGCTTGACGCTCGACCCCACGATTAAGCTACCACTCGACACCTCGGCCATCATTGCCAGCGAAAGCCTGCTCGGCGGCAAGTACCTAGCCCTGGAACCGGGCGGTGACCCCGACGTGATTGCCCCCGGTGGTCGGATCGAATACACGCAATCCCAGCCGGGCTTCGAACAGCTACTCGGCCAAGTCATTTATAGCCTTCAAGACATCGGCGGCGACAGCGCTGGTGGCGCCGATGGCGTCGGCAACGCCGACGGCTTGGATCTGCCGTGACGGATGTGACCGCCGGTCCGACCGCGCCGGTGCAACGCTGGGATGCGGCCGGCTATGCCGACAACGCGCGCTTCGTTACGGAAGGCGGGCGGCCACTTTTGGATTTGTTGGCGCCACGTCCGGGCCTGCGCGTTCTCGACTTGGGCTGCGGTGACGGCGCTTTGACCGCAGAGCTTGCGGCCACAGGCGCCGCGGTGATCGGCGTCGATGCAAGCGCCACCATGGTGGCGGCGGCATGCGCGCGCGGCCTGGATGCACGGGTCATGGACGGCCACGCGCTGGACTTCGAGCGGATGTTTGATGCCGTGCTTTCCAACGCGGCCCTGCATTGGATGACCGCTCCACAGGCTGTGCTGACCGGCGTGGCACGGGCGCTCAAACCCGGTGGCCGCTTCGTCGGCGAATTCGGCGGGCATGGCAACATTGCCACCGTCATCGCCGCCCTGCGCACGGTCCATGCCGCTCGCCGACCCGGTGTGCCGCTCGCCCTGCCCTGGTACTTTCCGACGGCCGAAGAATACCGGGAACGGTTGACGGTCGCAGGCTTCGCGGTCGAGACCATTAGGTTGTTCGACCGGCCCTCGCCACTGCCAACCGGCCTGGCCGGTTGGCTCGAAACCTTCATTGCCTTCTACCTGGAAGATCTGCCGGCAACCGAGCGAACCGACGTGGTATCGGCCGTGTGCGACGCGGCAGCCTCTGGCCTGCGCCAACCCGACGGCAGATGGGTCGCCGACTACGTGCGCCTGCGCTTTTCCGCCCGTCTGCTTGCCGACGCAGCAGACCGCCCATGGGTGTAGAGACCTGTCCCGGTCCCCCCGGATCACGGAGCCCAATCACCGTGGTACACACCCCTCCGCCGACCAAGTCTCGGCTATCACCCATGACCCGACGTCGGCTGGCCAGTTTTCGGCAGAATCGACGCGGCTACTGGTCATTTTGGATCTTCGCGGTGCTGTTCATCATCAGCTTGTTCGCCGAGTTCATTGCCAATGACAAGCCGTTGCTGATCCGCTACGATGGCCTCTTCTATGTCCCGATCTTCAACTCCTATGCCGAGACCGTATTCGGCGGTGAGTTCGAGACCGAAGCGGAGTATCGTGACCCGTTCGTCGCCGACCTGATCAATGAAAAAGGCTGGATGGTCTGGCCGCTGATTCCATTCTCCTATCAGACCATCAATTACGATCTGCCGGTCCCGGCGCCGGCACCGCCCTCGGCGGTGAACTGGCTCGGCACCGACGATCAGGGGCGTGATGTTGTGGCACGCCTCATCTACGGCTTCCGAATCTCGGTGTTGTTTGGTCTCACGCTCACAGTGTTGTCCAGCTTGATCGGCATCGCCGCCGGCGCCGTGCAGGGCTATTTCGGCGGCCTGACAGATCTGTTGTTCCAGCGTGGCATCGAAATCTGGCAAGGCATGCCGACGCTCTATCTCATCATCATCATGGCCAGCGTGGTTGAACCCAATTTCTGGTGGCTGCTCGGTCTTATGCTGCTATTCAGTTGGATGCAGCTCGTCGGCGTGGTGCGGGCGGAGTTCCTGCGCGCCCGCAATTTCGACTATGTGCGGGCGGCCCGGGCGCTGGGAGCCAACGACGTTGTGATCATGGCCAAACACGTCTTGCCGAACGCCATGGTGGCCACGCTCACGTTTCTGCCGTTCATCCTCAACGGATCGATCACAACATTGACCGCACTCGATTTCCTCGGTTTCGGCCTGCCGCCGGGGTCGCCGTCGCTAGGCGAACTGCTGGCCCAGGGCAAGGCCAACCTGCAGGCCCCGTGGCTCGGCCTGACCGCCTTTTTCGTGCTCGCCATCATGCTCAGCCTGTTGGTGTTCGTGGGCGAAGCCGTGCGCGACGCCTTCGATCCGCGCAAGACGACAGTGGCGTACCGGACGGCGTGACGGCGCAGCCCACGGCCCCTTTTGCCCCCTCGGCCACCCGAGTGCAGCTTGAGCCGGCCGGGAAAGCGGTGTACCGTCCCGACACGTCACTGGGGCCTCGGAGCCGGATCAGGGCGTACGGATCATCTCGGGCATGGGGATCGGGCATGGGGATCGGACTTTCGCGGCTGGCGAAAATCGTGTTGGTGGCGTGCCTGATTTGGCTGCCGGCGGTGGCACAAGCGCAGACCGAACCGGTGGACCATTTCGCCGGCATGCGCGACGTCAACGTATCCCAGGTACTGGCAGTCAGCGGCGGTGCCGTCACGGCCGTACTCGCCTTCAATCTTTTGAGCCAGAATTCCGTGATCTCGGCGGTGCTGGCCGATCTGGGACGCGGCGTTGCCATCATCGGTGTGGCGTTGATCGGTGGTGCAGCCGGCAACTGGTTCTACACGACCTATATCCGGGCGCCAAACACGGCCGAGTAACCCGCTCGCGTCCTCGCGAGGGAGGCAAAAGCCGGCACGTGGGAGAGGCGTGTCCGGAATGTGACACCGCATCGCGTGTTGCGGCTGGACCGCCTTGACGCTCGACTCCCTGCCGTCTACGGTAACGCGCTTTCTTGGCTGCCCGATTACGGGATCGGGCAGCCAATCGTACCTGGCAAGTTCTGCTTGGGAGAACGGCATGCGCAGTCAGCTTCTGGCGTTGTTGCTGGCGTTGAGCCTGGCCTGGACGCCCGTTGCGGTCGCGCAGACTCCTCCCGTCTCGCCGGTGCCGACGCCGGCGACCGATCCGGCTTATCCGTTGTTCGTCGGCGTGGGCGCCATGGCGGCCATCCTGGTCTGGAATTTCGCGGCCTACGGGTTCGGGGCACTGCCGGGGCTAGCCGGAGCGGTCGCCCAAGGCGGGTCGGTGCCAGCCTATCGGGCCTTGGCTTTAAGCAATTTCTGGACGATCTCGGTCGCCGTGACCGGTGCCTGGATCGCCGACAACATCTACATGGACTGGTGACGCCGGACCGCAGCACGGGACCAGGCGGCATCGGGCATGGCGACGGAGGGACATGTGCGCAAGGTCTTGATGGCCGCCCTTGTGGCCTTGGTTGGCGTGCTGGCGGTCACAACACTGCAACCGGCACATGCCCAGTCCGAGGTCTCGATGCCGATGCGGTATGCGGAACCGCAGGAGCACCGCATGCTGGCCGTTGGCGCCGGCGCTATTTTGGCCGTCGTCTTCTTCAATGTCCTGTCCGAACCGTTCGGATCGATCCCGCTCGTCGGTGGTGCCGTCGCCCATGCCTCGGCACCGGTGATCGCGGGTAGCCGGTTCACTGCCGTTCTGGCCGCAGCGGCTGGCATCACCGTCGGCCATTTTCTTTATCTCATTCTCAATTGACCTGACCTGACCTGGACTTACGAGGCCCGACCAACCGTTTAAGCACACGCGATGCCACCCTCCGGCCGGTTCGGCGCGCGCACGTGAGGAGAACAGACAGATGCACACTCGTTGGCTGGCCATCGCCGCGCTCTGCCTCGCCATGACGGCCCTTCCCGGGCGGGCCCAGGTACCCCTGCAGTTGCCAACGGAGCCGCAACCCTATACTGAAGACTGGCTCTACCCCCTGGTGCTCGCCACCGGCGCGGTCGCCGGTGTGGTCGGCATCAATCTGCTCAGTACCGGCTATGCCGGATTCTTGCCGTCTAGTGTCGCCAACGCCACCTCCGGTCCTGTGGCCGATGCCACCGTGCTGGGGCTGAGCCGGCTGTACACGGTGGTCGGCGCCGTCACCGGCGGCTGGATCGCCAATTGGCTCTATTCCGGCAGTTGAGCCAAGGCCGCGGCGCCCGCCGGCCAGGCCTAGGGCCATAGCCCGGCCGATGGAAACCGCCCGGGCCAGCAAAGGGAGGCAAACGCCATGCGCCGGATCGTGAGCATCCTGTTGCTGCTGACGCTGTTGGCGGTACTTCCGGTGACCGTCCAGCCGGCTCATGCGCAGATCGACCTGGCGCCGCCGACGGACACGTCGACACCCGCCGACAGCCGGCGCCTGATGATCGTTGGGGCAGGCGCCGTGTTCGGGATGATCGCCTTTAACTATGCCCTGGAAACCTTGGTGCCGCACCTCCCGACCCTGTCGCCCTACTTCGGCCGCGTGCATGCCGCCTTTCGTTGGGTGGCTCTACAGGGTGGTCGCGCCTGGGCTGCGATCGCCGGCAGCGCGGCGCCGGTGACGATCGCCGCCGCGCCACCGGCGGCGGTTGCAGCCCCGGCAGCGGCCGCCATGGCCGCGCCGGCAGCCGGCGTAGGGCTTGTGGCCATGCGCCCAGCGATCCCGGCGCGCGTCGTCTCGCAGGTGGTCGATACCGCGCATGGTTTGGGCTTCGGTGCCGGCATCGTGGGGGCCTTGGCGGCGCATTACGTTTTTGCAGTTATCGACGCGATCGGCACGCCGGAGCAACCACTCGGTGAATTCGCCGACGGGACCTTGTGGTCCTCGGCCCAACACACCGGGACGGTATCGGCGGTGGCAACACGCTGATCCCGCCCAGCACCACCGAATGGCTGGTTTCTTCGAAGACCCGGACTCGCCCCTTCTCCCTGTCGTCTGGCAGCGCCATATTCATGGCTGGCGTGGTGGTGTACCCGCCGTTTTACCTTGTCCTCTTACATGGGCTGAGGTCTGGCGCTCACCGGAAGCGACGAGAGCCCATCCGTAACTCCGGTTTGCAAAGGCAAGCGGGGAACTTGAGCTGTTCTCTGGAGCCGACAAACCGGGTTGAGGCTTTGGCCGGGAGAAACCTATGCCGCACCCCTCGGTGCTGGTGGAGCGCGTGTTCCAGGGCCTGCCCGACGCGGTGATCGTAGCCCGGTCCGATGGGACCGTTGCCTTGATCAACGCCGCAGCGGAGCGTTTGCTCGGTTGGTCGTCCGTCGATCTCGTCGGATCCACAGCGTCCAATCTGTTCGTCAGCCCCCATCCGACGGCAACGCCCTGTCCCATTGCCCAACTTGCACACTTGATCCGCACGGCCCCCGGGGACCAGAACGCCGTCCTGCGCCACCGCAACGGGGCCAAGATTCCGGTTACCGTCGCCCTTGCCGACCTGACCCCTCCGGCACCGGGACCAGCGCCGCCGGACCTGCAAGGTGAGGGATGGGTTGTGGTGGTGCGGCCGGACATTGGCGGACGACCCCCTCCGGCAGGCAACAGAGAAACACAGGATCTGGACAAAGATGATCGCAAAGGATTTCTATCCGTGCTCAGTCATGAGCTGCGGACGCCATTGAATGTGATCATTGGATTCTCAGAGATTCTTGCCAATGAGATGTTCGGTGGCCTTTCCGCGCGTTATGGCGACTATGCAAAAGCCATCCACGACAGCGGAAACGCTTTGCTTGACCGCATCAATGATTTACTGCAGCTTGCCGATATTGAATCGGGCCAAGTGCGCCTGTCACCGGATCTGGTGCATCTGCCAACCGTCGTCGCCACAGTTTGCCAGCGGTTGCACAGCCTGGCAGCCGACCGGTGCGTGACGATCAAGGACCGGACACCGACCACACTCCCGCTGGTCGACGCTGATCCGCGCGCACTCGACCAAGTTCTGCGCCATCTCGTGGATAATGCCATCAAGTTTTCTCCGCCGGGCCGCGACGTCACGCTCTCAGCCGGCGTGGCAAAGGATGGCGGTCTGACGCTATCGGTGACGGATTCCGGTCAAGGCATCCCGGACACGGAAATGGCCCGGCTGTTTCGTCCGTTCGAACAGCTCGACATGTCCTTGGCCCGGATTCAAGGAGGCATTGGCCTTGGTCTTGCTCTGTCCAAAGGCCTTGTCGAATTGCACGGCGGCAGCCTCGCCTTGAGAAGCCAACCGGACGTTGGCACGGTGGTGACGGTCACTCTGCCCGCGGTGCGGGTGCACGCCGCCCGGCACGGGCGCGACTGGCCCGGAGGTGGTCAGCCCGGCGGTGGTCAGACTGTGCCCGTCAATACAGGGGAATTCGCTTCTCCCCCTGCGAGTCTGATGATTCAGTAGGCGAGTAGCGGCGGTCCTCCGTCTGCGGCGGCCGGCGGGGCGCCTGTGCGTCACCCGATCCGAACCGGAACGACAAGATGTAGTCAATCACCGCTGCCCGCTGGCTCGGCATCAATCCGCTGGCCGGCATGACTTGCGTCACGCCGTCGACGAACACGACGTGCCGCACCGACATGAAACGCTCCAAGGAAGCAGCGCTGGTCTCCGGTTTCAAGGCGATATCGCGGAATGACGGGACCGCCACCCCCATCGCCGTCGCCTGGAACCGGGTGTCGCCGACGGCATGACAATCGGCACACCGTCGTTCGGCGATGGCCGCCCCGGACAAATCCGGATCGACCGGCGCCGTCAAGCTGGCAACCGTCGGGACCGGTCGGGTCGCCGCAGGCGCGAGCAAACTGTCGTCCGCCGGTGGAGCCGATCCGGTACACGCCACCACGGCAGAGCCCGCCAGACCCAGCACCACGGGCGTCACAGCGCCCCTCAGGCATTTGCGGAACACGGTGAGCAACGAACCCATGACCTCCCCCACCTATCCAAATATCCTAAGCATTCTAACGAAGCTTAGAACCATCCGGCGCCACGGCCAAGGGCAATCCACCATCGCCCACCACCGACCGGATGGTCCGGTGCCGACTGCCAAGGCCGCCCGGAGACGCCGCAGAGGTCAATCCCCGGTGGCGATGCGTGCCACCAATTGGCCAACGCTGGGGATGAAACCGTTGGCGTAGAAAGGGTCGTCGGCAAATCGATAGGCATTGTGCCCGGCGAACATCAACTGGTTCTCCACATCATCACCGTGGCTCACTTCCTGCAGCGTCTTCTGTATACAATACGACCGCGGGTCTGCCTTTCGGCCGGTGGTGCCGTCCTCATTTTGCGACCAGTTGGAGAACTGGCATGCCGACAGACAGCCCATGCAGTTGATCTGATCGGTGAGAATTTCGTCGGCCTTTTCCGGTGCGACGAAGATCAACGTACTGTCGGGCGTCCGCAGGGCGGTGGTGAACCCTTGGGCAATCCAGGCCTGTGCGCTGACGCGGTCGCTTTCCGTGAGGTAAACCGGCCGGCCACGCGGCCCCACCGGAAAGCTCTCGGTATGTTCGCCAACGGCCTTGATGGAAAACGCCACCTGGCGCTGCGACCGATCGCGCAACTCCTGGATGAATGGGTTGTTGACCGCCGAGGAAAAGAACCCTGTGGGCGAGAACTTGTTGAGAAAGATGTCGCCCTCTCGCAACGTCAACAGCTTGCGCTTCCACGCATCCGAGATCGGGCTCTCAGCGGTCAGGAGCGGTCGAGTGCCGAATTGGAAGGCAATGGGGCCCACATCCGGGTTGTCGATCCAATCGGTCCATTCGCGCAGAAACCAGACACCACCAGCCATAAAGATCGGCGTGTCGTTCAAGCCGAAGCTGCGCATCATCTCGCGTAATGCGATCACCCGCGGCAACGGATTTTCGGGGTTCTGCGGATCTTCGCTGTTCGACAGGCCATTGTGACCGCCGGCCAGCCATGGGTCCTCATAGACCACGCCGCCGAGAAATGCGCTAAACTTCTTGTAGGCGCGCAGCCACAAGGCGCGGAACGCGCGCGCCGACGACACGATCGGATAATAGTAGACACCGTAACGGGCGGAGATCTCGGCGATTCGATACGGCATACCAGCGCCGCAGGTAACGCCGTGGATCAGGCCACGGGCCCCTTCCAAGACGCCGTGTAAAATCCGCTCGGCCGCCGCCATCTCCCACAAGATGTTCATGTGGATGCGGCCGCGCCCGTTGCTGCGCTCATGCGCCACGCGCGCTTGGGTAATGCCGCCACGGATGGAATAGGCAATCAGCTCCTCATGCCGTTCGCGGCGGGTACGGCCGCTGTAGGTCTGAGGCAGCAGTCCGCCCCGTTCGTCATAGCTGTCGGCATTGACCCCGGAGAACGTGCCGACGCCATCCGCCGCAGCCCAGGCGCCGGAGCTTTCGCCATTCGACACCGAAATGCCTTTGCCGCCCTCGACCAGGGGCAGGACCTCTCGTCCGGAAATCACTAGCGGCCTCAGCGCCTTCAAGGCCTCCTCCTCGCTTTGCCAGTCCACATGGGGCCGGGTTGCCATCAAACGCAAAGGCCGTTGGCACGCTCAGCCCGTATGAATGCATATATGAAGAAATTTCGGGCGGGACGAACCGGAGGTCGACCATCGCACGGCCCCCCTGTCACCAGACACCTGCCGGGCGGCGCTCCATACCATCCGGCCCAGCATCCATCGCTATGCTTTTGTCGTTATTGTGACGTAGGCCACCAGGCCATGGGGTATGCTGCCGCACCTCAGCAGCTTGACAGTAGGAAGGATCGCCGACGCCATGTCTTGGATCGACTTGCTGGTGACCGGGCAGGACGAGGACGAAACTGACGAACCCGGCTCAACTCCTGAGTCGTCTCCACCGACCGAACCGACCCGCCCAATCAATCCGGCCACCCGCGGCAAGGAGACGGCGCCGGCCAAGCCGGTTGCGCCCCGAGCCGCTGCGGTGCCGCCGCCGCCAAAGATCGATATCAATGGCAAGATGTATCAGATCGTTGATTTGGGTACCCGAAGTCTTCGTATTCAACCGTACGACGGCCATCTAAAGCAGCACCAGCACTTCGAGTTTCGTTTATTCTTTACCTTTGAGGGCGATGAGTTCGACTTTTCTGGCCATGGTTTTGTCCGTAAGATTTCTGATGCGGACGGGTTGATCGCGTATTACGCACGGCCTCAGCCATTCTTCTATAGGCTGTTGAGTGAATTTCTTGTCGCTTGGCGCAGGTCTCGCGGGGTGAGCTGAACCGACCGCAGCCCAATCCGGCGACGATGGTGGGCGCGGCCCGCACCCTTCACCGGATGCCAACGGTTTTCGTTCGGCCCGGGCGAGCAAGCGGTCGACACCCGGGTCGATCTGCGGCATAACGCGCGAACGGTCTCGACTGTCACGCTCCCTTGACACGTGCGGTCCGTTCGATTGCCCGCCCGCCGCCAGCCCACCCGGCTTTCCGCGCCCACCATGAGCCCAAACACCCATCAGCCCGCGTCGGTCTCCACCGTCTTCACCCGTTGGGTCGGCCGATGGGGGGGAGCCGACCGCCACCAGGATAAGGACCGGCCCATCGACGGCCGTGTCACCGTTCGCACGCTGATTCTGACCCGGTGGATCGCAATCCCGGGACAATTGATCACAATCCTTGTCGTACACTTCGTCCTCGGCTTCAATCTCCCCTTGGGACCGGCCCTGGCGACCATCGGTGCTTCGGTGCTGCTGAACCTCGTGGCCACGCTGCAGCCCACCGGGCAGGCGCGGCTGGGAGACCGGGACGCAACCTTGTTCTTGGCCTATGACACGTTGCAGCTTTCCTTGCTGCTTTACTTGACCGGCGGTCTCACCAACCCGTTTGCAATCCTGTTGCTGGCCCCGCTCGCCGTCGGTGCAGCGATCCTGTCGCGCTATTCGGTGGTGCTGCTGGCCATGCTCAACCAGTCGTGCCTGACAGTGCTGGCGCTCTGGCATTTTCCCCTGCCGTGGCCCGACACAGCGCCCAGCCCGATCATGCAGCCGCTCTACCACTTCGGCGTCTGGCTCGCCCTGTCCATGTCATCCGCGCTCATGGCGAGCTATGTCTATCGCTTCGCGCAGGAGGCACGCCGCATCGCCGATGCCCTGGCGGCCGCCCAACTGGGGCTGGCACGGGAACAGCGGCTATCGGCGCTCGGCGCACTGGCCGCCGCCGCGGCGCACGAATTGGGCACACCGCTCGCCACCATTGCCGTGACCGCCAAGGAACTGGCCCGCGACCTGCCAGCCGAAGGCCCGGCGGCCGACGACGTGGCTCTGATTCAGAGCCAAACCGCACGCTGCCGGGAGATCCTCGCCGAGCTCGCGCACGACCCGGAGGCCGACGACACACCGTTTTCGGCGCTGCCGGTTACGGCGGTGATCGACCAGGCGGCGGCCCCCTACAAGGCCGGTGTGGCGACCGAGCTGCGCATCGTGCCCAAACCGCTGGACGACAGCCGAGAGCCGTCGTTGCGGTTGACGCCGGAGATCGTGCACGGCCTGGGCAACCTGCTGCAGAACGCGCTTCAGTTCGCAGCACGCCAGGTCACTGTCGACACCACGTGGAATTCACGCATGGTCACACTGACTATCCAGGACGACGGTCCCGGCTTCCCACCCAGCGTGCTCGCGCGCATCGGCGAACCTTACCTGTCGGCGCGTGCAAGCAAGAGCGGCCACATGGGCCTTGGTATCTTCATCGCGCAGACTCTGCTTGAAAGATCTGGTGCTTCGGTGGAGTTTAGTAACAGAAGAAACGGTGGCGCATGCGTGGCCGTGCGCTGGCAACGAAAAGAGTTGGAGGCCCGAACCTAGGGGAAGTGCGGCCATGGCATCCGATACGGTTTCGGCCCAAGAAGGGCCAAGGTTGACATTTACCGGTGATGCAGCCCGCAGCCTGCTCATCGTCGACGATGACAGCCCGTTCCGCAATCGTCTGGCCCGCGCCATGGAACGGCGCGGTTTCGACGTGGTGGCTGTGGAAAGTGTGGCATTGGGTGTTGAGGTGGCCCAGGAATCCGCACCGGTGTTCGCTGTCATCGACTTGCGTCTGGGTGATGGCAGCGGCCTCGACGTGGTGTCTGCCCTGCGCGACGCTCGACCCGACGCACGGATCGTGGTGCTGACCGGATACGGTAACATCGCCACGGCCGTGGCGGCGGTCAAGGCCGGAGCCGTCGATTATCTGCCCAAACCCGCGGACGCCGACCAGATCGAAGCGGCATTGCTGGTGGATGGACGGCCTTTGCCGTCACCGCCGGAGAACCCGATGTCGGCTGATCGGGTACGCTGGGAACATATCCAGCGCGTTTTCGAGCAATGTGACCGCAATGTTTCGGAAACCGCCCGCCGGCTGAAGATGCACCGGCGCACACTGCAGCGCATCCTCAATAAACACGCGCCGCGCGGGTAACGACCGCTCGCCGGGTCCAACGAGACACCCCATGTAAGGGCTTGGATTTTGCCGCGCCGACTGAGCATGGTGCCGGTGTGCCCTTTTTTTGAGGTGTCTTTGGGAGGGATGTGTTGGAGACTGGGATGAGTGCAAACCTTCCGTCAGCGGAGGCCGCGACGAACGACCTGCCGGCCTGGAACCTGGACGATCTTTACACCGGTCCGAAGTCCGACGCTTTGGAGCACGACTTCGGCGCCATGGCGGCAGCAGCCGACGCGTTCCACCAGACCTATGCGGGCAAGCTCGACCAGATCGGCGCTGCAGAGCTGGGCGAGGCGATTGCCGAATATGAGCGCATTGACGACGTGCTCGGCCGGATCATGAGCTATGGCTACCTGGTCTATGCCGGCGATATGGACGACCCGCACAATGGCAAATTCTTCCAGTCGGTCCAGGAACGCATCAATGACATCTCCAAACACCTGGTGTTCTTCACGCTGGAGCTGAACCGGCTGGACGAGGACCGGCTACATACGATGGTGGCCGATACAGCGGCTCTGGCCCACTACCGGCCCTGGCTCGACACGGTGCGCGCCTTCCGGCCACACCAGTTGGAAGACGTGCTGGAGCGATTCCTGCATGACAAGGGCGTGGTCGGCCGCAACGCCTGGAACCGCTTGTTTGACGAGACCATTTCCGGCCTGCGCTTCCCGATCGGGGGGCACGACCTGACCAGCACCGACGCACTGAACAAGCTCACAGACCCCGACCGGTCGGTGCGCAAAGACGCCGGCCAGGTGATCGGGAAAGTACTCAGCGAAAATGTTCGAACTTTTGCACTGATCACCAACACGCTCGCCAAGGACAAGGAAATCGAGGATCGCTGGCGGCAGTTTGCCAACCCGGTCGCCGCCCGCAACTTGTCCAACCAGGTGGAAGATGGCGTGGTCGATGCTCTGGTAACGGCTGTTAAACGCGCTTATCCATCGCTGTCACATCGCTATTATGCACTCAAGGCCCGTTGGTTTGGTGGCGAGCACCTCGATTACTGGGATCGCAATGCGCCGCTGCCGGACGTGGAGGATTCGATCATCGCCTGGTCGGATGCGCGCGACATCGTGCTTGACTCCTATCGGCGATTTTCGCCCAACATGGCGGACATCGGCCAACGCTTCTTCGACCGCCGCTGGATCGACGCCGGCTTGCGCCCTGGTAAAGCGCCGGGCGCCTTCGCCCACCCGACGGTGCCAAGCGCACACCCCTACATCCTGCTGAACTATCACGGCAAAAGCCGGGATGTGATGACGCTGGCGCACGAGCTCGGGCATGGCGTGCACCAGGTGTTGGCCGGTGACCAGGGCAGCCTGATGGCCGCCACGCCCCTAACCCTGGCCGAGACTGCCTCGGTGTTCGGGGAAATGCTGACCTTCCAGGCTCTCCTGGCTCGGGAGACCGACCCGGCCAAACGCCGGTTCCTGCTGGTGGGCAAGGTCGAGGATATGCTCAACACGGTGGTGCGCCAGATCGCCTTCTATGATTTCGAATGGCGCGTGCACGCCGAACGCCGCCTAGGCGAATTGACGGCGGAACGCCTGGGCGAGCTTTGGATTGCCGTACAGACCGAGAGCTTGGGCCCGAGCTTGCGTTTCGACGACGGCTATCATGCGTTCTGGAGTTACATCCCACATTTCATCCACTCGCCATTCTATGTTTACGCTTATGCGTTCGGCGAATGTCTGGTCAATTCGCTTTATGCCGTTTACGAGGAAGCCGACGGCGGATTTGCCGAGCGCTATCTGGGCATGCTACGGGCTGGCGGCACCAAGCGGCACCACGAGTTGCTTGCCCCATTCGGCCTCGATGCGCGGGACCCAAGCTTCTGGGACAAGGGTTTGGCCATGATTGGTCGCCTGATTGACCAACTTGAAGGAGAACAAGCGGCCTAACCCAGGGTCGTCCTTGCCGCGCCAACACCGTGGGGTTTACGACAGGCATGTGAGCTCTATTGTCCGTCAGGGAGACCGCGGTGGTCTTCGCTTGATCCAATTTCCATGACGTCAGAGATCCCCATGACACAGACCCTGGATATTGTCGGCCTTTCCGGCAGCCTGCGCCGGGCCTCGTACAACAGCGCCCTCCTGCGTGCGGCGGCGGCTCTGGCACCGGAGGGCCTGACCATCGATATCGTCGATTGGTCGGACCTGCCGGTGTACAACGGTGACCTGGAAACCAACGGTTTGCCGGCACCGGCGGAGGCGTTGCGCGGGCGCATCCGGCGCGCCGACGGGCTGCTGATCGCGACACCGGAATACAACTACGGCGTCCCCGGTCCGTTGAAGAACGCCATCGACTGGGTATCCCGGCCGCCCGATCATCCGTTCGCCGGCAAACCGTTGGGTATCATGGGCGGCGGTGGCGGCTTCGGCACGGCCCGTGGCCAACTGCAGGTGCGCCAGACCATGGCCGCACTGAATTGTTCGACGATGAACAAACCGGAAGTGTATGTTTCCAACATCTGGGACAAATTCGACGACGCCGGACAGTTGACCGATGACGCCCTGCGCACGGCCCTGACCGGGTTCCTTACCGCCTTTGCCGCATGGTGCCGCCGCCTGAAGGGATGACGGCACCGGAGGCGTCGGTCAGAAATGCTCGCTGCGCACCACGTCGACATCGCTCACATAGATGATGCCGGTGGCATGCTGAAGGATTTGCTGGCTTTCGTCGACGATGCGCTGGGCGATGTCGGCGTCGGCAATCACGATGACGAGCACGCTGCGGTACACGTCGAGAATGTCGGAGTGACCCCAGTCACCATGGTGACCGCGTCCGGAAACGTCCGGAATCATGGTGTAGCCCTTGGCGCCAAGGGCTTCCACCCGCTCCAGAACGGAACGGACGCGGGCCTTTTCAACAATGATCTCGATTTTCTTCTTGCGATGGGTCTGCATAGCGTTCCTCCCCAACCGGTCAGGCCCGGTCAACTGAACCCTAAGAGCCGCGCGGTCCCGAAGTAAATCGGTATGCCGAAGACCACGTTGAACGGGAAGGTGATCACCAGCGACAAGGTGACGTAAACGGCCGGATTAGCCTCGGGCAAGGCCAGACGCATGGCCGCCGGCACAGCGATGTAGGATGCGCTCGCGGCCAGAACGGCCAGAAGGGTGGCTCCACCAAGGGACAGACCGAGCAGGGCGGCAAATCCCAGGCCGAAGCCGGCACCGATGAGCGGCATGGCAACGCCGAAGCCGAAGGCACGGGGCGTGAGGATGCCGGCTGACCGCATCTGGCGTGCCGCCAGCAGGCCCATGTCGAGCAGGAACAGACACAAAACGCCGTTGAACGGATCCTGGATGAACGGCTTGACCATGGCGGCCCCCCGATCACCGGTGGCCCAACCGATGACGAAACCACCGACCAGCACCACCACGCTGGCGTTGACCAGGATCTCCCGCAGCAACTCCGACGACAGCCCGAGTCCCGGGCCTCGGCCCGATTCCGTTCCCATCGCGCTGCGCCGGGCCAGGATCAGGCCGGAGATGATCGCGGGGGTTTCCATCATCGCCATCATGGCCACCAGATACCCCTCATAGCTGGTGGCCTGCAGGTCGAGGAACTGCACGGCGGTGACGAAGGTGACGACGGAGATGGAGCCGTAGTGAGCGGCGACCGCAGCCGAATGCACCTGGTCGAGCCCGACCAGCAGCCGCAGCAGCGGAAACGCAACGAACGGCATGGCGAAGCTGAGGATACCGGCAACCAACAGCCCAGCCAGGACTTCCAGACCGGCACCGCCCTCGGCCAGGGTAAACCCGCCCTTCATGCCGATGGCGAGCATGAGATAGAGCGCCATGCCGCGGCCGAGCGCCTCCGGAATCTCCAAATCGGACCGCAGCAGGGCGGCCAGAAGCCCCAAAGCGAAACACAGGATCATGGGCGTGAGCAGATTGCTCAGCCCGAGATTGACAAGCTCGAGCACGACAGGCCCTCACCGGGACGGATGATCGAAGATGGGACCGAAGGCGTTGACGATATCCGGAAAACGCCGTGGAATTGCGGCGATCCGCACCCCATCCAGGCACAACGGACGATGGTCCCACGTGTGACAAAGTTGGGCGGGCTGCTGGGGCGACGGATGGGACTTGAACCCACGACCACCCGGACCACAACCGGGGGCTCTACCGCTGAGCTACCGCCGCCACATGCAAGACGCAAAAATAGCCGTTGCCCGGGCGATCCGTCAAGGGTGTGGTTGCTCGGCCGTCCCATCCCCTGCGCCGCACCTCCCTCCAGGCTGGTCTCGGAGCGTATCGCTGAGGCAACCCGGCAACGGCATCCTGCCGACGCACCACTGACTGGGACGGCGCGTTGCGGCTCAGCGACGGGGTCTGGTCAGGAGGCGATGGCCCCATTCGCGGCGGTGGAACGGGTGTCGGTCGGAAGCGGACGGGGAAGCTCTCGGCCTGACGGGGCGGCACGGCACCCAACCACCAAGCAGACAACAACCAAGCAAACAGCCACCAAGCAGACGGAAGGCCTACAAACGGCGGCTCACGGTGCCCTCTTCTGTGGTGTTCGACCGCTTCGATCGGGTATTGCCTGTCTACGACTTGACCGTTGGCCGCTATCGCGTCGTCGACACCCGCCGGCACCCAACACGACACCGACCGTCCACCGTTTCGATCGGCGTCGACGCCCAATCCGGTGCGGCGGCGTGAGCCCAAGTGCAACGCCGATAGAAGCTCGGAGCCCAGATACCGACTCTTCGTTGCCTAAGCCTGCGACATCGTGCACAGTGTGAAACGGTGAGCGTGTCTCCAGCGTGAACGTGTCATTTTAGCATCAATCATGAATGCGGACCAAAGTGAGTATGGTGCCAAGGATTTGGTCCGCCCGGCACGGCACTATCTCTTCTCATCCGGCATCTGACGACGAGGTCCGCGCGCATGGCTCAGTTCGCTGAACCGGCATCCGCCCATGACGACACCCATGCGGCCGCCACGGGCAAACGGCTACGCAAGCTGGTCGCGGTCACGGCTCTACCGGCCGTCCTGACGCTGATCTTCCTCAGCCTCACCCCCAGCATTGCGGGCGGCGACATCCTGCGCTGGGCCATGCCGTGGTTTCCCGGTCTGGGCGTGTCGCTGTCGCTGTACGTGGATGGACTAGGACTTCTCTTTGCCCTCTTGATCAGTGGAATCGGCGTGGTCGTATTCTCCTACGCCAGTGTCTACATGGAGCACTACGCATTCAATACACGCTTTTTCATTGTCTTAACGCTGTTTATGTTGTCCATGCTCGGTGTGGTTCTGTCTGACAACATAATCACGCTGTTCGTTTTCTGGGAATTGACAACCATCACGTCTTATCTGCTGATCGGCTTTACCCATGACGAGGCGAAGTCGCGGTATTCGGCTCTCCAAGCCTTGCTGGTGACCGGTCTCGGCGGCCTCGCCATGCTCGCCGGCCTGATTCTGCTCGGCCTCATCGGCGGCAGCTTCGAGCTGAGCGACCTGCGCGCCGGCACCGTGGACATCCGCGAACATGGCTTGTACGGCGCCATCTTGGCGCTGGTTTTGATCGGCTGCTTCACCAAATCGGCCCAGTTTCCGTTCCACTTCTGGCTACCGAACGCCATGGCGGCGCCCACCCCGGTCAGCGCCTACCTGCATTCCGCCACCATGGTGAAGGCCGGCATTTATCTGATGGCCCGCCTGCACCCGACACTCGGCGGCACCGATGGCTGGGTCTGGGCCTTGACCCTGGCCGGCGGTATCACGGCTGTCATGTCCTCGGTCTGGTCGCTGTATCAGCGCGACCTGAAGCAGGTGCTTGCCTGGACGACCATCATGGGGCTTGGCACCCTGACGCTGATGCTCGGCGGTGGCGACAAATATGCCGTCATGGGAGCTATGACGTTCCTGGTCGTCCATTGCCTGTACAAGGCGACACTGTTCCTGGCGGTCGGCGCCATCGACCATGCCACGCACACACGAGACCGGGATGAGCTGTCCGGCCTGCGGCGCGCCATGCCCAAGGTTTTCGCTTTGTCCGTCGCTGCGGCCCTCTCCATGGCCGGACTGCCCCCGTTCATCGGCTTCATCGGCAAGGAGGTCATGTACGAGGGTGCGCTGCACGCCGCCACCCTGCCCGCCCTCGTCGCCGGTTTCGCCCTCGCCGCCAACGCCATGATGATCGGCGCCGCGGGCATCGTCGCCGTGGCACCGTTCATTGGACCGGAACGGTCATGGCCAGCACCGCCCCATGATCCACCCTTGGCCATGTGGCTAGGCCCGGCGGTGCTCGGCACGCTCGGCCTGCTCATGGGTCTGCTGCCGTTCTGGCTTGCCGATCCACTGATCGGCCCGGCGACCTCAGCGGTCTATGGATCGCCGGTCTCGGTGCATCTGGCACTGTGGCATGGCATCAACCTGCCGTTGCTACTCAGCCTGGCCACCTTCGCCCTGGGCTATGCCTGCTGGCATTTCCGTGCACCAATCCGCGCGGCTCTGGAACGGACTGCCGCCCGTGTGCCGCTGACGGCCGAACAGGGGTACGACCACGCTCTGGCCGGAGTGAAGGCGTTCGCCGCCTGGCAGACCCGTGTCCTGCAGCATGGGTCTCTGCGCGGCTATCTGGGGACGATCTTCGCCACTATCGTCATTCTGACCGGCTGGAGCTTGGTGCGCGGAAATGTCTTGCCCATGCAAACCAATCTCTTGGATGCCACCGGATTCGCCTGGGCGGCGGCCTTGCTCATCGTTGCCGGGACGGCGACGGCCATCGTCGCGAATTCCCGTCTGACCGCCATCTGCGCGTTGGGGGCTGTCGGAGTCGGCACGGCCATGTTGTTCGCCGTCCACGGCGCGGTGGACGTGGCGCTGACCCAAGTGCTGATCGACATTCTGTTCGTTATCTTGCTCGCGATTGCCCTGCTTGAACTGCCGCCGCTCGACCGATTCCGGCCACGCCTTAGCCTTGCCAATGGATTCGCCGCCGTGGTGTCGCTGGCCATCGGCGCGCTGATGACGGTGATCCTCATATCCATCACCAGCCTTCCGCTGGATACCAGGATCACGGAATACTACGAGGCCATGAGCGTGCCGGCGGCGCACGGCCGCAATATCGTCAACGTCATTCTGGTGGACTTCCGGGCCCTGGATACATTGGGCGAGATCGCCGTGATTGCGCTGGCCGGCCTCGCCGCTTATGCGCTCATCAGTCTTCGGCAGAAGACTCTGACCGCCCGGCGCGATGACGATGGGAGTGTCCAGTGACATCTTTGATCCTGTCCACGGCAACGCGGCTAATCACCGGATTGATGCTGGTGTTCTCCGTGTTTCTCCTGCTACGCGGCCATAACGAACCGGGCGGCGGTTTCATCGGCGGCCTGGTGGCCGTGATCGCTTTCGCACTCTACGGCAAAAGCCGGGGCACCGCCGAGGCCCGTCGAGCGCTCTATGTTCACCCCAATGTGTTGTCTCTGATCGGCTTGGGATGCGCGGTGGCTGCCGGCGTCGTCGGCATGCTGTTCGGCGAGCCGTTTCTGACTGGCAAATGGCTGTTCGTCGGCGGCGGGGACGGCGACAAGGGATGGCCGCTCAGCACCATCCTGCTCTTCGACATCGGCGTGTATCTGGTTGTGGTTGGAGCGGTGCTGAGTGTGATCTTCGCCATGGAAGAGGAGATCTGACCGGTGGAAACCCTGCTGGCGCTCTTGGTTGGTTTTCTGACCGCGGCCGGTATTTACATGATGCTGAACCTCAACCTGGTGCGCTTCATGTTCGGTCTGGTTTTGATTAGCAACGCCGCCAATTTCACGATCCTGGCCGCCGGCCGGTATGAAGGCGCAGTTCCGGCATTGGTGCCGGAAGGGTTGAAGACCGTCACCACATCGGTTGCCAACGGACTACCGCAGGCACTGATCCTCACGGCCATCGTCATCAGTTTCGGGATTCTGGCCTTCAGCGTGGTTCTCATCCTGCGCACTTATCAGGAGCTCGGGACCGTACGCAGCGACCGCATGCGCATTGCCGACACCACGGACTATGCGCCCAAAGCCACCGCCCCCGACGGCCAAGGCGCTTCGGAGGTGGCCGGATCATGACCCAGACACTCCTGATCGGGCCGGTGCTGCTCTCCTTCGTCACCGGAATTCTGTGCTATGTGTTCCGGCACAACACCTGGGTTTGCCGCAGCCTCAGCGTCGCCGGATCCGTGCTGGTATTGGGGGTGAGTGCCGGTCTTTTCATGGTGGTTTGGAGCCACGGCCCGGTGGCCATGCAAGCGAGCAACTGGCCGGCGCCCTTCGGCATCACGTTCGTCGCCGACATGCTGAGTGCCGTCATGGTGCTCATGACCGGGATCATGGGACTTCTGGTCACGGTCTACAGCCTGGGTGACATTACCCAGCCGTTGCAGCGCTCCGGCTATTACGCCCTGTATCACGTGCTACTGGCCGGCGTCGCCGGTGCCTTCTTGACCGGCGACATCTTCAATCTCTACGTCTGGTTCGAGGTCATGCTGATGGCCTCATTCGGCCTGATCGTGCTCGGCGGCTCCAAGGCGCAGATGGACGGCGGCATTCGCTATGTGGCCATCAACCTCGTGTCCACGGTGATGTTCCTGATGTCGGTGGCCATGCTGTACGGCATGACCGGAACGTTGAACATGGCGGACTTGCACGTCACGCTCCGCGACATCGACAACCCCGCACTGCTGACGGTGGTGGCCACGCTTTTCATTCTTGGGTTCGGCATCAAATCGGCCCTGTTCCCGCTATTTTTCTGGCTTCCAGCATCGTATCATACACCGGCGGTGTCGGTGACGGCGATCTTCGGCGCCCTGTTGACCAAGGTCGGTGTCTATGCCCTGATCCGCGTGTTCACGTTGATCTTCACGCACGACATCGGGTTTACCCACAACCTCTTGCTGATCATCGCCGGCTTCACCATGGTGACGGGCGTGCTCGGCGCGGCTGCGCAGATGGAGGTGCGCCGGCTCCTGTCGTTCCACATCATCAGCCAGATTGGTTATATGATCATGGGGCTGGCGTTGTTCACACCGCTGGGGTTGGCGGCTGCCCTCTTCTATATGGTGCATAACATCGTGGCTAAGACCAACTTGTTCCTTATTAGTGGCGTGATGCAGCGACTTGGTGGATCATTTCATCTGTATGATATTGGTAGCTTTTACAAGCGCACACCGTTTGTCGCCATTTTGTTCATGATCTCAGCGTTCGGCCTGGCCGGGATGCCGCCGCTGTCCGGTTTCTGGGGCAAGTTCGCGCTGGTGAAGGCAAGCCTGGAAACAGAGGCGTATGTGATCGCCGGCGTGGCCCTGGCCGTGGGTCTCATGACGTTGTTTTCCATGACCAAGATCTGGGGAGAGGCGTTTTGGAAGCCGCACCCGCGCGGGGACGACGCGCTTCTCACACGGCTGGAGCCGCACGCGGCCATGACGCTCATGGCGCCCATCGTCGCCTTGGCGATCTTCACCGTGTTGATGGGGCTCCTGATTCAGCCGGTTTTCGACGTCGCCTTGGTGGCCGGAAACCAGGTGATGTCCAACCAAGCCTATGTCGACGCCGTCCTAGGCAGCCGGGAGACCGCCCATGTTGTTCCTTAACGTTGCCTTGTCCCTGGGCTGGGCCGCGGTGACCGGATCGCTAACCCTGGGAAACCTGATCATCGGTTACATCATCGGTTACGGCGCGCTATGGGTCACCCGTTTCCTCTACGGCGAAACCGACTATTTCGAGCGCGTTTTCAAAATTCTCGGGTTGGTTGGTTTTTTCCTCTACGATCTCTTGATGTCCAGCCTGCGAGTCCTGTGGGATGTGCTCACGCCCGAGCTTAAGACGCAGCCCGGCATCATTGCCGTGCCCTTGGATGCGGAGACCGATACGGAAATCCTTCTGGTTGCCAACCTGATCACATTGACACCCGGCACGCTCAGCCTCGACGTATCGCCGGACCGACGCACGCTCTACGTGCATGCCATGTTCATCGATGACGCCGAAGAGCTGAAGGCCGATCTGAAGGCTGGTATGGAACTCAAGGTCTTGGAGGCGGTGCGATGACCGACGAGACTCTCCCACCGGTGTTGGACTGGGCCGTCAGCATCTCCATGGCCTTGTTCTACGCAGCCATGGCATTGGCCTTCGTGCGTATCCTCATCGGCCCATATCTGGCGGATCGGGTGGTGGCACTCGACCTCTTGGCCGTGCTTCTGGTCGGACTGATGGCGCTTTACACGGTCCAAACCGGATATAGCGCCTTTCTCGACGTGGCGATCATGCTGGCATTGGTGGGTTTCCTGGCGACCGTAGCATTTGCCCTCTATGGCGAACGCCGCCACATGCAGCAATTGGAGCGGCGCCGAACGAGGGACGAACGATGATCGATGTGATCGTGGCGCTTCTTCTTCTGTGTGGGGGTGTTTTTGCCTTCGGCGCCGCTGTGGGCGTCTATCGCATGCCCGATACCTACATCCGCATGCACGCGTCGACCAAGACCGGTACGCTCGGCGCCGGTCTCATGTTGTTGGCCGTGGCCTTGCATTTCGGCGAATTGAGCGTCGGCACGCGGGCCATTTCCGCCCTTGTCTTTCTCCTTATCACGGCACCGGTGGCGGCCCATATGATCGGCCGAGCGGCCTATCGCGCCGGCGTACGGCTCTGGGAAGGCACCATTGTCGATGAACTGGCGGGCAAGGAGATATCTGGCGAACCGGTCCAGGCCGCCGCGGCTCGAACCACCACTTCGGAGCCTCCGGTGGAACACAGTTAGGGCGGTAGACCTGGGACAAGATGGCGGAACTCAGGGTGTCAGGGTGGGTGCGAGACCGGCCCGGTACCCGTCACCCGGCCAGAGCGAAAGCCATGATCGCAGCGACGGCCAGGAGGGCGAGTCCGGCAGCCGGGAAGGGGCGGACCGGCGCCTCGGCCGCCACCACGATGCCGGCGGCAGCCCGCCCCACGGCCTCAACGATGCTCGGCACACCCGGCAGCGGCGGCAGCCGGACCGATCGCACGGGTTCAAGAAGCCGTGCAATGGGTTCGACGATATCGCCTTCCGGCACTGACGGCAGCCGTATCCGGCGCAGGCTCCAACCGAGTATCCCGGCCAAGAGGATCGGCCACGTCAAAGCCCAGAGATTGCCGGGTTTGACCGCGTAAGCGAGGTCGTGGCTGCCGGCGGCCGCATACAGGCCCCAAGGCACCAGCGCAGCCGCCAGGACCGTGGCGCCCCAGGGCAATGACAAGCCCGGCGACGGACGCGCCGCCGCATCGGCAGAGGCGGCCATGCGCAACCGGCGCAGAAAATGCAGCATCAACAGCGCGGTCCCCACGGCCGACCACGCCACCAGGGTCTCCACCAGGCCGCCACCGAGCGGCCCTTTCAGCTCCAGTTTGGCAAGAGCCCCGCCGGTCAACGGCAAACCCGCGACACCAAGGGCGATCACGGCGGTGACGGCCAGAACCGGCCCAATCCGCGCCGCCCCCGTCGCGCCGACCACGCCGACGGCCAGAAACAGCGCGCCTTTGGCCAGCCCGTGATGGACAGCGTAGAACGCCGCAACCTGGGCAATGCCATCCGCACCATGGTCCGCGCCCACATCACCGGCTGACACACCCGCGGCGACCAGCCCGGACGCCAGGAGCGTGATCACCAAGCCCATCTGGCTCAGGCTGGAATACGCCAGCACCGCCTTGGGGTGGCTCTGGGTCACGCCCATGAGCACGCCGAAGTATGCCGTAAACAAACCGGCGGTGGTCAGGACAAGGGACCACTCCGGAAGACCGGTGCCCAAAGGCAAAAACTTGATGAGGCCGATGATGCCGGCCTTGATGATGGCGCCGCTCAGCACGGCGGATGCCGGCGTGGGCGCCGCCGGGTGTGCCATGGGCAGCCACACGTGCAAGGGGAACAGCCCGGCTTTCAATCCAAATCCGGCGACAAGCAGGCCCAAGGTCAGATCCCGGTACGGCAGGCTTGGGATCGCGCCCACCGCATCGCTGATCAACAGACTGTCCGCGCCGGATGCCATGAGCATCAGCCCGAGCAACAAACACGTCTCGCCAAGCACAGCCAGGACCAGATAGAATAGGCCGGCCCGGCGCGATCGATCCGTGCCGTCGTGGACCACGAGGCCATAGGCCGGCAAGCTGACCAGTCCGAAGGCGAGGTAGAAACTGATGATATCGGCGGCGATGAAGACGCCGAGATTGCCTGAGAGCGTCAGCAGCCAAAAGACGCTAAAACGCTCGCGGTCAGCCGAGCCGCGGATATAGGTGCTGGCAAACGCACCGCACGTGATCCAGAGCAGAGCACAGAAGCCCAACAATACGGCGCCGGGGAAATCCAGTCGCAGCGCCATGCCGAGCAGCAGCGTCTCGCCGTCCACCGACGCGTTGCCCATGGCCAGGAAGGCGGCGACGAGCGCCGGGACGGGGGCCTGTGCCAAAAAATCGGGCAGATGGCGGCGCAGCGGCGGCACGAGCAAACCCGCCAGGAGCAGAACGAGCGGGGTCGCCGGCGCGGCGACCAACAGAAAACCGGCATTCATGGTCCGTAGTCCCGGGTCACGATCAGAGTGGCCCACCCGAGCGGGCTGAACGGTTGGGCCGCCGCCAGAAGGCCGGAGGCCAGAGAGGCCACGGCCGTGGCGACCGCGGGACTCACCAACCCCCACACCTTGGCCGCCGGCAGGGGCGTCAAAGGCTCGCGCCAGGTCCCGGTGGCCGGCCGGAACCAGGTGCGGTAAAGAATGGGTAGGAAATACAAGGCGTTGAGCACACTGCTGCCGGCCAGCACGAACAGCACCCAGATCTGGCCGGCTTCAATGGCACCGGTACCCAGATACCATTTGCTCACGAAGCCGGCGACCGGCGGCAAACCGATCATGCCGACCGCACAGATGCTGAACGCGAGCATGGTGACGGGCATGCGCCGGCCGCAGCCGTCGACCTCCTGTATCCGGTAGATGTGCAGGGTCTCCGCCAAAGCCCCGGCGCAGAAGAACAACGTCACCTTCATGAGGCCCTGGTGGATCAGGTGGACCAGACCGCCGATCATGGCCGTCGGTCCCGCAAGGCCGGTGCCCAGGATGATGTACGATACCTGGCTGACCGTGGAGTAGGCGAGCCGGCGTTTGATGTCGCTCTGGTTCAGAGCGCGCAGCGAGCCGTAGATGATGGTGAACGATGCCACAGCCGCGAGTGGAACCCCGAGGCCCAAGTCGGTCACGAGCCCGATGCCGAACACGTCGTAGACCACGCGCACGATGCCGAAGGCGCCGGCCTTGACCACGGCGACCGCATGCAAAAGCGCGCTCACCGGAGCCGGCGCCACCATGGCCGCCGGCAGCCAGGAATGGAGCGGAAACAGGGCCGCCTTGACGCCCAAACCGCCCACCATGAGCAGAAAGATCCACCGCAGCGTGTTCGGGTCGGCGCCGGCGATACCCGTCTGCGCGGCGAATTCCACCGGTCCGACCTGGCCCTCCAACCACACGATTCCCAAGAGCAGGGCCGTGCTGCCCGCAAGCGTGTAAGCCAGATAATGGCTGCCAGACGCGATGGACCGGGCGTCGCCGCGATGCGCCACCAACGGCCAGGTGGATAGGGTCAGGAGCTCATAGAAGAGGAAGAAGGTGATGAGCGACCCGGACATGGCGATGCCGGTGGTGGCAGCCACGCATAGGCTGAAAAAACCGAAGAAACGTGACTGGTTCGCTCCGTCGCGCAGATAGGCCAGGGCATAGAGGGTGGTCAGCAGCCATAGAAAGGCGGACAAGCTCAGGAACAGGAGCGAAAGCGCATCGATGCGGAGCAGGAAGTCGAGTCCGGGGACGAGGGTGTACCGCAGCTCATACTGCTCCCCAGCGGCGACACCGTCCAAAATCAGGCCGACCAGCGGCAGCTTGGCCAGCGCACCGATCAAATTCACGGCGGCGCGCACACGTGTTGCCGCCTCGGGCAGAAAGAAGATGACCACCGCCGGCACCAGCGACGTGGAGAGAATGAGAAGCGGCAGCATCCCGGTCATCGGAACCCCTCCACCGTCGACAAGCCCCCGCCGATCTGGAGCAACTCAAATGGAATTGCGGGCACCAACCCAAGCAACACGGAGACCAGTGCCAGAAACAGCACGGCGAGCTGGCGGCTTTGGTGAACCGGCTGCACCAGGCGCAGCGGCTGCTCCGGCGTTGCCATGGCCCGGTTTAGGACGCGGAAGACATAGGTCGCCGCCAGAAGGCCGCCGGCGAACATCACCACCGCCCAGCCCCAGCGTCCGGAGGCCATGGCCGTGGTCAGGAGCAGCCATTTGGCGATGAATCCGCCGCTCGGCGGCAACCCCATGAGCGACAGCCCGCTCAGGCCGAACGCCGCGATGACCATGGGCAGAGACCGGGCGGCACCGCGCAGATCGGCGATGCGGTCGTGGCCGATGCCCTGCACGAGAATCCCGGCGCCGAGGAACAGCGACGCCTTGGCGAACGCATGGGAGACAGCGTGGAAGATGCCCCCGCTCCAGGCGCCGGCGGTCCACGGCTGCGCTTCCGTTCCCCCGCCGGCGAGCGGGAACATAAGGAACAGATACCCAAGCTGAGCCAGGGTGGAATAGGCCACAAGCAGCTTCAGGCGTGCTTGGCGCAGGGCCAAGACGGACCCAGACAGGATCGCCGCGGCACCGAACAAGCCAAGCACGGTCGCGCCGGTGTCGTCCAAGAGGCTTGGGAACAAGTCAAACCAAAGCCGGACGACAAGATAAAACGATGCCTTGACCACCAGGGCCGACAAGATGGCGCTTGCTGCGGCCGGCGCACCGCCGTGGGCGGGCGGCAACCACAAATGGAGCGGGAACATGGCCGTCTTGGCCAGTAAACCCGCCGTCATAAGGGCAGCCGCGATCAGCGCCGACGCATCGTCGCGAACCCGGTCGGCCAGGAGCGTCAGGTCCAGGGTGCCGTGCGTGCCATACAGCAGCGCCGCACCCAGCATATAGAGCAGCGATCCGAGCAGAGCGAACAAGAGGTAACGCAATGCTGCAGCCAGCGTGCCGGCCTTACCTTCCAGCGTCACCAGTGGCACGGCAGCCAAGGTCAGCAATTCCAAGGCAACATAGATGTTGAAGAGATCGTTGCTGAGGAAGGTGCCGTTGAGGCCGGCCCAGACTCCCATCATAAGCGGCCAAAACAGAAGGCCGGCCCGGCTTTCCCGGCCATCCGCGGTTCTTGGTTGAAACTCTCCGGCAGCAAAAATGCCCACCGGCACCAAGACCAAGGCCGTGGTCAACAGCATGACGGCCGACAGGCCATCGGCCCGCAAGACAATGCCCAGCGGCGCCGGCCATCCGCCGATGGCGGCGGTCAACACGCCGCCGATCCAGACATGGTAGGCGATCGCGGTCGCCAACACCAGACCTGCCATGAAGAGCAAGTGGGGCACCCGTTCGGCGTGGCGGCCCAAAGGCAGGATCAGCAGCGCACCGGCCACTGGCAGAACCACCGCCAGCGCTAGCAATCCGGAGCCGACATCCGGTCCCCAAACAACCCCTGGCACGGTCAGGACTCCTTGTCCTGGACCGCAGGGTCTTCAGGTTCGGGCGGCAGCGCCGTGCGCCCGGTTTCCCGCGACAGGCGCAGCGTCAGGGTGGCGGCAAGCGCGGTGGCCGACAAGGCCACCACGATGCCGGTGATGATCATGGCGTGCGGAACAGGATCACCACCGGGTCCTGGTGCGGCGCGATCCGCGACCGCGCCGAATAGGAGGAAAACACCGCTCCCGACCATATTCACGGCAATGATCTTGCGTACCAGGTGCGGACGCACAATCAGCCCATAAACACCGATGCCAATCGCTAGGGCCCCGGTGACGCCGTAAAGGCCCGGTTGGGTGAACAGACTATCGACACTCATGACGGCCGCTCCTCAGGAGCGCCGGCCACGAGAAGGCCGAGAATCGTCGCGATGGATATGGTCAGCCCGGCTTCGATGAGGATGATCAGCACCTTGGCAATCGCCGGGGGATAGCCGAGAAAGGCACCGTGCAGGGGATAACCGGCGAGGCCAATGGCCAGGAACACCGCCGGACCGATAACGAGGGCAAGCCTCAGGCGGATGCCCGAGACCTTGGGGATGGGCACAAGCCCCGCCATGACCGCCAGAAGCCAAACGGCTGCCAGAACGGTGCCGGCTTGAAACGCGCCACCGGGCCGATAGCCGCCGATCCAGAACAGATAAACGCCCACGAGAAGCCCGATCGGGGGCAACAGCCGGCCCAGATAGGCCATCACCCCGTCGGGCCGCGCCAGATGACGCAACCCGGGTTGGCCACCCCAGCGGGCGTCGGCCGTCAGCGACCAGACACCGAGCAGGGCAAACAGCAAAACGACGATTTCCAACAGCGTATCGTAGCCGCGATAGGCGAGGAGCACCGCCGTCACCGGACTTTCCACGCCAGTTTCGGACAGACGGCTTCCCACCTCGGCGACCAAGCCAGGAGCCGGAACGGGCAGCAAAGCGACCGCCGCCACCAGAGCTGCGGCAACGGCCGCGGACAGCACGATAGCCAGCGACTGCGTGGCCAGTCCCGGCAACGGATCGGTGGGGGCCGGGTCGGGTTCCGGTCCCTCCAGGATCGGCACATCGTCGCCGCGGTCGGCCCGGTGTTTGGCGATCCGAGCGACCGTGCTGAGCAACAGAACACCCGTGAGTCCAGCCCCGATGGCAGCCTCGGTGAGCGCCACGTCGACGGCGCCCAGACGAACCCAGGCAATCGCCATCAGAAGGCCGAAGACGATGAACGAGACCACGGCGGCGAAGACCGTGCGGATGGCTACTGCCAAAACCGCGGTGGTCAGGATGACGAAACACAAGGCCGGGTCCAGGAGCGGAAAAGCGGTCATTGCGGACCTTTCCAGATTGGCAGACCCCGGCGTAGCACCGACCGGGCGATCAACTGTCCGACCGTGGCCGCCGCCAACATGCCGAGCGCCCAGACCAAGAGCAGTTTGAGCGCCGACAGCGGGTGATCCATGCGCGGCATGAGTCCGATCACGACCAAGCCCAACCCCAGATTGTCGGCTTTGGTCAAGGCATGAAGGCGCGTGAGCGTGTCTGGAAACCGCAGCAGGCCCACGTTTCCGGCCAGAAAGAAGAAGCAGCCGGCAAGGACGAAGACAACGGTGATGGCGTCCAGGGCGGCAGTCATGGGCTGTCGGGCCTCCCTTGGGGTGCGTCCTGTCGCAGGGTGGTGAGCTGGTCGACGCCAACGGCTTCCGGATCTCCTGTTCCGGCCTGGCTTGTGCCCTTAACGAAGGCTACGGCCGCAAAGGCGGCGAGCAGGGCAACGACAAGGGCCACATCGATAGCCCCCTCCAACTGTAGGCCGACCCCCACGATCAGCAGAATCGCAATGCCGCCGCTACTGAGAAGCTGCGCCGCCATCATTTTGTCGGCCTGGTCCGGTCCGAGCACCACACGAACCAGGCCCCCGGCCACAGTGATCAGAAGGAAGAACGCGGCGCCCAGGAGAAACTCAGACATGACGGGTTCCTCCTGCATCCGGACCGTCGCCCAGTATGGATGTGATCAGCGTCCCTTCCGTGCTCACCTGCTGTTCGATCGGCTGGGTTTGGTCGAGACAATGCAACACCACTTCGTCACCATCTTGGCTTACGGCCAGGGTCCCGGGCAGCAGACTGAGCTCACTGGCCAAAGTCGTGCGTGCCATACCCGGTGGCAGCGTCACGCGTACGCCAACCAGTGCAGGGTCGAGCGGCAGCCGGGGATGCAGCGCACGATAGGCGACGTCGATTCCGCTGTAGACCGAGAGTTTGAGGAAATGCCAGGTGAAGCGTAGCAAGGCCATCAAGCGCAGCCGCCCTGGTTGCGGGGGCAGAAGGTGCTTGCTTGTCCAGGCGGCCGCCAGAGCCGCCAGGGCACCAACCGGCATGGCGCCGGGATCCGCTTCGGTCAGAACCAGCCAAAGTCCGGCAAAAAGCAATATCCGCATCATCGGCGTTCGCCCCTCGCGCTTGTTTCGAACGGCGGTGGGCCGACGTCAGGCACCAGGGCGTTGGCCAGGGAGGCCGAAGTAACCGCTTGCAATCGTGCCGAGCGACGTCGGAGCAACGCAACCGCCCTGCCCCATTCGCTAAGGCATGTTTCCAGTCGCGGTGTCCGGCGGTTCGACCAATGCGGCCCAAGATCATTGGCAGTCCGTCTCGTTCGGGTCGTTGCGACTCTCTTAAGCATCCAATATGCGGAGCTACCTGAAACGAAACAAGATAGTATTATATTTAAGTGTTTATACGTATAGTTGGAAAGCGATTAAGGTTTCTAAGCTTGATGGTTGAGACGCTCTGCCGCGCCCGCCACCATATTCATTTGCCCGACCACTGCGTCGGTAGCGGTGACGACGGTGCCGGACGGCCCAGTGCCGGCGACGGTGATCGACAACGAAGGATCGCGCGGGCGGCACGCGGCCGCCGACCATCGAGAGTCGGCAACGGCAGGGACCGCGACCATCGGGTCCGAACCGTGCGCCGGACACGTGTCGTGGATCGATCCAGGCTTGCCCCGGGCACGAATGCCACTGGACCGGTTTTCATGGGCAAGCGCCCTGTTTCCTGACGGCGGAAAACGCCACATGGACGGGGGCTCCTGGACCGACGGCAGACGCGGCTGGATCACGTTTGCTGCCGTTCGATCCGATCCGGGACGACGATTCGCTCGAGACACATGATGCCAGACTCAAAGACGCCGCGCATTGGGGTGGTCCCGAGGGTGCCGGAACGGTTTGCGTTCGCGGTTGTCCGCGGAATTGGTCTAGCCATCTGTTCTTTCGGCAAACCTCGTCACCGATCGGCCCAATCGGCTCGGGGCTTGCTCTGGAGTGTTTTCCCTGGACCAAAACAATGGGAAAATGATCTCGGTTCATGCCGCTGTCCGGGTTTGGCTTGATGCGTGTTTTGGTGGTCGAAGACGAGGGTCAGCTTTGCGAGGATTTGCGCCAGGTGCTCGAGCACGCCGGCTATGTGACCGACACGGCGCAGGACGGCCTCGAGGCGGTGCGCCTCGGTCTTACGGAGGTCTACGACTGCGTGGTGCTCGATCTGGGCCTGCCGCAAATGGATGGGGTTTCTGTTCTTCAGCGCTGGCGCGAGGACGGCATGGGGGCCCCGGTCCTCATTTTGACGGCGCGCAGCCGGTGGAGCGACAAACTCGCCGGCTTCAACGCTGGCGCCGATGACTATCTGGTCAAGCCGATCAACATGGACGAAATTCTGCTCCGCGTTCGTGCCCTGATCCGACGTGCCGCTGGACACTTCAGCCCTATGTTGACGTTCGGCCCCTTGACCTTGGACACCAACAGCGGCCGAGTGACGGTGAGTGGCGTGCCCCTGGCGCTGACGCCGCAGGAGTTCCGCATTCTGGAATACATGATGCATCATCCGGGCCGCTTGGTCACGCGCAGCGGCCTGGTCAACCACGTCTATGACCGCAATGCCCAGCAGTCGTCCAATGTGGTCGATGTTCTGATCAGCCGAATTCGGCGCAAGCTGAACATGGACATCATCCAGACCGTTCGTGGGCAAGGCTATCGATTGGCGGTTCCCAAGGCATGAAACCGCTGTCGATCAGAACCCGCCTGCTGGCGGCGGCGGCCGGCTGGATCGCCATCGCCTGGCTCGGCGGTGCGGCTGTTCTGTCCTTCGCTTTCAGCCAGGCGGTCACCAGCCGGTTCGATCTGAAGGTCGGAGCCGTCTTGCGCTCCGTGACCGCGGCCCTCCGTGTCGAGGACGCTGGTGGCAAGGACACGGCCGTGGTGAGCGTCGGCCCGATTGGCGACCCCCGATTTCAGGTATCGGGTTCGGGGTGGTACTGGCAGGTGCGCACGGCAGACGGCACCGAACTGCGCTCACCGTCGCTCGGCGACTTTTTACTCACCTTGGACTTGGCCATGGATCCGGGTCAGGTCAGCTTCGGTTACGACCGCGGGCCGGACGACGTGTCGTTGCGCACCGCGCAGACGGCGACCGAATTGGTCGACGGGCGCATCGCGCTGGTCAAGGTGGCCGTGGACGATCGTGACGTCCAGGAAGAGATCGACAGCTTTGAAACCTTGATCCACCTGGCCTTGGGCACCCTGGGCATCGGCCTCACCGCAGCCATCCTGTTCCAGGTGCAGTTGGGCCTGCACCCGCTGCGCCGGCTGGCGCGCGAGCTGGAGCGCTTCCAGGCCGGGGAGCTCGACGAACTGAGCCGCAACTATCCAAGCGATCTGGCCAATGCCGTGGAGGCGGTGAATTCGGTGATCGCGCACAATCGCCAGGTGGTCTTGCGCGTCCGTCAGAGCGCCGGCAATCTGGCGCACGCTCTCAAGACCGAACTGGCCTTGCTCAAGTCCAATGTCGACGGCGACGCGCACCGGGGCGACTCGGCTCCCGACATCCACGCCAATATCGACCGGATCGCCCGCATCGTGGAGCACCACTTGCACCGCGCCGCCACGGCCGGACCGGTCAGTCTGGCCCCGGAACGGGTCGACGTCGCCCGAGTGGTGACCGATATCTGTGCCGCCCTGCGGCGCCTGTATCGAGACCGCGATCTCACCGTGGATTGCCACATCGCCGCCCAGCCACAGTTCCGCGGCGAACGGCAAGACCTGGAGGAGCTCGTTGGCAACTTGATCGAGAATGCCTGCAAACACGCCAGCACCCGGGTCATGGTAACCCTGTCGCTGGGCGGCAAGACCATGACGTTGCGCGTCGATGACGACGGTCCGGGCATGACCGAACGCAAGGCAGCACTGGCCGTCTTGCGCGGCAAACGGCTCGACGAACGCTCCCAAGGCTCGGGGCTGGGCCTGTCCATCGTCGCCGATCTGGCCGAAATGTATGGCGGCCAGCTAGCCTTGTCCGGCTCGGCCATCGGCGGTCTCTTGGCCGTGCTCACGCTGCCAGCACGCTGACGCCTTACGGCGCCCATTTTCACCATCATGATTAGATTGGGCACAAAAGGCGTAGGCCCATCGTTCCTGGTGGCTTACGGACGGCCCGCCCCGCACCCCTGTCCTACGCCGCTCGACATTTGCGACCACGTGCCGCACGGGGTTCAAAGACAAAGAAACCGGGCCATTCCCATCTATAAAGTCTAGGATCATACGTAGTAGCCCGTAGGCCATTTGATCCCTCCGGCGAGATCAAACCTACCCTGTAGAACTAGACCTGCGACAAAGACCGCACCTTACGTTTTCCTTTCAATAATGAACGTTATATGAACAAACTGTTTTTGAATGGTTCATGTTAACTGCCGATGTCTCTTTAGTGTCGATACGGCCGTTTTGCGGTCCGATTTCTTCGAAAGCGGGCTTGGGTCGAATCGGAACTCCTATGAACCGGAGGAGGCATCGGATGGCACAGAATATTCTTGTCGTGCTGGATGGCGCGCAGAGCGACGATATCGTCAGCAACACCACACTTGAACTCGCGAAAACCGGCAACGCCAGCGTCACCGTGTTGGGTGTGACCGACCCCGACCGTAGCATCCGCCGCGAGGCCGTCCCGGCTGGTGCCATGCATTACAAAATGCAGGCTGATCAGCGGCGTTACGCGGCCTTAAAGGCCCAGATCGGTGCCTTTGCCGAGCATCTGGCCACACAGTGCCGCGAGCTGGGGGCGACCGCCAAAGCCATCATGGCCGAAGGCGACGGCATGGCGACGCTGAAAGCCCATTGGAACGAGTGCACGCTGCTCATGATGGGTCGGCAAAAGCGTGGTGAAGGCACCCGTCTTCTGTCGCGCCGTGGTTTGATCCGGCTGCTGCGTGACTGCCCATGCCCCGTCCTGGTGAGCAGCGCCGCCCAGCGCAACAACCCGGAAACGGTGGCCATTGCCTATGACGGCAGCGAACAGGGTCGCGACGCCCTCAAGAACTTCCTTGATCTTGGTCTAGGAACGCAATTCCAACTCGAAGTGGTCTCGGTGCAAAGCGAGATTGACCGTGCCCGTCAGTTGGCCAAAGAAGCAGCGGTATTGTGCGACCAATACAAGGTACAGTACCGCACCTTCGCACTGGAAACCGACCGTCAGCCGCTTTCGGTACTCGCCAATCGTTTGTTGGCGCTGCGCCCCGGCCTGATGGTCCTCGCGTCTGCCGGTGCCCATACTTGGCGTGAACTGTTTTTTGGCTCTTTGCCGGCACGTCTCCTGCGTGGCAGCAATGCCACTCTCTACCTGCATCGTTGACGTCCAGTCCGGCAGGAGACACCCCTCGCCAGCAGCGCCGGATGGCCAAGGCCATCCGGCGCTTTTTTCATTCAAGGCAGGGGGATGCTTGGCTCCGCATTTGGCCTCAAAGCGGTTCATAGGCGATGGAGTCGAAGCGACCACTTGCGCCCTTTACCTTAGTCGACGCCAGATTGCGCTCCTTCCGGTCTTGTAGAGGCCCAGTTCCCTCAGTGTTCAGATCCCACATTGCCGGCGTTCCGATTGTGCTTGCGGACCGCGTGGTCTTGTGGCAGTTTCATTTCCAGTGGCGCACGCGCCACCGGCGGCAACCGGTGGCGCGCGTTGGGTAACCAGAGTGTGGATGGTATCATCCTACTGTTGTCAGTCGATGGGGTGTGGCCTGTCGACTGCTCCTATAAGCCGGTTTGTTCCTTCGAAGGGGTAACGAACCGGTTGGCTCCACCAAACAGGGTGCTGGGTGAGCGGGTTCAGTAGTCGCTGACGTTCACGATTTCACGGAATGCAATCAAGGCGACCAGTGCGAACGTGGTGAGCGGCAGGATGAAGAGCATGTGATCCATGACGGCCTCCGTTGGTTGAAGTGGTCTTCCCCTCGGAAGACACACCCAATACGGCAAATGCGCTGGCTTGGATCAGTCGCGATTTATCCTTCAGAAGTATGAGTCCCCCCTAGTTCTTTTGGTGGAGATCCTCCCCGGGACAAAGCCGCAAGCCACCTGTGGTTTTGCTGACGGAGCTGTTCGTGTTTTGGGCGGCAGTTTGGAGTGATCTCCGGCGCCAGTCCGCACATTCGTGTGCCGGATCAACTGGACCGCCTAATCCGGCATCCCAATCACGCGTTAAAGCCGTGCCAGCCCCCCACCAGGCCCAGCGGACTCGCCTTGACGAAAGCCGGCCCGTCCCGGTGGCGCGAGCTCCTTCACCCAATTATCCACGATGGCGGTGTACCAACCATGAGTGACGAGAACTCGTGGGCCCACCGTCGGCTGCCGATCGACATGATCTGCCATGGCTGCTCCACACGCTTTAGCCAGGCGTCACAGGAAAGTTGACCAATCTCCTCAAAGGAATTGAAGACTCGATTGGCGAGGTAATGATCACGTAATACCAACGGCCCGAAACAATGACCGATCCTCGGGCCGCCGTGTTTCGGAGCGCCGGCATCCTTGCCGGCTGGACCGCCGGCTCCCAGCCGGCCCGGACCACGCCCAGCGGCCGGCCGCCAAGATGGCGGCGGCCCAGCCGGCAGGGATGCCGGCGCTCCTGGTTCAGCGCCGAAACCGACCGTTTGAACTCCCGTGCGTTCTTCTTGCACGCCTGCTCCAGTATTCAGCCGATCTTACACCAACGGCCCGAAACAATAACTGGTCTTCGGGCCGCCCTGTTTCGGAGCGCCGGCATGCTTGCCGGCTGGACCGCCGGCTTCCAGCCGGCCCGGACCACGCCCAGCGGCCGGCCGCCAAGATGGCG
>JANQJV010000116.1 GCA_028281465.1 Azospirillaceae bacterium | reverse complement strand
CCCGCACCGGCGTGCACACGAGGCCGACGAGGCGTCGGCGCTCCCACAAAGGCCTCCCCGGATGGACCCGTTTGCCCACCGGCACCGTTCGTTTCTTGTCAGTGGCGACCAGATGATCGAAGGGGGTGATCGCGACATGGTGTTTGGCTGAGTTGATGATCGTGCGTTTATTGCCAGGCCAACCGATTTCTGCGTCAAACCGGTGCCATCACGGTATGGTTGTCATCCTGCCGTGCTCCAACCGCCGCAAGCTCCGTGAGTGGATGGCCAATGCCGATGGTTGACCGGTCCAGGGCGACGGTGTCTCGCCATAAGGACGTGGTGAGTCGAAGCCGGCGAGACGGTCGGTTGCTTTCGGCATAAGGATCAGGTGCCTTGGGGACGGCCTATCTGGCGTCGGACGGGTTTCTGGCGGAACTCCTGGACGAGATTGGTGGGGTAGAGACTGTGGTCGGTCGGCTGGCGATCACCTCGGCACCGCCAAGGTGGGCGGCTTGGGCCCAGTGCATTTGGTATGACCCGGTTATCATGACCGTTGCGTCGATCAAGCAGGGTGTCCGGGCTCTGCGGGCGATCCAGCGCAACTGGGTGCTGTATCCGGCGCGCCATGTCGGCCGGGCCCGGTTGATCCAGGCTGGGTTGCCGCATGTCTCGGCTCGCCCGCTGCAGTTTCCCGATCCGGCCCCAGCAGCCGCCTTGGGTTCCTGGACCCTGCTCGCACCCGGAACGATTCTGGCGGCGCCGGTTTGTTCCAGTCCGTTTCCACTCGGAGCGCCGCGATTCGTCGAAGACCGCGCAGCGCCACCCAACCGTGCCTACCTCAAACTTTGGGAAGCGTTCACCTTGCTTGGGCGCCGTCCGGGGCCAGGTGCGCGCTGTCTCGACCTGGGCGCCAGCCCGGGCGGCTGGACCTGGGTGTTGCAGCGGCTCGGTGCCACGGTCACCAGTGTGGACAAGGCACCGCTGGCGTCGTCGGTGACAGGCTTGCCCGGCGTCACCACGCTCAGGGAGAGCGCTTTCGCTCTCGATCCGAAACGGGTTGGCGCCGTCGAATGGCTTTGCTGCGACGTCGTATGCTATCCCGAACGCCTGTTGGGGCTCGTGTTGCGCTGGCTGGACGCAGGTCTGGTCGGCACCGCCATTTGCTCGGTGAAGTTTCAGGGGCCGACCGACCATGCCATCGCGCGTCGGTTTGCCGACATCCCCGGAAGCCGGTTGTTGCACCTGCACCATAACAAACATGAACTGACCTGGATTTGGCCCTGGCCGACCGGGCAGACGGCTCTGGATGAGCCGCCGGTCGGTCACGATGTCGCCAGTCGGCAAGGAGAAACGAAGCATGACATTGCGCTATGACGGCGCCCTGAAGGCGGCGATCTTCGATTGGGCCGGCACGGTTGTGGATTTCGGCTGCCGGGCCCCGGTACGAGTCTTCGTCGAGGCGTTCAGGCGTTTTGGCATCGAGATCAGCGAGGTGGAGGCCCGTGTGCCGATGGGGTTGCCCAAATGGGAGCATATCAAGGCACTCGGCATGCTGCCGGCGGTGGGGGCACGTTGGCAGGCCATCCACGGCCGGCCATTCACCGATGCCGACGTCGACAACCTCTATGGCACCTTTTTGCCGCTCAATGTGGAGGTGGTGACCGAATATGCCAAACTGGTGCCCGGAGCCGAAAAGACCGTCGCGGCTCTGCGGGCCCGTGGTCTGAAGATCGGCTCGACCACCGGCTATGCCCGGCAGATCATGGATGCTTTGGTCCCCTTGACGGTGGATCAGGGCTACACGCCCGATTGCATCGTCTGTCCGAACGAGGTTCCGGAGGGTCGACCCAGTCCGCTCATGATCTACAAGTGCCTGTTCGAACTCGGCGCTTGGCCCGCGGCGGCAGCGGTCAAGATCGACGACACGGCACCGGGCATCGAGGAAGGCCGGCACGCCGGGTTGTGGACCGTCGGCGTGACCTTGAGCGGCAACGAAGTGGGACTGCCCCCCGACGATCTGGCAGCCTTGTCCACGGCCGAGCTGGCCGAGCGGCGCCGGCATGCGGAAACCAGGCTTAAAGCCGCCGGCGCCCATTTCGTCGTCGACAGCGTCGCCGATCTGATGCCCATCATCGACCTGATCGACACCCGCCTGAAGGCCGGCGACATGCCGTGAACCGTGGCTGGTTGGGGGAGGGCATTCCGACGCGGGCCAAAATGGCGCCTACGATGGCGGTGAACGTGCCGCGACGATTGGGTGCCAGGGCTTCAGCAACGCACGCCGGGCCCACCCCCTTTACGCGCGGATCGATTGCACGAAGCGATTGGCGTCCGCCTGGAGCTGGTCGAATTCCTCGCCCAGACGTTGTGCTGACAGGATCATCTCCACGGCCGAACGGCCGGTTTCGGCGGCTGTGCGTGCCATGTTGCTGACGCTGTCGGACACCTCCAAGGAGTTGGCGGACGCGTCGTCCACGGCGTGCACGATTTCCTGCGTTTGTTCCAACTGGCGATCGACCGCCTGAGACACGTCGCTCGAGAGGGATTCCACTTCTTCGATGTTGGCCCGGATCGAGCGCATGGCGTCGACCACGTCGGCGGTGGCACTCTGGATTGAGACCACCAAATCGCCGATTTCGTCGGTCGCCTTGGCCGTTTGTGCCGCCAGGTTTTTCACTTCGCTGGCCACGACGGCGAATCCGCGCCCGGATTCGCCCGCCCGGGCAGCTTCGATGGTGGCGTTGAGCGCCAACAGATTGGTCTGTCCGGCGATGGCGTTGATCAGTTTGACGATCTCGCCGATGCGCTGGGAACTGTCCGAGAGGGCCTGCACCGTCCGATCGCTTTGGCGGGCCCGTTCGGCGGCGCGTTGCACCGCCGTGCCCGAGGAGGCAACCCGATTGCCAGTGTCACCAATCGAGGTGCTCAAGGTCTGCGACACGCTGTTGGCGATGCCGACAACTTCGGAGGTTTTCTGCGATTTCTCGGAGGTCTCGACGGCCTGTGTGCGCATGGTTTCCGCCGTATCACGCAGCACGAGGGCGCCTTCGCGGATTTGCCTGGTGGCATCTCCCACCGTTACGAGCACTTTGCCGAATGCCGTATCGAAGTCGTTGGCCACCGCCAGCAGGGCGTTGCGTCGCTCCGCCTGGGAGCGGGATTCGTTCTCCCGGGCCGTGGCCTCGAGCTGGGCAGTGCGCTCGATGTTCTCCTTGAAGAACTGCACGGCGCGCGCCATGGAGCCGATTTCGTCCCCGCGCTGCGTGCCCGGCACGGCATCCTGCATCTCGCCCCCGGCCAAGCGCTGCATGACGGTTTCGATCAGCTTCAGCGGGCGGGTGATGCTGCGCGCCACGAGCAGGCCGATCACAACGAACAAGAGGATCAGCGCCGATCCGGTCACCAGGCTGGTGTCGATGACCTGGTCGCGCACCTCGATCTGGCGTCCATCGGCGGTGCTCATGCCGAGTTGGGCCGATTGGAGAAGAGTGTCGAAGCTTGGGCCCATCTCCTGGAACGCCAGGGTGAAATCTGCCAGGGTCTCGGCGAACGCTTCGGTCGTCCGTTCGAAATCGCGCAAATCGCTGCGGTACGCCCGGATCAACCCGTTCAGTTTCTCCTGCGTTTGGGGGTCGAGGCCGACATCGGAGAGCTGGAAGCGGAATTGGTTGTAGGCTTTGCGATGGGGACGCAGGAAACTGTCATCCTGATAAATGATGAAATCCTTCTCATACCGGCGCATGGCCTGCATCTGCAGCAGCAGCGGGTCGATGTTCGGCCACAGCACCAGTTCGGCTTCCACAGCGTCGCTCGACGCACGCAATTTGCCACGCAGGCCTGCCGTATCGTCGAACCCGATCTGCTCGGCCAAGGCAACGACGGCGTCGAACTTGGTACGCAGACTGTCCATTCCGGCCGACAAACGATCGATTTGGGCCTGGATTTCGGTGATCGGTTGACCGGTGCCGTCCACTCCGGTCTCGGCGGCTGGTCCACCGGTCGGTTCCACCGCGGCCGGCGGGCCCGTCGTCGCCGCTGGCATCTGGCGGATGTCGGCCAAGCCACCGGCGATCTCGGCTGCCGCCAGCCGGAAGGCATCCGCTGCTGCCGCATCCCGGTCGGTGGCGAAGCGCAGGGCTTCGAAGCGCATCTGGCTGGCTTGGCGTTCGATCCGAGCGGTTTGTTCGAACAGGGATCGGAAGGCTTTGAGGTCGTTGGTCGCCTGAAAGAGCTGGCGTTCGCCAATTGCAACGGCACTAGCCAACAGTGATAAAGTGACCAGAGCGGACAGCACGAGCAGGCCGATGCGTTTGCCGATCGAGATTTTGGACATCATGCGACTGATCCGCTGGCGAGCACGCAAAAATCGCGTGAACCCTCGGGTGCCGTCCACGTCGACGACGCGAACCATAACCGAAATAGGGTAAGCGAGCGAAGCCCATTCGCCCGATAGGCTCGCGGGCAATGCGGTGGGTCGGTGGCGCCCAAAAAAGCGGCCGGATCAGGTCGATGCGGCTCCCATGGCACGATAGCGCAGCCAATGGTCGGCCAGCACGCAGGCCACCATTGCTTCGCCGACCGGGACCGCCCGGATGCCGACACAGGGATCGTGGCGGCCCTTGGTGACGATTTCAGTCGCACGGCCGTGGAGGTCGACCGTGCGGCGCGGCGTCAGGATCGATGAGGTGGGCTTCACGGCAAAGCGCACGACAATATCTTGACCCGTTGAAATGCCGCCCAAGATGCCGCCGGCATGGTTAGACAAAAACCCTACCCTGCCATCCGCCAGCGGCACCATCTCGTCGGCATTGTCCTCACCCGACAGGGTGGCCGCGGCGAAACCATTGCCGATCTCCACGCCCTTGACGGCATTGATGGTCATCAGCGCGCGTGCCAAGTCGCCATCCAATTTGTCGTATAAAGGTTCGCCCAGGCCCGCCGGCAGACCGCTTGCCACAACTTCGACGACGGCGCCGATGCTGGAGCCGTTCTTCCGAATGTGGTCGAGATAATCGGTCCAAGCTGCGGCGGCGGCGGCATCGGGGCAGAAAAACGGGTTGCGCTCGACCTCGCCCCAATCCCAAGCAGTCCGGTCTATGCTGTGAGGCCCCATCTGCACCAACGCTCCGCGCACGGTTACGGACGGCCCCAGCACCTTGCGCGCAAGCGCGCCGGCTGCCACGCGGCATGCGGTCTCGCGCGCCGACGAGCGCCCGCCACCTCGGTAGTCGCGAATCCCGTACTTCACCCAATAGGTGTAATCGGCGTGGCCGGGTCGAAATTTCTCGGCAATGTCGCTGTAATCCTTTGAGCGATGGTCTTGGTTTTCAATGAGCAAGGAGATCGGACTGCCGGTGGTCAGGCCCCCGAACACACCAGAAAGAATCTTCACCTGATCGGGTTCACGGCGCTGCGTCGTGTAGCGTGACTGCCCGGGACGGCGCCGATCCAGATGGGCCTGGATGTCGGCTTCCTCGAGCGGCAGGCGTGCCGGCATGCCGTCGACAACGACACCAATGGCCGGGCCGTGGCTCTCGCCCCAGGTGGTGAAGCGGAACAAGGTTCCCAAGCCATTGCCGGCCATGTGTCGTCTCCGGTGCGGGATAAGGGAAAACAGACTGGCCCACCGGGTGACTGTACAGCTAATGGCAGCCGATGCCGGCCGGGAGCAAGGGGGGCGACGATGGTGGAGGCTCAGGCTTTCCCAGGCGCCGTGGACGACACCAGTCCGTTGAGCAAGGCGGCGGTTTCCGCGGCTCCCTCCACATTGACCATGCCGACGGTGTGGTAACCACAATCAACGTGGTGTACCTCCCCGGTCACGGCGGTGGAAAGATCGCTCAGCAAGTACAAGCCGGCATTGCCCACTTCCTGAATTGAGACATTGCGCCGGAGCGGTGCATTGTACTCGTTCCACTTGAGGATGTAGCGGAAGTCGCCGATGCCGCTGGCCGCGAGTGTCTTGATCGGGCCGGCCGAGATGGCGTTCACGCGAATACGCTGGGCACCCAGGTCTGCGGAAAGGTAACGGACGCTGGCTTCCAAAGCGGCCTTGGCCACACCCATGACGTTGTAATGGGGCATGACGCGTTCGGCGCCATAGTACGTCAACGTGAGCAAGCTGCCGCCATCCGTCATCAGGGGCACGGCCCGTTGACACACAGCCGTAAAAGAGTAGCAAGAGATGTCCAAGGTCCGTAAAAAGTTGGCACGGGACGTATCGACGTACTTGCCGTCTAATTCGCTCTTGTCGGAAAATGCGATGGCATGAACGAGGAAATCCAGCCGACCCCAGTTTTCTCGAACGGCGGCGAATACCGCATCGATGCTCGCCTCGTCGGAGACGTCGCAGGGCAGCACCAGCGGTGCGCCGATCGACTGGGCCAGTGGGCGCACACGTTTCTCCAGCGCATCGCCCTGGTACGTCAGCGCCAGTTCGGCGCCATGCGCAGCGACCGTGTTGGCGATACCCCAAGCAATCGAACGGTCATTGGCCACTCCCATGATCAGGCCGCGTTTGCCGGTCATGAGTGGCGAAGTCGTGGTCATCGAGTCCTCATTGATGGATGGAGTGGATGGACGTCGTGGACGTATCCTACACCAACGCAAAGGGTGGTCAAACGGCACGGGGGCGTCGGCTGATGGCCGAGAGCGGCCTGTCCCGCCTGCACCGTTCGCTCCGCATCGTATTCCGGAGCGTGCGCCGCACCGTGTGCAATGCGACCCGCAATGCCGCGAGTTTCCTGTATTTCGCTGGCCGGCGCTTCTACAACGACAATTGCTTCCAAACCGCTTCGGCTCTCACGTACACCTCGCTGTTGGCGATGGTGCCGTTGATGACCATCGGTTTCGCCATTTTTTCCGCCTTTCCAGCGTTCTACCGCCTCCGCAACGAGGCGCAAGACATTCTCTTCTCGAACTTGGTGCCCGAGGTCGGCATTGCCGTGCGCGACTACCTTGGCAGTTTCATGGAGAACGCCGGACAGTCCACAGCCTTCGGTGTGGTCGGCTTGGCGATTTCAGCGGTCCTGTTGCTGTCCACCATCGAGGGTGCGTTCGGTTCGATCTGGCGGGTCACCGAGCCGCGACCCTTGTTGACCCGGCTTTTGTCGTTCTGGGCATTGATCACGCTGGCGCCGCTCCTGTTCGGCGCCAGCCTTTCTGTCACGCACAATCTTTTTGCGCAGATGGAAAGCGGAGGCATGGCGCATTGGTATGCCCCCTTCGCCGAGTTCGGCCCGTTTTTGCCGATGATCTTCGAATTCGTTGGCTTTTCGTTGATGTACGTCATCATCCCCAACCGGGTCGTGCACTGGGCCGATGCAATCTGCGGTGGCCTGACCGCAGCCGTTCTTTTGGAGACATCGAAAGCGTTATTCGTGCTGTACGTTCAGGCGTTTCCGGCCTATCAGACCATCTACGGGGCCTTGTCGATCATCCCGATCTTCCTGTTGTGGCTTTATATCGCCTGGTCGACTGTGCTGGTCGGCGCGGTCATCACGGCGGCGGCTCCGGAATGGCGGGCTGGGCGAATCACGCGGAGCGCACTGCACGAGTTGGATGCCGCCCCGCGGTTGGCCATTGCGCTGGCGGTTCTCAAAGCGCTGTTGTTGGCCACACGCGGCGGCGAAGGGCTCCGTCGGCGCGCTCTGGTCGAGTCCGTCCGGGTTGGTGCGGTCCTGGTCGAGGGCATGTTGGAGGTGTTGCGTGCAAAGAACTGGGTGGCACGCACGACGCGGGATTCCTGGGTGGTTACGCGTGACCTATCCGAATCCACGATCTTCGATTTGCTGCATGATCTCGGCATGGGTATGGGCGGCGATATCCGCGACATGAACGGTCTCGACCCGGTGTTGGTCGAGCGCTGTTCCCTGCTGTTCGATCACACCAATGCCGCGCAATCAGACATTTTGGATGTGACGTTGCGGGACCTGTTTGCTGCCGTTCATCTTCCGGCACCGGCACCGGCACCGGCCGGTGATGATCACCGACCGTTTGGTGAGGATCCTCCAGTCCGGCTTCGGCCGGCGCGGAGTGCCTGATACCTGTCTGATACCAACGGCCCGAAACAAGGACCGGTCCTCGGGCCGCCCTGTTTCGGAGCGCCGGCATCCTTGCCGGCTGGACCGCCGGCTTCCAGCCGGCCCGGACCACGCCCAGC
>JANQJV010000062.1 GCA_028281465.1 Azospirillaceae bacterium | reverse complement strand
GTGCGTTATCAAGTTTATCAGGGCCTGGCGCTGCAGCAAGTCGCCGCCGAGCGGAGCCTGAGACCGTCCGACGGTCTGCCGGCGCTGTTGCCGGTGGTGCTCTACAACGGTTGGACACCCTGGACGGCGGCGACCGATACCACGGAGTTGATCCGCCTGCCGGCCGACGACGCGCTGTGGGCTTGGCAGCCCAGCGTCCGCTATCCTGTGTTGGACATGGGTGCGGACCACGGCCCGGCCCTGGCCTTGCGCGACAATCCGGCGGTCTTGCTGTTCCGCCTGGAACGCCGGCAAACCCTGGCGCAACTCAAGGCGGTGATCGACGACGTGATCGCCTGGTTTCGGTACAATCCGGCGCTGACCGATCTCAAGTCCTGTTTTGCCGAGCTGGTCGCCAAAGTGTTGCGCAAACTGGGCTATCGTCAACCGGTCCCTGGCGACCTGCAGGAGAGCCGTACCATGATCGAGAATCTGGTCGACTACTGGAAAGAGGAATGGCGTGCCGAGGGCAAGGCTGAGGGCAAGGCTGAGGGCGAAGCCAAAGGCGCCGCAATCGTCCTCTTGACGTTGTTGCGCCAAAAATTCGGCCACGTGTCGCCGGAGATCGAACAGCGGGTCACCACCGCCACGCTGGACGACCTGATGCACTGGACCGAGGCGATCCTTGACGCAGGAACCCTGGATGAGGTCCTCCGTACCGGGTGAGGACACAGCCGGGGGACCAGGGAGTCGCGTCGCCGCCCCCCCTCCACAAACAGCGCGGTCCCCCGTCAGACCACATTCCGAAACATCCCCCCATTCCTTCCGGGCTTGCGACCGGCTATGATCAATCGAATGCGAAACATGGGGGATTGCGGTGCGGGCGGTGGTCGACGGCGTGCGGATTGCGGGGGTCCGGTCGGTGGTGCCGGCCGCGCGGCATTCCTATGTGGAAACGCCAGAGCCGTTCAGCGCTGAAGAGGCGGCCAAACTGCTCGATTCGACCGGTGTGCATTCCCGCCGCATCCTGCCCAGACCTTATTGCATCTCCGACCTGTGCCTGTGCGCGGCGGAAGGCTTGCTACACCAGTTGGATTGGGACCCGGCCTCGGTTGACGTGCTGATCTTCGTGTCGCAGGACGCCGACTACGTGTTGCCGACCACCGCCTGCGTCATGCAGCCCCGGCTCGGCCTACCCCGGTCCTGTGCCGCGTTCGACGTGCCTCTCGGCTGCTCGGGCTATATCTATGGCCTGTGGATGGCCGGGCGGCTGCTCGGCGGGTCGTCGGGCCGCCGCGCGCTGGTGCTCGCCGGCGACAACAGCACCCGCTACCTGCGCCCGGACGACCGCTCCACCCTGCCGCTGTTCGGTGATGCCGGCACGGCGACGGCGCTTGAAGCCGCCCCGGACGCGGCACCCATGCCGGTGGTGGTGGGCACGGACGGTACCGGAGCCGGCCACATTTTCGTCAAGGCCGGCGGCAAACGCGACTGTCTGATCCCCGGCGACGAACCATGGACCGAAGACGAACGGCGCCGTCTGTTCCGCGACGCCCGGCTGCATCTGAACGGCGCCGAAGTGTTCGCCTTTTCCTTGCGCGCCGTACCGCCGCTCCTGCGCGACGTCCTGGAGCATGCCGGCACCACCATGGATGCCATCGACCGGGTGGTGCTGCACCAGGCCAACAAGTTCATGCTCGAACATCTGCGCAAACGGACGAAAATCCCAGCGGAGAAATTCGTCGTCGACATGCACGACTTCGGCAACACGAGCTCGGCCACCATCCCGCTTGCCCTTTGCCATCGGTTATCCACCATCCTGGCCGAACGCTCGCACCGTCTGCTCATGGCCGGTTTCGGCGTCGGCTGGTCGTGGGGTGCTCTGATCACCGAGGTCGGCCCGATCGCCCCACCGGCCGTGACCGACCTGCCCGACGGGTTCGAACCGCTCGCCGTATCCGGCGCTTGACGACCCTCCCGCCCGAAGACCTAACCCCATGGCCTCCTTCGACACCGACGACATCATCGCCCAACTGGTGCCGATGTTCCTGGACGACACGCGCAGCAAGGTCGACACGTTGCACGAGTTGGTCGTCGAGCTGCCACGGTTGGATCGAAAATCCGATGACTTTCTGGAATTCGCGCGCATCGTTCACTCCATCAAAGGTTCTGCAGGCAGCTTTGGATTCCCGTCCTTGGGTGTCATTTGTCATAAGCTAGAAGATTATGTCGGAAAAACCGCCCATTTTTCGCCCAAGGCCGTCGGCGACATCACGGCGCACCTGGATGCCATCGAAAGCATCATAAGCCGGGGCATCGATCCGAGTGATGCCAAAAGTCGGCTCCTGTTTAAACAACTGCCGGTCCCGACCGAATTCGGTCCCGAGGTGGCCGCACCCGTGTTCCACCTGCACGCCCTTTTCATTGGCCCGCGCGACGTGCAGTTCCGCATCGTCGATGCCGAACTGCGGGCCTGTGGCATCCAGTCGACCATCTCGCCCAATTCCTTCCACGGCGTCGAGTTGGCCGTACGCACCCACCCCGACTTCATCATGGTGGCCTATGTCGTCGACCTGCTCGACGGCATCGAGATTGTACGCGTGATCCGGGCGATCAAACGTTTGGCGACCACGCCCGTCGTGTTCCTCAAGTCCGAGCAGCCGGATGAACGCAGTCGCCGCGCCATCCGCCAGGCGTTGCCCGAGGACGTACAGATCGTACGCAAGGGCCGCCACTTCTCCGACGACTTCGCCAACGCCATGGCGGCCCTGAAGATTCTGTAGGTCTGTCAATGGGGCGGGTGCTGCGGTACGCTGCGTGGCGCCCTTGTCAACACCAGTGCCCGGACCAACGCCCATGACCGCCGCCACACCGATCACGCTCTACCATGCGCCCAACACCCGCTCCACCGCCGTACGGGTGCTGCTGGAAGAGCTTGGCCTGCCCCACACCGTAAGAACCATGAACCGGTACGCCGGTGATCTAAGTGACCCGGCGTTCCTCGCCATCAATCCGCTCGGCAAGGTGCCGACGGTCACGCACGGCACTGCGGTCATGACCGAACAGGTGGCCATCTTTGTCTACCTGGCGGATATCGCCCCGGTCGCCGGATTGGCGCCGGCTTTGGACGACCCGCTACGCGGCCCCTACCTGCGCTGGCTCGTGTACTATGCCGCCAGTTTCGAGCCTGCGGTGATCGACCGGGTTCTGAAGCGCGAACCGGGACCGGTGCAAATGTCGCCCTACGGCACCTACGAGGCCATGATGGCGGCCTTGCTCGACCAACTCGGGTCGGGACCCTTCCTCTTGGGTGATCGCTTTCTGGCGCTGGATCTGCTGTGGGGCCGAGCGTTATGGTGGACCGTGAAGTTCGGTGCGGTCGAAGCCACTCCGGAGATCACGGCCTATGTCGACCGGGTCATGGCCCGCCCGGCCAACCAGCGTGTCGATGCTGCCGATGCCGCACTGGCCAAGGAGCACGAGAAGACAGCGCCGGCACCGTGAGCAGGTCCATGGACGCCCGGGACGCCGGCCGCCGTTCGGTCATGGGCAGCCTTGGAGGACGGGAACCGCGGATGATCTCTGCGAGAATGGCTGTCGCCCTTGTCCTGGGTGCGGTGATGCTGGTCACGCAACCGGCTCTCGCCCGGGCGGACGTCCGGACGGACCGCTTCGTGGCCGTGTTCTGCGCCACGTTTCCCGATGTACCCATTGAGCAATGTCGATGCCTGGCGCGCTCCCGGGCCGGCCTGCTCCATGCCGCCACGCTGAACCGGTTGATCGCCGCCAGCGACCGGGGGGCTGATCGGCGGATCTGGTCGCGGCATCTGATCGACGCCCTGAAGCCGCGGGTGGATACCCTGTCGGCCCGGGATCGGCGCGCGCTGGACACGGTCTGCCCCTAGCCGGAGCTTCCCCCGTTTTGCCCATAATCTTCTGATTTTCAATAAAAAAGACCTATTTTCGTAGTCATGTAAATCGACCCGTGTCCGTTGACTTGTGCCGGTTGCATATGTAGAGTTATCCCTGGTTTCCCACCGCAAAATGTCATCAGACGAGACCTCCCGATTCTCGATTTTGATTTTGAAATCAGCGCCTTATACCAATGAACGGACGTTTTGACCGACGCGCCCCCCCGTAGGGCCTGCTTCAGCAGGCCGCAGCCGGGATCAGCGCCCTAGAGCGGTTTCCACTCACTTTGGTTCGCGGAAGATGCTCTAGCCACTTGATTTCTCAGCAAATCGTCGTCGCAGATCGGCTCAGTCTGCTCGGGAATTGCTCTAGTCCCACACCGGCCTTTCGACCGACCCACCGGGGATGAAACAGTCCAGTTTTCCGAGCGCATATATAGCAGCGAAGTTTGCTTTTGCTACTATAT
>JANQJV010000055.1 GCA_028281465.1 Azospirillaceae bacterium | reverse complement strand
GCACCGGCGTGCACACGAGGCCGACGAGGCGTCGGCGCTCCCACAAAGGCCGCCCCGGATGGACCCGTTTGTGCCCAACGGCACCGTTCGTTTCTTGTTAGAGTCCGGCGATTTTCTGGCTGCACGAGGCGCGCTGAAGCACGCCCTACGAGAATAGACCCATGAGTCAATCCGATCGTTTGTTGGTCTAAGGCAGCGGTCGCGGCTCGGCAGCAGCTGGCAATCGGCATATGGTCACGTCGTCATGTCGGCGCCGCCCTGTTTCGGAGCGCCGAAACCGAACCTGTCATCAATGCGGGCCATGGGCACCCGACGCAATCGCCCCGACAAACAACGCCGCGGCAGGGCGGACGCGCCGAATGTCGTGGCAATGGGCCCCGTCGGTCGGCACGACATGTCGTTGTGGCCCGAGTCCCCCAATCGACCCCAGTCTCTCCGCCAATTCTGAGCGCGAACAACCTGAAACTCGGCACCGGCTTGGACACATGAAAGCTATGCTGAGACCCGCAGGATGGGATTGGTCAGGCAGGTCGGGCCACCTTCGCAGGCCATGCACAAGGCGTCACCGGGGAAGGTGCGGACGGTGACGCCGTGTCCCTGCATGAGCGTGCGCGTCTTGGGAAATCCATCGATCATGATGCAATCGTCCGGTGCCACCGGCAGGACGTTCAGGCTCAGTCCAAGCGATGCCGCAAATTCGTCGGCCGGCGCTTCGATCAGGGCAATGCCGCGGCTTTTCATCAGCATCCACAGTGCCGCCGGGATCAGTGGCGGGTGCACAAGATACCGGGTCTCCGACAACGGCGAAATCACCGACATCAAATGGAGACAAGCGTCTTCGCCGCCCCACACCGGCAAATCGAAGCCGAGCACGCGGATACCCCGTGGTTCCAACAGCGCCCCCAACTGCCGAACCCCTTCCCGGTTCGACCGGAACCCCATGCCGACCACCAGCGTGTCTTCGGCCAGCCAGACCACATCACCGGCTTCCAAGAGCGCCTCGCCGGTCAAGGCACCCAGCACGGGAATGCCCAGCGCCCGGTAGGCCTCGCCATGCAATGCCGGTTCCGATTGGCGCAATGCCTTGCCCATGCGCAGCAGCACCGCCCCAGCCCGGGTGACCAGCGAGGCATCTCGCGTGAACATGGCATCGGCAAGACCATCACCGGCATCCGCAATCCAATCGATCCGGACACCGGACGCGGCAATCAGAGCCGTAAACGTCCCATATTGGGCAATCGCCCTGTCGGCGTTGAAGTGATGGTTGTAATGCCAGACAGCGGGATCGGCCCGGCGCAGACTCTCGCCCGGCCGCCGCATCATGACGCGGTTCAACGGTACGGCCATGTGCTGGCACCCGTAGTTCGCCATACGAGTAATCCTGATCGACGAAGAGGTGAGCGAGATACCGTCGCGATTCCTATGGCATCGTCACGGCACCCGCAAGCTTGGGCCCTGCGATGACGCGCTGGCGTGCACGCAAGCAGTTGGATCGACTCAATCCGTTCCACATACCTGGATCGCACATATAAAGATATCTTTATGCTTGCGGCACTGCGGGACGAATGCTAGACCGCCGGCATGATCGGGCTGCACCGCACCGGCATCCGGCCGTTCGTGCGCCCTGTCGCGCCGTCTTCATCAAGGAGCACGTCTATGTCCGTTGCCGCGGTCGAAACGCCGGTCGGATCCGCCGACTACAAGGTCAAAGACATTTCACTGGCCGACTGGGGCCGCAAAGAGATCGCAATCGCCGAAACCGAGATGCCCGGCCTGATGGCGCTGCGCCACGAGTACGGCAATAGCAGGCCGCTCCAGGGCGCACGCATCGGTGGCTGCTTGCACATGACCATCCAGACCGCCGTGCTGATCGAAACCTTGACCGCGTTGGGTGCCGAAGTGCGCTGGTCGTCGTGCAACATCTTCTCAACGCAAGATCATGCCGCCTCGGCCATCGCAGCCTCGGGCGTACCGGTGTTCGCCTGGAAGGGAGAGACCGAGGAGGAATACGAGTGGTGCATCGAAAAGACCATCTTCGGTCCGGACGGTTGGCGCCCGAACATGGTGCTGGACGACGGCGGCGACCTGACCCAGGTGCTACACGACAAGTACCCGGATCTGATGGCCGAGGTGCGGGGTATCTCCGAAGAGACCACCACCGGCGTGCACCGGCTGTATGAGATGATGAAGGACGGCACGCTCAAGTGCCCAGCCATCAACGTCAACGACAGTGTCACCAAATCCAAGTTCGACAATCTGTATGGCTGCCGCGAAAGCCTGGTCGACGGCATCAAACGCGCCACCGACGTCATGCTGGCTGGCAAGGTGGCAGTCGTATGCGGCTATGGCGACGTGGGCAAGGGGTCGGCAGAGAGCCTGCGCGGCCAGGGCGCCCGCGTCATGGTGACGGAGATTGACCCGATCTGCGCCTTGCAAGCGGCCATGGAGGGCTACGAAGTCACCACCATGGACGACGCCGCACCGAACGGCGACATCTTCGTCACCGCCACCGGCAACGTCGACGTCATTACCGCCGATCATATGCGCGCCATGAAAGACCGCGCCATCGTCTGCAACATTGGCCACTTCGACAGCGAGATCCAGATCGACGCCTTGCGTAATCACCCGTGGCACGAGGTCAAGCCGCAGGTCGACGAAGTGGAGTTCCCCGACGGCAAACGGCTGATCGTGTTGGCCAAAGGTCGGCTGGTCAATCTGGGCTGCGCCACCGGCCACCCCAGCTTCGTCATGAGCAGCTCCTTCACAAATCAGGTGCTGGCGCAAATCGAACTATGGACCAACCCGGACCAATACGAGAGAAAGGTGTATGTGCTGCCCAAGCACCTGGACGAAAAGGTCGCCCGCCTGCACCTGGGCAAGATTGGCGCCAAGCTGACCCAGCTCAGCCAGAAACAGGCTAACTACATCGGCGTTTCCGTCGACGGTCCGTACAAGCCGGAGGCATACAGGTACTGAGCATGCACTGTCGGCATGCGTTTTCGGTAGGACAGATACGGTCGACGCATCCGCCGCTTCTTTACAATGCACGGGGCGAATGCCCCGTGCATTCAGATTTGTACGCTTGCCATCTCTGGGGCCATGGCCGTAGAGTACGGTCGGTGTGGATGGACGGGTCTCCCACCTGTTGGCGATGATCACAGGCAGGGGACGGTCGGTGTGACCGCAGCGCCAGCGCAGGACCGCAACGGCATCAATCTCCCGACGTTGCAGAGCGGCGACCGGGATGGGACGCGGCGGTTCGTACGCGCCCACGCGGCCTGGATGTTGGCAGTGGCCAGGCGCATCCTCAAGGATGCCGATCTCGCCCAAGACGCCGTCCAGACCGGATTGGTAAATATCTTCAAGAACTTGCATTCATTTGACGGGCGATCGTCGGTGCGGACCTGGATGTACCGCATCGTCGTCAACGAAGCACTACAGACGGTGCGCAAGCGGCAGGCTTTGGCCGAAGAGCCGATCGACGATCTGATGCCGGTGTTCGACGCAAGCGGGTGCCGGGAGGAACAGCGCTGGGCCACCATCGAAACACCGGAAAGCCTGCTGCAACGCGCTCAAACCAGGGCGCGCGTGGCTGAGGGTATTGCCCGATTGCCCGATGCTTACCGCGTCGTTTTGGTCTTGCGCGACATCGAAGAGCTGTCCACGCAAGAGGTGGCGACCCTGCTCGACCTAAGCGAGGCCAATGTCCGCATCCGTTTGCATCGGGCGCGCGCCGCGCTCAAGAAACGACTGGAACCCGTGCTGAGGGGGGAGCTGTCATGAGTGCCCGCCGCCGCCCGCTGATACGCCGCCTGCACGGCGTGATGTTCAAACTGCCGTATATGATCACCTGCGAGGCGTTCGAAGACTTTGTCCTCGCCTATCTCGAAGACGAACTGCCGCCTCGCCAGAAATGGGCCTTTGAGTTCCACCTTCGCCTGTGCCGGGAATGCCGGGAATACCTGTACGCCTATCGGACCGCCCTGGCGGTGGCCGTGGCCTCAGGACGGGAAGCGCCCGTATCTTTGCCGGACCACGTGCCGGACGACCTGGTTGCCGCCGTGGTCGCCGCCGTACACCGATAGCGCGGCGGCGTGCTGCCATGGGAGCTCCGACACCGGTCGGCCTAGACCGCCAACGCCGTCCTCGACGCGACGCGACGTCAGGAACGTCCCCGACCCGATTGCGCCCATCCGTGGCGGACCAAGAACGCATCGATGGCCCGATCGTGCCAAGGAATGGGGGAGTCTGCGGCGTGGAAGCCGACATGGCCGCCGCTGGGCGCGATCACCACGCTGACCGCGGGCGGACGCGCGGCAACCAGCTCGGTGTATGCCTTGGTTGGGATGATCGGGTCGTTCGCAGCGTGGATCAGCAAGGTCGGTCGGTCGATGCGCGGCGCGAACGCAATGCCCGCCGTCTTGTCGTAATAGTCCTCTGCACCGGCAAAGCCGTGGCGTGGGGCGATGAACCGGTCGTCGAAGTCAACCACCGTACGTGCCGCGCGGATCGCGCAGCGCTCGGTCGGGCTGAGTGCAGCGTGCGGCGACAGGCTTTCACGTTTCATGTCCGCCAAGAGGGCGTGGTGATACACCCGGTTGCGGCATGCGAGGATACGGCGCGCCGATTCCGCCGGCCGGATCGGCGCCGACACTGTGGCGGCACCGACCACCGCATGCCGCCGGCCTGGCAGCACCCGGCCCATCAGGTTCAGCAGGATGTTGCCGCCCAAGGAGTATCCGATGGCGAATACACCGTCCGCCGTGAAGCCGACGTCCAAGCCGTTCAGCACATCGTCCAGGTCTTCACCGCGGCCGGCGTGGTAGAACCCACCACAGGTGGCACGCGAGGAACCGGCACCGCGCAGGTTGAGCCGCAGCACACGCCGGCCGCATGCCAGGTGGAAACGGGCGCTGATACGCACATAGTCGCTGTCTTCGCTACCGGTCAACCCGTGCACGAGCAGGACCAAAGGTCCAACGGGGCCACGGTCGGGCCGGTGCAGCGTGCCGGTCAAGACATCGCCGCTGCCGTCCCGTGCCGGAATGCGGACCGGCTCTGCATGCCCCGGCACCGGAGCCGCGTTCACCACCAACCGGTTGCGCAGTGTTTGCAAGTCGCCGCCCCACCACGGCGGGCGGTCGTGAAATGCCGGCACCCCATCGAGCGAGTCCGGCGGCGCGTCTGGGCGCTTAATCTTTCGGAACGCCATCATTCCATCAACGACTGTAAAGGACCGCCACGATTGGTCACATCGGCCTCAAGAGTCTCCCACAACCCTGGCGGCAGACGAGTGGCGATCCCTTTCTTTCCGGCCCATGACGCGCCCGGCGATGACCAGGAGGAGCGTCGGGTTGCCGCGAAGCATGACAGTCAGGGGCGGCAGTCGTCCCCTATCCCTGCAGCCCGGCGCCTGAAACCGGTCCTGGACCTGGCTGTGGGCACATCGTCGGCAAGAAACAGCGCGTCGTGGCCGTAAACCTGCTCGGCCTCCCGCTGGATGACACCATTCCTTACCTCGTCCTCACGGGCGTTCCCAGAATCGCAGTCGAAACCAACACGCTTCGTCAGATCCACCATGTCGATCAGAACGGCCTGCCGACGAAGAGATAGAACGCGTTGTCGCCACCGTCGAGGATACGGCCGTAGCCGAGGTAGACTGGGCCGAGCGGCGTGTCGGCACCGGCGAAGGCGCTGGCGGCGTAGCGCAGCGAGCCGACGCTGACGTCGCCGTGATCGTCCCAGACGTTGCCGGCCTCCAGCGAGGCGCCAGCATAGACCGGCAGATCGAAAAGCTGCGGCGCCGCACCAGTCAACTCACGGTAGAACAGGAGCCGCCCGAAGGCGAGCGAGCTGCCGGACAGTTGATCTTCCAACAGACCGGACAGGCTGAGGAAACCGCCGAGTTGGAAGCTCTCCTCCAATGGCAGATCATCGTTCACCGCCGTACCCAGCTCGGTCCCGAGTACGAGGGTGTTGCGCCCCCAACTGCCGGCCCAGTTACCGAACAGAGAGGCCTTGGTGAAGCTGCTGGTCGCACCGAGCTCTGGCAGCGACAGGGCAATCTCGACCACACCGACCGTACCCCTGGTCGGGAAACCAACGCTGTCGGCGGTATCGATGCTGGCAATGCCGAAGACCTGACCGGTGCGGAAATCGAAATCGCGGAGCGACGACACGCCGGTGACCAACTCCGCATTGCCGAAGCCGTGGCGCGTGCCCGCAGCCAGCCGACAGCAGGTATCGATGTCCACGCCCGCGATCCAGTCCGCTTGAGCGATTTCGGTTTGATACTCAGCCGAACTGCCACCCTCGCCCGGGCCAAGGACCTGACGCACCCGATAGCCGATGCGCGGCCGGACGAAGGTGGTCCGTGTCACGTCCAGGGGTTGAAAGAACTCGGTCGACACCAGCGGGGTCTCACCAATCCGCACAGCGCTGCGCCATTCGCCGCCATAAGCGTTCAGTCCGGTGAAGGTAAGCGTGGTGCCGAGATCGAACTGGGCATCGCCGGCGAAATTGCTCTGCAGGTTGAGACCAAACTGAAAATAGTTCTTGGCCCAATCCTTCTCCTCCACCGTGACTAGAAGGCCGGTCTCGCCATCTCGTTCGACCAAACGGTAGTCGATCTGCTCGAACTCGCCGGTGCCGTTCAGATAGGCGATGCCATCGTCCAGCCGGGCCGCGTCGAGCGGCCGCCCGGCGCGTTGCCCCAGACGGGCGCGGATGAACCCTTCGGCCAGGTCGGTGCGATTGTCGATGTCCACAAAGGCGAGCACCGGCGGGTCCGTGGCCGGCGCGGCCGGCGTGCGCCGGGGCGGGTCGACCGCACCCCCGGCGGCCAAGCCTGCCAACGCGCGCAAGGCCGGGGTCGCGCGCCGGGCAGCAGCCTCGCCCGGTGGCACCATCTCCATGATGATCGGAAAATCGGCCGAGGTGCGATCGCCCAGATCCGGCCGGATCAGGATGTCGTCCGGACCGAGACTGGACAGTTGCACCCGTGCGTTCTGCTGAATCAACACCCCGACCATCTGGCCGATGATGGCGAACGCTGAGTCCAGCTCCTCGCGCGGTTTCAGCACGGTCGGGATGTCAACGACGATCAGGATATCGGCGCCCATGGCCCGGGCCACATCCATGGGCAGGTTGTTGGCCACCCCGCCATCGACCAGCACCCGGTCGTCGATGAAGACCGGCGGGAACAAACCGGGCAGCGACATGCTGGCGCGCATGGCCCGGGCCAAATCACCCCGGCCGAGCACAACCGGTGCCCCGGTTTCGACATCGGCGGCCACGGCCCGAAAGGGAATGCGCAAATCGTCGAAGCTGTCCACTTTGCCAGCTCTGGCCGCCAACTGACCCAGTTTCACGGTCAGTTTCTGGCCTTGTAGCAAGCCGGTCGGCAGGCGCGGTGCCCCGTCACGGAAACCGAGCTTGACGTCGACCAGATAGTCGAAATCGTCCTGCTTGCGCCGGAACGGCCGCTGGTCGCGCGCTGGTCGATCCTCGAAGATATCCACCCAGTCGATCTCGCGCAGCAGGGTTTCCAACTCGGCCGCCGAATAGCCGGCAGCATACAGGCCGCCAACGATCGCCCCCATGCTGGTGCCGCTGATGACGTCGATGGGGACCCGCAATTCCTCCAAGACCTTGAGCACGCCGACGTGGGTGGCACCCAGGGCCCCGCCGCCACTCAGCACCAAGCCGACACGCGGCCGCGTCGGCTCCGGTTCGGCGCCAGCCACCGAGAAAACCGGGGCCATGAAACAGGCAGTCAGAATCACGCTGACCAACGCAGGTCGAAACGTGACGGCAAACCGGCCGGGGATGGCGCGCATGGCGAGAACTCCTCGGGCAACCGCAAGACATCCGGTTGTGCGGCGCCCCGGACCGCGGCACAAGCCCCTGCCCACCCGCTTTGCCGCCGTCTGTGGCGCATTGGGCACAAACACTCAGGATGGGGCCGCGGTTCGGCGGTCCCCATCGGTCACCCTCTGACAGCGCACCAGCCCATACGCTGCGTTGAAGCGCTCGATCAAGGCCAGACGCCACAAGGTCGAGATGGTATGGGCTTTCCGTGTGCGACAGCGAGCGGTCGAACATCAGGGCTCCCAGCTCCTCGAATTCCTCTTCCCGCTTGTTTTGGATCACCGCCGGTTGCCAAGGGCGCCATCCACCCGGCCTCGCAGGATCAAACGGATCGTGGTCGTGAAATCATTGTGTTCCACCATGGACACCGTGCCAGCGGCGATGTCGTCATGGAATGCGAAAGCGGTGAGTCGGTGCCCAATGGCGACTCGTTGCACGGCGTCGAGGAACACCAGGAACAGGCGTCGCGCCGGCAGAACCACATGGGTGAAGGCAAGCCTTCCTCGGCCGCAAACGCCTCCAGACTATCGCGGGGCCAGGCCGGTGTAGTCCCGGCTGGTCCCGCGGCAGAGCGGGACGGAGCCGTTCGGTCGAGACCTGGGTTAGGGAGCTGCGAATTTCCCGCTGGTGGCGAATCGTGCTAGGGTTCGACGCGAACACATGCTGGCGGAACTTAAGTCGCACATCATCCCGGAAACCGGCCCACGCACCAGCGGATCGTTTCCATTATCGACTCAGGAGAAAACCGATGATGAAACAGAATAAATCCATCTCAAAGGGCCTCCCGGTCCGGCTGCAAGTCAAAGCCGACGGGTTCGTGCCGGTGGCACGCGACTGCGGCTAGAGGTTTTGGGCCGGAGGCCGGGCCCCCCCCGGCCCCGCCTCCGGCCGCCTAGGTCACCGGGCCAACGACCGCCCCGCTGAGACGCGCCAGATCGGCGGGAGCGATGGCGAAGACCGCATGGGGCGTGCCGGCGGCCGCCCAAACCACGTCATGCGCCAACAGATCCCGATCGAACAGAGTGAGCATCACCACGCCGTGACCGATCGGCGGCACGCCGCCGATGGCAAAGCCGGTGGTGCGACGCACGAAATCCGCGTCGGCACGCACGATACGCTCGCCGCTGGCTGCCTCGCCCAACCGATCGGTCAGCGCCTTCTCGTTCACACGATTGACGCCGCTGGCGATCACCAGAACCGGCCGTTCGGATCGCTTGGTCCTGAAGATCAGCGATTTGGCGATCTGCCCAACCGTGCAGCCAATCGCCACCGCCGCATCCGACGCCGTGCGTGTCGTCTCGGCAAAGGTGACGACTCGACTGTCTAGACCGGCCGCGGCGAGACATGCCCGCACCTGATCAATACGCCCGCCCGACGCCGCTGTTGCTGGTCCGTCCGTCGCCACGGCCCGCCTCTAACCCGCCAAAACGCGCGACCGCGCCGCGGCGGCCGCGATCGCCCGATCCATGAGCGGCTGCAACCCGCTGTCTCCCATAAGCACCGCAAGCGCCTCGGCCGTGGTTCCGCCGGGACTGGTGACGTTGCGCCGCAGAGTCTCCACCGGCTCGTCAGCTAGGCGAGCCAACTCGCCGCTTCCGATCACCGTGCTGCGCGCCAACCGCAGGGCCAGGTCCGCCGGCAGGCCTGCCGCCACACCGGCCTGGGCGAGACACTCGATCAGCAGGAACACATAGGCCGGTCCGCCGCCGGACACCGCCGTCACCACATCCATCTGGCTTTCGTCGTCGATCCACGCCACGTCGCCGACCGCCCGCATCAACCGATCGCACAAGGCCCGCTGCACCGGATCGACCTGCGCATTGGCGACACACACCGAAATGCCGCGACCGACGGCCGCCGGCGTGTTCGGCATGCAGCGTACCAGCGGCAGATGCGTCCCCAACGTCGTCTCAAAAAACGCTAACGTGCGGCCGGCAGCGATGGACAAGAGAACCGGTCGATCCACCAGGAAGCGACGGTAGGCCGGCAGCACCAACGGCATTGTCTGTGGTTTGACCGCCAACACGAGCACACTCGGTGCCACGGTATCCGGCAGGTCATCGGCCCGGGCATGGATCGCCACCGCATCGGATGGCACGTCGACCGGCAAACCTTGGGGATCGACGATATGGACCCTGAGGCCGTCACCCGCCGCCAGCCAGCCGCGCAACAACGCGGTGCCCATCTTGCCGCAACCGACCAAAAGCAAATCGGTCGGCCGTCCATTGTCCGTGTCGCCGTTGGTCATGGCATCGCTCGCGTGCGGCCTGTCAGGCTTCTCCCATGGTGTCCAGCAGTGAAGCCGCGACGGCCTCGGTGGCGGACTTGCCGCCCCAGATCACGAATTGGAAGGCCGGATAAAAGCGATCGGACTCGCTCAAGCCGATCTCGACCAGATCCTCCAACTGTTCCGCCGTTGCTCCGGGTGCGCCGCGCAGCAGCAGTGTCTGGCGGAAGACCGGAGTATTGGCCTCGCCGTCCAGATCGAAATGACCCACCCACATGCGCCCGTTGATCTCGGCCAGAAGGTCGTTCACCGGGCGGCGCCGGTTGGTCTGCACCTTCATGTCGAGCTGGCAAGAGAACTGCATCGCGCTGACTTCGGCTTGCCAAAAGAAAAACAGCCGATAGTCGCACCAACGGCCCCCGATCTCGACAACCAACTCGTCGTCACCAGCGCGCTCAAATGGCCACTCGTTGGCGATCACGATCTCTTCGACCAGGTCGAGGGGATTGCGAACGGATTCCGGGGTTTCGACCGCTAACGCCGACATGGAGTCTCCTCCTCCGAGTCACGGTGGCTCCCAGTCACGGTGGACGGCCCGTGCCACCCAAAATCCGTGGGATGCACTTCGATATGTTGCGGTGAAAACACAGCCGACCTACTACCGAAGCCAAACTGCCAAAAGGGGGGGCGCCACGCAAGCGCCGACTGGGAACAATCCCCAACCTTGTGCCGCGGCGGTGGGAACCGTTCAGCCTGCACTCTCAGAACCTCTTTCCTGTTTGAGACGATCGAGCTCTTCGCGCAGCGCGGCCACGGTGGCTTCGAGTGCACTGACCTGGCCGGCCATAGCCTCCTGCCGGTTGCGTGCTTCCGCCGCCATTTCGCGCACGGCCTCAAATTCGTCGCGGGTCACAACCTCAAGCTGGGCCAAGACGCGCTCGAGCTGTTGGCGCAACTGGGCTTCCACCTCGCTGCGCAGACCCGACAGGGCACCCACGGCGCCACTCGCGACCCGAGCCAAGTCGTCGAGAATCTTGCTGTCCACCTGCATCGGGACCTCCGTCTTTCGTGTTCAGCGACTCATGCCGCGTTCGCCTGCCGGACCGCAACTGGTCAAAGGCAGGCCGGTCCCCCTGACCCAGCTCCGAAAACCGATCGCCGCATCCGCGCGCCCCTTGTACCCAAAAACCTCCTGCACGGACAAAAACCCGGTCCTTGCGGGGGCTTCCGTCCGCGCCGTATAACGGTTTGGCAGTGTCGCACAAACCAAAGATTTTGGGTACGCAACGGTGCATAGCATGGTTCTGTCATGATCGTCGTGACCGGCGGCGCCGGTTTCATCGGCTCCAATCTTGTCGCCGCCATGGTGGCCCGCGGCCACACCGACCTGGTCGTGTGTGACCACTTCGGCACCGACGACAAATGGCGCAATTTGGCCAAACACGAGCTGCGCGCCGTCGTCGCCCCGGAGGCGCTTCTGAGCTTTCTGGACGCCCAGGCGACGGAAATCGACGTCATCTTTCACATGGGCGCCATCTCGACCACCACCGAGACCGACGTCGATCTGATCATTGCCAATAATTTCAAACTCTCCCAACAACTATGGACGTGGTGCGCCGTGCGCGGCACCCGCTTCATCTACGCCTCGTCGGCCGCCACTTACGGCGCTGGCGAGCACGGATTCGTCGACCACGGAGACCCCGTTACACTAGCCACCCTGCGCCCGCTGAACCCGTATGCCTGGAGCAAACACCTCTTCGATCGATTCGTTGCGCGCACGGCTGCCCACGACCAACCCGTGCCGTCACAGTGGGCTGGCCTTAAATTCTTTAACGTATATGGACCCAACGAATATCACAAGGGCTCACAACAGAGTGTGGTGGCCCATCTGTACCCCAAGCTGGCTGCCGGCGAACCGGCCCGGCTCTTCAAAAGCTACCGCGCCGACTGCGCGGATGGCGACCAGGCCCGCGATTTTGTCTGGGTTGGCGACGTGGTCGCCATCATGCTTTGGCTGTTCGACCGGTCCGATGTGTCCGGTCTGTTCAATGCTGGCACCGGTACGGCACGAAGCTTTCGCGACTTGGCATTGGCCACCTTCGCGGCCCTACGGCGTGAACCACGGATCGAATACATCGACATGCCCGAGAGCCTGCGCGACAAGTACCAGTACTTCACGCAAGCGGATATGACCCGCCTCCGCACCGCCGGCTACACAGAACCGTTCACGGCTCTGGAAGACGGCGTACGCCGTTACGTCCATGACTTTCTGGCGACCGAGGATGCGTATGTTTGACCGGCACACGGCGGGTCGAAGCGCATCGATCCGGCCCAGGGCCCAGGCCGTTTTTTCGCACGAGCCACCATGCTGACCATCCCGTTCCCGGCCATCGATCCGGTGGCGATCGAAATCGGCCCCGTCGTCATCCGCTGGTATGCGCTCGCCTATCTGGCCGGCTTCATCCTCGGCTGGCGCTACTGTGTGTGGCTGGCGCGACGGCGCGGTCTACCACCATCGGCGGAGGATTTCGACGATTTCCTGACCTGGGCGGTCGTTGGCGTGATTCTGGGTGGCCGGCTGGGTTTTGTCTTGTTCTACAATCGTGCCTATTATCTGGACAACCCGCTGGAAGCCCTGATGATCTGGCACGGCGGCATGTCGTTCCACGGCGGTCTGATCGGTGTGGTGGTCACGATTTTGGTGTTCGCCTGGCGCCGTGGTCATTCGCCGTTTCTGCTCGGGGATCTGGTCGCTTGTGCTGCCCCGATCGGCATCTTCTTCGGCCGCATCGCCAACTTCATCAACGGCGAGCTGTTCGGCCGGGTGACCGATGTGCCCTGGGCCATGGTGTTTCCGCACCCGCTGGCCGGGCCGCACCCACGCCACCCGAGCCAACTCTACGAGGCCGTGCTGGAAGGACTGGTGTTGTTCGTTGTGCTGTTCTTGCTGGCACGCCGGTCGGCCATCCACCGATACCCCGGCTTCTTGTCCGGTGTGTTCTTTCTGGGCTATGCTACTGGCCGGATCATCTGCGAATTCTTCCGGCAGTATGATTCGGCGATCGGCTTGCATTTCGGCTGGATGACCACCGGGCAACTGCTATCGCTGCCCATGCTGCTGGTCGGGGCCTGGTTCATCTGGCGGGCCCATCGTGCCCACCTGCCAGATGCCCCGGCGACCTGAGACCGACGGCCCAAGGGCCGTTTGGCACAGGACGGCGGCGACCCAAGCCGACCCGGTGATGCCGGCGACCGCCACGAACGGCGCACTGACCGTATTGCGTCGTCGCATCGCGACAGTCGGGCCACTGACGATGGCCGATTACATGGCCGAGGCCCTGCTGAATCCGGCCTTCGGCTACTATCGCCGTGGCCAACCGATCGGTGCCGGCGGCGATTTCGTCACGGCACCCGAGCTGAGCCAGATGTTCGGCGAATTGGTCGGCCTGTGGTGCGCCCAGGTGTGGCTGGATCAGGGCCGCCCAGACCCCGTCCTGCTGGTGGAACTGGGTCCCGGACGCGGCACTCTCATGGCCGATCTCTTGCGCGCGACCCGGCCCGTGCCCGGATTCCATGCCGCCATCCGGCTGCATCTGGTCGACTCGAATCCGGATCTGCGTGCCGAACAAGCCATGCGGTTGGCTGGCACCGGAGCAGTTTGGCACGAAAGCCTGTCCTCGGTGCCAGATGGTCCGGCCCTGGTGGTCGCAAACGAGTTCTTCGACGCGCTACCGGTGCGGCAGTTCGTTCGTCATGGCACCGACTGGGCGGAGCGTCTGGTGGATGCCGATCCGGACGGTCCGGGCCTGCGCTGGGTGCTGGCGCCCTGCCGCGGCCTGGCGACGGTGCTCGGCCTACCAGCCGCAACCACGCTGCCCGAAGGGCACGTGGTCGAGCTGTGTTCGGCCGGTCAAGCGCTGATGGTGGCCCTGGCCGACCGCGCGTGCCGGCACGGCGGCGCCATCTTGGTGATCGACTACGGCGACGCCGCCCCGTCCGGCCAGCCAACCGTCCAGGCGGTGCGTGGGCATGCCGCTGCCGATCCACTCGGGCAGCCGGGGGGGGCCGACCTGACCGCACACGTCGACTTCGGCCGGCTGGCCGCCTGCGCCCGCAGCCAAGGCGCGGCGGTGCATGGCCCGGTCGGTCAGGGGGTGTTTCTGCAAACCCTCGGCATCGCGGCACGGGCCGAACGCCTCCGGCTCACGGCCACGCCTACCCAGGCGGCACAACTTGACAACGCCCTACACCGCTTGATTGCGCCGGACGCCATGGGCACCTTGGTGAAGGCCTTGGCCGTGACCGGTACCACCGCACCGCCGCCACCCGGCTTTCCGGCCCCACCGGGGCCCCTGCAAGGATAACCGTTCCGTGATCACGCTCGGCGCGCTCAACGACATCACCGGCCTCAGGCATGCCTTCTTTACGCGCGTCGGCGGCGTCAGTACCGGCGTTTACGAGTCCCTGAACTGCGGCTATGGTTCTGGCGATGTCGAAGGCCTGGTGACGGAGAACCGGGCCCGCGCCATGACACGGCTCGACCTCAAGCCGGACCGGCTGGTAACCGTACGCCAGCACCACAGCGCCACCGTGGTGGTGGTGGATGAACCGTGGCACCACGACGACGCCCCCGAAGCCGACGCTCTGGTTACGGCGCGCCCCGGCATCGCGCTCGGCATCCTGACTGCCGACTGCGCACCGGTACTCTTGGCCGATGGCAAGGCGCGCGTGATTGGAGCCGCCCACGCCGGATGGCGCGGTGCCTTGTCGGGCGTGATCGAGGCAACCGTGCAGCGGATGATCGAGATGGGCGCAAAGCGCGACCGCATGGTGGCCGTGGTCGGCCCTTGCATTGCCCAGCGTTCCTACGAAGTCGGTCCAGAGTTCCGCGCACGCTTCGTCGCCGACCATACGACCAATGCGGATTTCTTCGCGCCATCGCGTCGCGGCGGGCATTTCATGTTCGATCTCACCGGCTACGTCGCACGCCGGGTCGGGACCGGCGGTGTGCCCATGATCCAGCGTGCGCCCAACGACACCTTCGCGGAGGAAGCCCGATTCTTCAGCCACCGCCGCGCCACCCTGCGCGGCGAAACGGCCAGCGGTCGCTGCCTGTCCGCCATCGCCATGCCGGCTTGAGGTGAATCGGTGACAGATCGGCTCACCAGCGGCGCTCAAGCAACGAAGCGGTCGCCCAGACGGACAAGGGCGATGCTTGGCGCCGACACGACGCCATCGGCGGGTTGACGACATCCAGACGCGCGCTTCGCCGTGGCGACACACACCGGCGCCGGCTGAGAGTTCAAGTCGGCGCAGAGCACAGAACGAGACCCGAACGCACGCGACGGCGGCGGCGCATGGTTGCGTTCCGTCACAAGCTTGCGGTGTGCTAGGTGTGACAGATCCCTTCCAATCGAAGCACCGCCGCCCTCCGCATGCTCCGTTTTCTGCTCACGCGCGTCAGCCTGGTCGTCCCAACCTTCTTCGGTCTCACCTTGCTGACCTTCTTCATGATCCACCTGATCCCCGGCGATCCGGTGGAATTCCTGGCCGGGGAACGCGGCGTGAGCCCAGAACGGCACGCCGAACTGATGGCGCGCTTCGGCCTGGATCGACCGCTGTGGGAGCAGTATGTCGGCTACATCGGCAATCTGCTCACCGGTGATTTCGGCACGTCCATCAAGACTCGCACCTCGGTGCTGGACGAGTTTCTCGCGCTCTTCCCGGCCACCGTGGAGCTGTCGCTGTGCGCCATGCTGATCGCCGTCGCGATCGGCCTGCCGGCCGGCATTCTTGCCGCGGTACGACGCGGCTCGGTGTTCGACCACAGCGTCATGGCCGCCAGCCTGACTGGCTATTCCATGCCGATCTTCTGGTGGGGACTGATCCTCATTCTGGTGTTCTCGGTCGAATTGGGCCTGACACCGGTGTCGGGACGCATCTCGGTGTTCTACTGGGTCGAGCCGGTCACCGGCTTCCTCCTCATCGACAGCCTGCTGTCCGACGAATCCGGTGCCTTCGCATCCGCCGTGCATCATCTCGTACTGCCCAGTCTGGTGCTCAGCACCATCCCGCTCGCCGTGGTGGCGCGTATGACGCGCTCAGCCATGCTGGAAGTGCTGGGTGAGGATTACATCCGCACCGCCCGCGCCAAGGGCTTGGGCCCCGGTCGCGTAATCGGTCTACACGCCCTGCGCAACGCGCTCATCCCAGTGATAACGGTGATCGGCCTACAGGTCGGGATGCTGTTCGCCGGTGCGATTTTGACCGAGACCATCTTCGCCTGGCCGGGCATCGGCAAATGGCTGGTCGAATCCATCCACCGTCGCGACTACCCGGCACTGCAGGGGGGCATCCTGCTGGTCGCCAGCACGGTGATCCTGGTCAACCTGACCGTGGACCTGCTGTATGGCCTACTCAATCCGCGCATCCGCCGCACCTGACCATCGAGACCATCAAGACGAGCCTCTCCGCCATGACTGCTGAGACTGAAACGCCGGCCAACGTCCAGCCGAATCCGCTGGCGGAGTTCTGGTTCTACTTCAGCCAAAACACCGGCGCGGTGATCGGCCTGGTGGTGATCGTCACCATCACCCTGGTGGCGCTGTTCGCCGACGTCGTCGCCCCGCACGATCCGGTCCTGCAGAATCGCGACGCGCTGCTGGTGCCGCCGGTGTGGCAGAATGACGGTAACTGGCGCTATCTACTCGGTACCGACGACATCGGCCGGGACATGCTGTCGCGCATCATCCACGGCGCACGCCTGTCCATGATGATCGGTGCCATCGTTGTGTCGCTGTCGCTGGTGGTCGGCATTGCCATCGGCCTGATCGCCGGCTTCGCCGGTGGTCTCGTCGATGCCGCAATCATGCGCGCCATGGACATGATGCTGGCACTGCCGCCGCTGCTGCTCGCCATCGTCGTGGCAGCCATCCTGGGCCCAGGCCTGATCAACGTGGTCTTCGCCGTGGCCATCGTCGCCATCCCGCATTACGCCCGGCTGACCCGAGCCTCGGTGATGTCCGAACTGTCGCGCGACTACGTCACCGCCAGCCGGGTCGCCGGTGCCGGCACGCTGCGCCTGGCGCTGGTGGTGGTCCTACCCAACTGCCTGGCACCGCTGATCGTGCAGGCCACTCTGAGCTTTTCCAACGCCATCCTGGACGCCGCATCGTTGGGTTTCCTGGGTCTGGGCGCACAACCGCCGACGCCGGAATGGGGCACCATGCTGTCGTCGTCCCTGCAGTTCCTGCAACGGGCGCCCTGGGTGGTGACGTTCCCGGGGCTTGCCATCCTGATAACCGTGCTCGCTTTTAATCTGCTCGGCGACGGCCTGCGCGATGCCCTCGACCCCAAGCTGAAGCGGTGATGGAGCGCAGACAGGACGGGTGCTGGAATTGACTGGGGCGGTCTCGCCGACCGCGATCCCAATACCGGCGTTTCAGGATTTGCTGGTACTCTGTCATGCGCAATGCAACCCCTGTGGAAACGGCGAGGCGGCTGATGAACCCAACGATAGGCAACCGCGTCCCGGAGTACCTTTGGGAGACGGATCGAGGCTCCAAAGGCAGCCCACATGGGAACCAACGAAACCTGCGTAGTGCTGCCGATCTGGCCCCCCATCCCACCGAACCTCACCCATGACGCTGCTTGCCATCGACCGGTTGTCGGTCGATTTCGCCACCCGTGCCGGCCGGTTCCGCGCCGTCGACGACCTCACCGTGTCGGTCGAGGCCGGCGAGGTCGTCGGCATCGTTGGTGAATCCGGTTCCGGCAAATCGGTCATGTCGCTGGCCGTCATGGGCCTCCTCGGCAAAACCGGCCTGATCTCGGCCGAACGTCTCAGCTTCGGCGGCTACGACCTGCGCCACCTGGATGCCCGGCAGCGCCGACGCATCACCGGCAAGGACATGGCCATGATCTTCCAGGAACCCATGACCAGCCTGAACCCATGCTTCACGGTCGGCTTCCAGATCATGGAGAGCCTGCGCGTGCACGAAGGCCTGGCCGGCCGGGCGCTGAAACGGCGCTGTCTGGAACTGTTGGACCAAGTCGGTATCCCCGATGGGGAGAGCCGGTTCCATGCCTTCCCACACCAACTCTCCGGTGGCATGAACCAGCGGGTCATGATCGCCATGGCGATCGCCTGCAATCCCAAACTGCTGATCGCCGACGAACCAACCACGGCGCTCGACGTGACGATCCAGAAACAGATTCTGGATCTGCTGGTTTCACTGCAAGCCGAACGCGGCATGGCGCTGATCCTGATCACGCATGACATGGCAGTGGTGGCCGAAACCGCCCACCGTGTGGTGGTGATGTACGCTGGCCAGATGGTCGAAGCCCAGCCGGCCGAACGGTTATTCGCCGCGCCGCGCCATCCGTATGCCGCCGCTTTGCTTCAGGCGCTGCCGGAACGCGCCGCCGGCCGGCATCGCTTGCCAACCATCCCCGGCATGGTGCCCGGCATCACCGACCGACCGCATGGCTGCCTGTTCCATCCGCGCTGTGCCCGTGCCGCGGACCGCTGCCGGCGCGAACGGCCGGCCCTGGCCGAAGCCGGCGCCGCGAGCGTGCGCTGTTTCCACCCTCTGGGGGCCCAGCCATGACGCTGACGGCGACTCATGGGACGACGACCCCGGTTGGCGAGGTGCCGGTCATCGAAGCGGATGGTCTGATCAAACACTACCCAGTGCGGCGTGGTTTGTTGGGCGGTCAGGCGCTGGTGCGCGCACTGGACGGCGTGTCGTTCCGTCTCGCCGCCGGCCGCACCCTGGCGGTGGTTGGCGAATCCGGCTGCGGCAAATCCACGCTCGCGCGCAGTGTCACGCTGATCGAACCGCCAACGGCCGGTACACTGACCTTCGCCGGTACATCCTATGATGCCGCCGACCGCCGGCGGCATCGGGCGCTGCGCCAATCGGTCCAAATGGTGTTTCAGGATCCGTACGGCTCGCTCAACCCGCGCAAGACCGTGGGTTCGATCCTGGGCGAACCCTTGGTCATCAACACCCGGCTGAACCGGGTGGAGCGGCGTGACCGGACGCAGGCCATGATGGCCCGGGTCGGCCTGCGCCCGGACCAGATCGATCGCTACCCGCACATGTTCTCTGGCGGGCAGCGCCAACGCATTGCCATTGCACGGGCCCTCATGCTGAACCCCAAGCTCGTGGTGGCGGACGAGCCGGTGTCGGCACTGGACGTGTCGATCCAGGCGCAGGTGCTCAACCTGATGATGGACCTGCAGGACGAGTTCCGGCTAGCCTATCTCTTGATCTCGCATGATCTGTCGGTGGTGCGGCTGATTGCCGACGACATCATCGTCATGTACCTGGGCCGACCCGTGGAACAGGGGGCGGCGCGGGCGATCTTCGAGACGCCGCGGCATCCGTACACCAAGACCCTGCTGGCGGCCACGCCGCGTATCGACCCGGCCGACCGGACGGAACGGCTGGCCCCCAAAGGCGAGCTGCCGTCACCGCTGGCGCCGCCGCCGGGTTGCCATTTTCACCGGCGCTGCCCGTTCGCCACGGACAGGTGTTCGGCCGAAGTTCCACGGCTACGCCCCCTGGACGGTGGTCCGCTGGACGAACACCAGGTCGCCTGCCATCATGCCGAAGGGCTGAGCCCAACCCCATGAGGACCCTGCCATGTCCGACTTGCCCACTCTCACCGGCCCATCCCGCCCGCCCGCTGGTGGCGGCCCAGCCAAGCAGCTAGTCATCCTGCTGCACGGCCTTGGGGCGGACGGCAACGATCTGATCGATCTGGCCTCGGCCGTGGGCCGCGTGTTGCCGGAGGCCGCCTTCGTTGCTCCCGACGCCCCCTTTCCCTGCGACATGGCGCCATTCGGCCGACAGTGGTTCTCGTTCCAAAACCTGGACCCGGTTCAACTGCCCGCACGGGTCACCGCCACGGCACCGATCCTGGACGCGTTCATCGACCAAAGCCTGGCGACCTACGGTCTGACCGACCGCGACCTGGCGCTGTTCGGCTTCTCCCAGGGCTGCATGATGGCGCTCCATGTGGCGCTGCGCCGCAAGGCCCCGTGCGCGGCGGTGTTGGGCTATTCCGGCGCCCTCGTCGGCGTCGACACACTCGCTGGCGAGATGACCGCCCGCCCACCCATCTTCCTCGCCCACGGCGACCAGGATCCGGTCGTGCGCTTCGAATCCCTGTCCAGTGCCGAGGCGGTCCTGCGCGGCGTCGGCATCGCCGTCACCGCTGTGCCACGCCCCGGCGTCGGCCACGGCATCGACCCAGACGGCCTGGCCCAGGGCACGCGCTTCTTGGTACAGGCATTCCAGGCTGCCCAAACCGACAAAGCACCATAGTAAATGACAGGTCTGTGAACTTTTGCCGCAAACCCATGCCCTTGAGTTGTCCCGATACCGACAATGGGCTAGGTTAACAGTCGATCGGTCGATGCACCCTGCTGACCGGCAGGCTATGTGAGGCTGAGTGGATTGTGTCTGCGCCCCCCAACCATTGCCCGGCATTGGTGCTGAACGCGGATTTCCGCCCGCTCAGTTACTTTCCCTTATCTTTGTGGTCTTGGCAGGAAGCGATCAAGGCGGTGTTCCTGGACCGGGTCAACATCGTCTCGGAATACGACCGCGTGGTGCGCTCGCCGACGCGGGTCATGCGCTTGCCCAGCGTTATCGCCCTCAAGGACTACGTGCAGTCGGCGCGGCGGCCGGCGTTCACGCGCTTCAACGTGTTTTTGCGTGACCGCTTCACCTGCCAGTATTGTGGCCATCCGTTCCCGACCCAGGAACTGACTTTCGATCATGTGGTCCCGCGCTCGCGCGGCGGGCGCACGACCTGGGAGAATGTGGTCACCGCCTGCTCGAGTTGTAACCTGGTGAAAGGCAACCGCCTGCCCCACCTCTGCGGAATGCAGCCATTAACGAGGGCGTATCAGCCTACGACCTTCCAACTGCAAGAAAACGGACGCTCCTTCCCGCCAAACTTCCTCCACCAAAGTTGGCGGGATTTTCTTTACTGGGACACGGAACTGGACCCGTTCTGAGCTGCACGCCGGGGTGGGTCCTTCCCAATCTGATCGACAAAGGCCCACACCGTGGATCGGGGCGATTGCGAGACCGGGTTCGTCGGCAGCAGCCCCACGCAGGGTCGATTGTCACAACCGACACGGATATCGCTAGTCAACCTGTATTCCCCGATCAGGCGTCAGACCGAAGCTGTCATCGACGTGGACGGCCAACCTAATTCATAGGACAATCGGACCGGCCTTTGCCGCCGAGGCTTGCTCCTGCGGGCGGGAGGCATGTCCGCCGGTTCGTTGACGACTCATCCCATGTCCTTCCCCCACCCCACCCCTCTTACACCGTGATCCTTTGGCCAATCCGCGACGGGCTGCCGCCATCCGTGCGCGCGACGCTGTTCATGGTCGGCGCCATGGCCGCGTTCTCGGCCATGGGCGTGTTCATCCGCCTGGCCGCAGAGGGGGTGCCGACGCTCGAGATTGTGTTCTTCCGCAATTTCTTTGCGCTGCTGCTGCTATCGCCGCTGCTGTTGCGTCACGGCGTGAGCCTGCTTGCCAACCGGCGCATGGGGCTGTATTGCCTGCGCGGGGTCGTCAACCTGATCGCCATGATGGCGGGATTCACGGCGCTGACCCTGATTCCGCTGGCCGAAGCGACCGCGCTCGGCTTCACCGCACCCATCTTCGCGACCATCGGGGCCGTCCTGGTCCTGGGCGAAGCCGTGCGCGCCCGGCGCATGATCGCCTTGGCGGTCGGCTTCGCCGGTACGCTGATCGTCTTGCGTCCGGGCCTCGATCCCCTGTCACTGGGCGCCCTGCTGGCGCTCGTGAATGCAGCATTGCTGGCGACCAATGGTCTGATCGTCAAAAAGCTGACCGATACCGAGCGACCCGAAGCCATCGTCATCTGGATGGTGCTGCTGCAATCACCGTTGTCCCTGGTCCCCGCCCTGTTCGTCTGGCAATGGCCGGACGCGACCACCGTGCTGTGGCTCGTCCTGTTGGCCGCATCGGGCAGTCTGGCACATTTGTGCTGGACCAACGCCACCGCGCTGGCCGAGGTGTCGCATCTGCAGCCATTTGAGTTCGCCAAGCTACCATTCGTCGCTGCGGCCGGGTTCCTCCTGTTCGGCGAGGTGCCAACGCTGTGGACTTGGCTCGGCGGCGGCGTAATCTTTCTCGCCACCGCCTATCTTACCCATCGCGAAACCCAGCTTGCCCAACAGGCACGGCGCGGCACGGCGCATCCAGCCGGCAGCGTCAGCGCGACGCCAGACCCAGACCGCTGATACCCGCGGGGGTGGTCGTCCACCGATTCCGAAACCGTCGTATGCGTCATCGCGACGCAAAGTCGGCTAATAGATCCAATACAATATACAGTGTCGGTTGCGGACGGAACTTTTCCGGCATCGGCCATCGGCTGCTGCTCCGAAGAGTCGGGCTTCGATCGCAGATGACCGCCGCCGTCCGGTATGGCTCGGGTTGCACCGACACACGATGACCTTCCGAACCCAAGGCGCCATCGACCGCCATGTCAGACGGCATGGGGATCCCTTGCGTCGTCGACCCGGTTAACGGCGCCCGTGACCGGCGTCCCCGTACTCGGTTGCTCGGCGGGGGCGTTTACCTGGACGAGGACCGAGAGGACGTTCAAGCAATGATCTGGATCGAACTGGCCGTCACGTTGCTGGCGCTGTATGTCGGCGCGCGCATCGGCGGCCTTGGCATGGGCATCACGGGCGGCTGTGGCGTGGTCGTTCTGTGTTTCGGATTTGGGATGACGCCGGGAGATCCGCCGATTTCGGTGATGCTGATCATTCTGGCGGCGGTAACGGCGGCGTCGGCCCTTGAGGCGGCACGCGGCATGGAATGGCTGGTGCAGCTCTCCGAACGGCTGCTGCGCCGGTTCCCAAAGGCGGTGACGTTTCTCGGCCCCTTGGTCACCTATTCCATGACCGTCTCGGTCGGCACCGGCCACACGGTGTATGTGGTCCAGCCGATCATTGCCGACGTTGCGCGCAAGACCGGTATCCGGCCCGAGCGGCCGTTGGCCGTGGCCTCGGTGGCCTCGCAGATCGGCATCACGGCAAGCCCCCTGTCCGCCGCCATGGCCTGGCTGGTCACACAGTTCGAAACCCGCGGTGTCCCCTACACCTTGGGCGACGTGCTCGCAGTCACGATTCTCGCCACCCTGGTTGGCCTGTTCACGGCCGCGACGGTGCAGACGTTCATCGGCAAAGATTTGGATCGGGATCCGGAATACCAGCGCCGCCTGAACGACCCGAAACTGCGGGCCGAGATGGAGGGGGCCGACGTATCCCTGCTCGGCCGCCAGTTGCCGGCTTCTGCCAAACACGCGGTCCTGATCTTCCTCACCGGCCTGGCCTGCATCGTCGTGTTGGGCATCTTCCCGCACCTGCGACCGGTTGCCGACGCCGCCACCGGCAAGGTCGTCGGCATGGGGTCGATCATCCAAATGTCGCTGCTGGCCACAGCCGCGGTCATCGTGCTGGTGTCCAAGGTGGACGCCAAGACCATGGTGGCGGGCCCGGTGTTCCGCGCCGGCATGTCGGCCGTCGTGGCCATCTTCGGCATCGCCTGGCTGGCCGATACCTTCGTCTCCAACAACCTGGACGAAATCAGGCCGGTCATCGAGAACATGGTGCGGCAAAACCAGTGGATGTTCGCTTTTGCCTTCTTCCTGGTGTCGATCATCGTCAACAGTCAGGCGGCAACCGCGCGCATGATGGGACCTTTGGCGTTCAGTCTCGGGGTGGCACCGAGCACCATGATCGGCATCTACCCCTCCATCTACGCCTACTACTTCATCCCCAACTATCCCAGTGATCTGGCCACGGTGAACTTCGACCGCACCGGAACCACCCGGATTGGCCGATACCTTCTGAACCACAGCTTCATGCTGCCGGGTCTGATCTGTACCTGGGTTTCGGTCGCCGTCGGTCTGCTGCTGAGCAGCTTTCTCCTTTGACGTCACGGGTGACCGGACCGGGCGTGCGGCCCCCCACCCAAAGGCTCGCCGCGTACCCACCGGACCGACTCACGCCACAACCGATCTCGCCCCCGACCGGACACCACCGGGCGGGGGCGAGACCTCGGACGCCTGGATGTCGGAAGGCAGGCTAGTACACCGCGGCGGAAAAGGTGACTCGATAGCCGAGGTCGACGTGCGGCAGTGATTCGGAAATGCAACAGATTGTCTCTTTCTTGCCAGATTCA
>JANQJV010000053.1 GCA_028281465.1 Azospirillaceae bacterium | reverse complement strand
GGATACCGCCCGCCGGCCCCGGAAACCGTCGTCCCGATAGACCAAAGGCCGGTCATGCACTAACAATCAAATTGGACCACTCAGGTGGGGCTGATCACCGGGGGTTGGAGTTTCCCGGCTTTTTCACGCTGACGGGCTGGGGACACCACTGTAATTAGACGGCTTAAAACAGAAGATTCGGCAAGAACAGAGCGATTTCGGGGAATACCGCCAAGACCACCACCGCCACGCACATCAGCAAAAAGAAGGGCAATGCGGCGGTGGCAACGCGAAGGATTGGCACGCCGCTCATACCCTGCAGAATGAACAAATTAAAACCCACGGGCGGCGTCATCTGTCCAAGCTCGACCATGATCACCAGAAAGACCCCGAACCAGATCGGGTCGATGCCGGCGCTCAGCACCAATGGCATGGTGATCGGCAGCGTCATGACCGTAATCGAGATCCCGTCCAGCAATAGCCCCAGAAGGATGTAAAACACCGCGAGGATCACCAATAGCCCGATGGGTGAGAGGTTCAGGGTGCCAATAAAGGAGGCCACGTCGCGGGGGATGTGCAAGAACCCCATGGCCGTCGACAGAAAGGCCGCCGCGACGAGGATCGAGCAGATCATGCAGGACGTCGGCACGGCCCCCAATAGCGAGTCTTTGAGCAGTGAAACCGATAGCTCACGTCGGGCCGCTGCAATCATCAGAGCGGTCACCACGCCAACCGCCGCGGATTCCGAGGGCGTCGCCCAGCCGCCATATATCGACCCGAGCACGACGAGGATCAGGACAGAGATCGGCCCCAGGTCTTTCAGCGCGCCGGCAATGCTCCCGCCGGGCATTGCTTTTGGCGCCAACCGGTCGCTTCGGGCGCAACGGGCCGCAATATAGAGCGAATAAAATGCGGCAATCATTATGCCCGGGATCAAGCCCGCGGCGAATAGGCGGATGATCGAAACCTCCGCCAAAAGCCCATAGATGATCATCACGATCGAGGGCGGTATCAAGAGCCCCAGTGTCCCGGCTCCCGCGAGTGATCCTACGGCCAGACCCTCATCATAGTTGCGCGCGCGCAGCTCTCCCAAAGTGATCTTGCCAACCGTGGCTGTTGTCGCTGCCGATGACCCGGACACCGCTGCGAAAAGCGCGCATCCGATGACATTGGTATGCAGGAGGCCGCCGGGCAGGCGCCCTACCAAAACCGAGAGCCCGCGGAACATGCTGCTGATGAGCGAGGTTCGAAACACGATCTCGCCCATCCAGACGAACAGTGGAATGGCGGAAAGCTCCCACGAGCTCGACGCACGGATCATGATCCGCGACAGCGTCGCTCCCAGCCGGTCGGGGCCAAAGTCGAGGAACACGCCGAGGCTTAGCGCCGAGACACAGATGATGCTGACAAAGATGACCGTGCCCGAGGCGAGGTAGCCGACAAGCAGCAGAAGAACCAGTAGAGAGATCGATCCGGCGTCCATCAGGTGACCCGGTGCGTTCGCGCAGTCCCGACTATCAACGACACCAGCGCCTGGATGGTGAAGATGATAAGCCCGAGCAACACAAAGCTCTCAGGAATCCATTGCGGCACCTCAGCAATGGAAGAACTCGTCGTGCCACGAACGAAGTTTCGGATCACGGACTTGCCGATATACCATGCGCCAAAGCATCCCACGGCCAGGGCCGAGGCGTAGCCGAAGATCTCCAGCAGCCGTCGCGCCGCCGCCGGCGCGTCCTCCAGTAACAATGTGACCCGGATCAGCTTGTCGTTGCGCAGCGTCTCGCCGAGCGCCAGAAAGGTCAGCCCCGAGACCGCGTAGCCTACGAATTCGTCTAGAACGAAGGTGGATTTGGCGACGGCGTTGCGCAGAATGATCTCAAGAATAATGTGCAAAAACATGTAGATAAGCGCGCAGATAGCCGCGGTGTTGCCAATCTTGCTTGTGATGGTCGACAGCCGATTCAGCATGAAGGCAGCCCTCATGGAAAGGTGCGAAGGGCGCGAACGCCCCTCGCAATAATATTAAGTCGAATTAGTAACTGCGCCCAACTGCTTCGCCATAGACCTTGAGTACAGCGGCGCCTGTTTCGCCGGTCTTGCCTTTCCAATCGGCCAGTACGGCGGCGGCGGCGGTGCCTAAATGCGACTGCAGCTCTGGCGTGATGTTTTCGACGATGGTCACGCCCTCGGCTTTCAGCGTGTCGTAGTTGCCAGACACGCGGTTTTCCAACGCCCCCCAGTTGTTGGCGTCTGTGGCCTCGGCCGCGGCCAGGATCGCGGCCTTGCCCGCATCGGACAGCCCGTCGAAGGCGTCCTTGTTCATATGCACAAAGTTCAGCGGCATCGCATAGTTGATCTCGGTGAAATGCGACAGGTGCTCCCAGAACTTGGCGTTCACACCGCCCTCCGCCGAGGTCAGCACGCCTTCGATGCCGCCAGTGGCGAGCTGCGGCACCACGTCAGCCCAGCTAAGCTGGATCGGCGCGGCGCCGGCCTCGATCAGGGTGCGCGTGCCATTGGCGTCATAGGTGCGCATCTTGAGGCCCGTCAAAGCCTCCACAGTGTCCACGGGCTTCTTGCCCCAAAGGCCTGAAGGCGGCCAGGGCGAGGCATAAAGCAGGATTTGACCATTGGCCTCGAAGAAAGCCTCATAGGCGGGTTTTGCCGCGTTGTAGAGCTTGCGCGCCTCTTCCGGGTTGGCTGCGACGAAGGGCAGTGAACTGACCAGGAACAGCGGATCGGAACCAGCCAGAACACCCCCCAGCGTGTCGGCAATCGGCACCACGCCATCGCCCACCGCGTCCAGGTTGTCAGCGGATTTGAATCCAAGCGCACCGCCAAGATGCAGCGTGATCTGCACATCCGCACCCGCGTTGTTCACGTGATCGGCAAAGAACTGATCGCCCTGTCCGTGGATCGAGCCGGGCTCGTATTCGTTGGTCATGTCCAGATTGGTCTGCGCCTGGGCAAGCCCTGCGGCGCAGAACAGCGCGACGGCTGTAAGCGCGTGTTTCATGAACATTTCAAGTCTCCCTTGTGCTGGTTTTGGTTCGCCCGCAGTGCCGCGGTTTCTTCCCGGTTGATCTCGTATGCCTCGTCGTCACCGCGTTGGATCGCAACGCCGTAGTCCCGGGCCGCACCCTGGATGCTGACCTTTTCCAGAATGACGTCTTGCAGGACACGCTCGGGATCGCGCTCGAATGCCGCGCCGAACCCGCCGCCCGAGGCCATCACGTGGCTAAAGATCTCTCCCTTTCGAAGCAGAACCGGCTCGGACAGCAGCACTGGCAAAACGGCCTCGGACGTCCCGAACAGGATCTTGTTCATCGAAGGCTTGCCCGGCGCGCCGCCGTCGAGCCCGTGAGGCGGGAAGGCGCGTTTATCCGAGCGCACATTCAGCAAAGCCTTGTCGGACAACACCCGATACTCTCTGCGCAGGGCCATGCCCCCTCGCGTCCGCCCCGCGCCGCCGCTGTCGATCTCGAACCCGTAATGCTCGATGCGAAGCGGATAGGTTTGCTCAATCATCTCGATCGGCACGTTCGATTGGTTGGCGCCGATATGCGGCACGCCCTCCTGCCCGTCATTGGCGCGGCTGGCGCCCCAAGTGCCCATTGCGGTCTCGCAAAAGACGAACATCCTGCCCTCATGCATGCCCGAGATCGTCGGCAGCGTGGACCCGCCGGACCCATCCGCCGTGACCCGGTCGGGCGCGGCCTGAGCCAAAGCACCAAAGAGGCAGTCAATCATCCGGTACCCGGTGATGCCGCGCGCACCGCAAGGGCCTGGAGACGTCGGCCTGACGACCGATCCCTCAGGCGCGCGCACCTCGATTGCCTCGGTGAACCCGTGGCAATTGGGAACGTCAGCCTGCATCAGCGAGCGGATCGCGGCATAGGCGCAGGCCTTGGTGAAGGGAAAGGTCGAGTTGATTCCGCCCTCGATCTGATCGCTCGACCCGGTCCAATCGACGACGGCATGGCCGCCTTCGATTGTAACGGCAACATTCAGGATCACGGGCTCGGGGTCGTCGCCGATCCCGTCAATATGGTCCGTAAACCGGTAAGTGCCGTCGGGGATATCCGAAATTTCGGCCCGGGCCAGCCGCAGCGCATAGGCATTGAGGTCGGCCATGCCCTGCTCCAGCGTATCGACGCCATACCGTTCGTAGAGTTTCACCAGCCCGCGCGCGCCAATGGCGCAAGCGGCGATCTGGGCCTGCAAATCTCCCATCACCATGTCAGGTGTCCGCACGTTCAGCGCGATCATCTTCCACAGAGTTTCGTTCCGCGCGCCTTGGTCAATCAGCTTGAGCACGGGGATGCGCAGGCCTTCTTGCCAGATCTCGCGCGCGCCCAGCGCGTTGGAGCCTGCTACGATGCCTCCGACATCCGAGTGATGCGCCAGCGTTGCGGACCAACCACGCAGAACACTTTCAAAGAAAATCGGCTGCACGACGTAAATATCAGGCAGGTGCTGCCCCGCCGCGGCGTAAGGGTCGTTCATGATGAAAACATCGTCGGGATGCACATCACCCCCGACCTCAGCCAGCATATTCCGCAAGGCATCGTGAAACGCGCCCAGATGCATCGGCGTGCAGACGCCCTGCGCCAATGTGCGCCCCCGCGCGTCACACAGCGCGGTCGAAAAATCCAGGCTGTCCCGCACGATCTGGCTGTACGCCGTGCGCACGATTGTCAGCGTGATCTCTTCGGCGATGGTGTCGAAGGCGTAGCGCAGGACCTCCAGCAGGAAGGGATCGGTCTTGCTCATGACACCTGCCCGAGTTCAACAACGATGTTGCTGTTCCGATCAGTCCAGGTTCGGGCGTCCGGTGGGACCACCGTAGTGCCCTCGTATTCCTCAATGATCAGCGGGCCTTGCTGCGGAGCCGCGCCAAGGGCTGTCCGCCCGATGACACGGGTCTCATGCAACCCATGCCGCGGCCCGAACCAGACCTGTCGCACCGTCTCGGGCGTGGGGTTGGAGGGCTGCGCAAGACGATCAATCGGCCGATGTGCGGGGTCGGTTGCGACCAGTTTGAGCGAGACGATCTCGACCGGCTCCGCGTCCCCGAAGGAATGACCAAAGCGCTGCGCGTATTCGGTGTTGAAGCGCGCACGAAACGCGCCCAGGTCCAAGTCGTCGAAGCGGCCTGCATTCAGATCGACGGTGATCTCGAAAGCCTGCCCGACATAGCGCAGCTCGGCTTGCAGGCGGCAGCGAACGCGCGTGGCAGGGACGTCCAGGAGCCCCGCCGCTTCCTGTCTCAGAGCCTCGAAGACGGCATCAGCCTCAGCCCGGTTCACCGCCATCAGATCGCCGGAATGGGCCCGTGCCAGCGTCACGGATTTCTCGGCCAGGAGCAGCCCAACGGCACTGAATACCCCCGCCGCGGGCGGGACGATGACCCGCCTGATGTCGAGGCTTTGGGCAATCCCGGGTCCGTGGACGCCGCCGTTGCCGCCGAACGCCACCAATGCAAAGTCACGCGGATCACGCCCGCGATAGGTCGTCACCGCCTTGATCGCGCGCACCATGGTCGCGTTTGCCACCTGATGCACGCCGTGGGCGGCTTCACACAGGCCCAAATCCAGGGGCGCGGCAATTGTCCCCCCAATCGCATCGCGCGACAATTTCGCGTCGATCGGAACGGTGCCGCCCGCAAGGCTTTCCTGGTTCAGGTATCCAAGCACGACATTGGCATCAGTCACTGTCGGTCTTGTTCCGCCCGCGTTGTAGCAAGCGGGTCCGGGGACGGCGCCTGCGCTTTGCGGTCCGACTTTGATTGCTCCGCCGCGGTCGAGCCAGACATAGGACCCGCCGCCTGCGCCAACCTCGGAGATGTCGATCACGGGCAGGCGCAGAGAATACCCGCCGCCGCCCGCGATCGCTCCCGCTGTGCTCATACTGTCGCCGACTTCGTAATCTTCGGCGAAGATCAGCCCCCCATTCTCGATCATCGAGCCTTTTGCGGTCGTCCCCCCCATGTCAAAGGTGATGATGTTCTCAAGGCCCAGGGACTTCGCAAGCCAGGCAGCACCGACGACCCCGGCAGCAGGTCCGCATTCGACGATCTGGGCGGGTTTCTCCTTGACCGTTCGCGCATCCACGATCCCGCCGGAGGATTGCATCATGGAAATACGCCCACCGCAGCCTGCGGCGCGCAGATCGGCCTCCATCTCACCCAGATAGGCGCGGACCGGCGGGCCGACATACGCATTCACAACACTTGTCGAGGTCCGTTCGTATTCGCGCATCTGCGGCAAGATATCCACGGACAGCGTGATGAACAGATCCGGCAATTCGGTGCGCATGATCTCGCCCACCCGACGCTCGTGCTCAGGGTTGCGATAGGAATGGAGCAAGCATACCGCGACAGCCTCGACCCCGGCCCGGGCAATGCTGTGCGCGATTTCGCGCGCATGGTTTTCGTCCAATGGCGTTACAGCAATCCCATCAGCCCCCATGCGCTCGGAAACCTCGAACCGCAGATTACGGGGCGCCAGTGGCGCAGGCTTTACGTAAAGAGGTTCATAGAGCCGGGGGACGCGAATGCGGCGCAACTCGAGCACATCCCGGAACCCTTGCGTGGTCACCAGGGCCGTGCGCGCGCCTTTACCTTCGAGAATCGCGTTCGTCGCGACGGTGCAACCGTGGACCATCTCCGCCATGTCCGACAGAGCCAGCCCGGCCCCCTCCGCCATGCGCGACACACCATCAACGACGGCACGCCCGAAATGGGGTGGCGAGGAGGGTACTTTTGCCGTCGAAAGCGTGCCGTCAACGCCTATATAGGCTACGTCCGTAAACGTCCCGCCGATATCAGAGGCTACGCGCCAGGCCATTCATTCCCCCGATTGCTGGGGAACAGAACATCACCCGGAAAGGCCAAAAAAAAGCGGGAATTTTCGATGCGGGTTAATAGGAAATATTTATGAAGTCTGAGCGGTTGTTTTCCTTCAGGAAAGCCATGCCGGCCTCTGCGATCAACTCGACAAACGCGCGATGGGGCCCGTCGAGATAGGCAATGCTGAAAGAAAGCGACGGAAACACGAACGGTGTGTCCAACTGCACAACCTGCCCACTGTCCAATAGGCTTTCAACCGCGACGAGCGGCACATACCCCACCCCGAGCCCCTTTTTGGTCAACAGCCCGATGGACTGCAGGGCCGAAATCGGGTTCAAATTCGCCGCGATGTTGTGCTCCTTCATGATCCGGCTGATATCGAAAAAGGGCTGTGTCATTTTCTCGAAAGTCAGAAAATTCAACCCTGCCAGATCTTCAGGGGCCAGCCTGCGTCCGTGCAGCCCAAGTTCAGGAGCCGCCACCAAGCCCATGGGGCACTTGCAGAACGCTCGGGAGATCACCGCCGGGTTCGAAATCTGACCAACCATCAGCGCCAAATCAAGTCCATGCGCCAGCAGTTCATCGCGCAGATGCGGCGAGGCCCGAACGAACATTTCGACCGTCACACCGGGATGTGTACTACGCAGGTCGATCAAGAAATCCGGCAACCAGCTTATGACCATCGTATCGGAAGCACCGAGGCGCAGATTGCCTGTGAGCTCGTCAGCTTTGCTCACAGCGACCAAGGCCTGGGTCTGCAGTTCCAGCATCTGTTCCGCAAAGGGAAGAAACTGCCGCCCCTGCTGGGTTAACGACACGCGATAGCCAGATCTGTCGAACAGTTTGATGTTTAAAGCATTTTCCAACGCGGCTATGCGGCCCGAAATGGCCGGCTGCGTCGCATGCAGGCGTTCTGCGGCTGCTTGATACGTGCCAAGTGTCGCCACCAAGTGGAAACTGCGAATCTGGTTGAAATTCATCTATCGCCTCGGCTTATCAAGTCAGGCCATCCTAGATGGATTTTCCTTATTGGGAAGACCGGCCTTGCAAAGCGGCGTAGATGTCTTGCATGGGCGCCAGGGGGTTCAGAACTGCGTCTACCAATGCATCAATCCTGCCGTCAGGCAGACTGTACCGGGCCAGGTTTCTAAGTTTATCGACAAGTTCTGCGTCGCTTGGCGGGCGCCTGGCCTCGCCCCATGGGTCATCGACGCGGCGAGTGAACTGTTGTGTCCCCGTATGAATGGTGACAATTGCGGGGACCTGGTCTGGAAAGACTGCATCCATCCGTTCGCTGGTGCTCAAGTGAACCTTGTCAGCTAAAGCGACAGCTTCGGACTGTCCTAGTGCCTCTTCACGCAGTGGCATCAGCGCCGCTTCTCCCGACGTCAGAGCAAGCGCCAAACAATAGGGCACACTGAACTGCGCGCCGGTCAATGTGGGTGGATTGCATTGGTTGTTGAGACGATCGGCCTGGGTAAAGGTTTCCACCTCGATCAACTCAATGTCCCCGGCCTTAAATCCATGCTCGAGCTGCAGGTCCAGCGCGGCCTCTATCGCGCTATGAATCCAGCGGCAGCAGCTATATTTCTTGAAATAGGTCCGCTCGATAGCGAAACTTTCGCCAAGCTCGCCGAGCAATTTTGCAGTGTCGAACCGTTCGGCGATATCCAACACATCGCGATTTCCGGTGAAGCCCGCAGCCGCCAGATCGGCGGCTATGATACCGGGCACAACCGACCACGGTAAGCTCTCTTTGACGTTGCTGCTCATCTCCTGGCTTAGCGTCAGATTAGAAAGGCGGGGGCCGTAGTACCCCACGATCCCAAGGGCATGCGCGGTTTGCTCGACGGGCAGCTCCCGCAGGTAAGCCGTCGCAGCGGCGACGCCGAAACAGGTGTAGTTCGCCGAATGATATGATGGGCGCTGCTCGGAAGCGCCTACGCGTACGGCCACTTCGTAGCCCACAACGATAGCGCTCAGAACATCTGCGCGAGGTGAGCCAATGTCCTGCGCGACGGCAAGAACGGCAGGGACTATCGCGCCACCAGGGTGCCCCATGGCCTGGCGATTGCCGTCGTCAATATCCAGAATCGAAACCGCATTGGCGTTGACCATGGCGGCACCGATCGGGGAAAGCGTCTTGTCTGTGAACCAAACGACAGCCGGGCCCGTTGCAAAATGTGCTTCAGAGACTGACGCAACTGTTTGCGTTGTTGGATGAGTACGACCTGCAATTGCACATGAAACCGCATCCAAAATGCATCTTTGTGCCGAGCGAAGAACCTGACTTGGGGCGCTGACGGTCCTTGTTCGATTGGTCCACGCCGCGAGCCTGGAAGACGCTAGGTCGATTTCTACCACATGTGCCTCACACGTTTTGAGACACACTGCGGATATCAGTTCATAACTTCAAATTCAGAAATCGCATCAAGATTCATAAAAACTTCTTATTGGCTGGTCTGCTCCCCATTTCCTGCGCCCAAAATCCCGATCCAGCCGTTTCTTGTGCTTCGTCCAGTGCGCGACCTCATGTGCCAGCGTGGAAAAATAGGCTTCCGGGCTGCGGAAACACTCGAACACCGGCATCTGAACGTGGTCTGTGCTGTTCCTGTAGTAGGCCCGGTTGCCGCAAAGAACGCATCCGAATGTGTGATCCGCTCTGCCGGATCAATGATCGGCTCGGGCTTGATGTAGTACTGCGCCGGCTGCCCGCGTGGGAGGACCTCCATTGGAGGGCCTCGAAGCCGCGCAATGCGAGGGTTGCGGAGACACGACAGGTCCGTTCCAGATGCATCATCTCCGCCGCGTGCAAGACCTGCGGAGCGGATCGCTGACGGTGTGGAAGCAAACGCATGTGGAAAGCCGTGTGCATCGAAAGGTGCATGCACGGTTTGGAGGGAGGCGCAGGGGCATCCTCTTCGGAGGTGCTCCGCGCCTACCCTGCCGAGACCGCTTGCGGGCTCGGTTCACGCGAGCCCGGTCCGTAAGGATGCACAATCGCATCGCTAACCGGTACGCGCGGAAGCTGCCAAACTAGCCTCCCAGATGAGACCTCGCCTTGGCGAGCAGCGCCTCGCCATCATGGCCGTCCGCTTTCGCAGCGGCGAGCCAGTTTTCCTGGACCGGCGTGGTCGCGGCGACCATTTCCGCGCGCGCGGACGGCTCGAGCTCGACGACGGTGTAGTCGGGCGAAGCGTCGAATTCAGCCTTCAGACGCAGTTCTTCGCTGTCGAGGCCCTCGCCGATGCCCATGGCCATGCCCATGCCCGAATGGGTATCGATGACCTCTTGCAGATCCTCGGGCAAGCCCTCATAGCGGGCGCGGTTCATGATCACCATGAAGCGCGGCCCGGCGATCTTCAGGTCCGTCAGGTACTTGAGTTGATCCTGGAGCCCGAAAGGCTGGATGGCTTCGTAGACGAAGACGGTGCCATCGATCACGCCCCGGCGCAGGTTCTCGGCGATCTCGGAGACGGGGATGCCGACCGGCGTTGCGCCGAGCATTTCCAGCGCCTCGCCGATCATCGCCGATGGCGTGCGCATCTTCAGGCCCGCCATATCGGCCATGGTGCGGACCTCCTGGCCGGTCGTGAACATGCCGTAGGGCCGGTGGGTATAGAGTGCCAGGACCTTTATCGAGCCGTAATCCTGCTCGAACAGCCCTTCGTCATTCATCATCATCAACGCGCGCGTGCCGGCGGCCGAGGTATCGTAGAGGAACGGCAGCTCCAGCACTTCGGACTGGGGGAAGCGGCCCGAGGAATAGCCCTGGATCGTCCACGCCATGTCAAGAACGCCGGTTTCCACAAGCTGGTGCAGTTGCGGTGCGCGGGCGAAGACACCTGCCGGCTGGAGATCGACGGCGATGCGCCCGTCACTGTCGCGTTCGACGGCCTCCTTGAACGGGACCAGGTGCTGGGAGTGGATATAGCCGGCCGCCGGTGTCAGGCTGGCGAAGCGGAACGTGTAATCCGCCGCGCGCGCCGGGCCCGTGATGATGGCCGCCGCTGAAAGGGCTGCACCGCCCTGCAGCAGGGTGCGTCTGGTGATGGTCATTGTTAAGTCCTCCCTTAAAAGGTTGCCTGCGTGCCCATATGGGCTGGTTGAACGGCCCCTAACCCGACAAGAGCCGTGGGAACCAAAGCGCGATGACCGGAAACAGGATGAGCAGAACCACGCGCACGATGTCGGTCAGCAGAAACGGGATGACGCCGCGAAAGGCGGCGGCGAGGCTGGCATCGCGTAGAGATGCCTGGATGACGAAGACATTGAGCCCGATGGGGGGCGTAATCAGCCCGATCTCGATGACGATGATGGCAAACACGCCGAACCAAAGCGCGGCCTCGTCCGGCGTCATGCCGAGATCACCGCTGATGCTCTGCACCACGGGAAAGAGCACCGGCACGGTGAGAAGCAGCATGCCAAGGCTGTCGACCAGGCAGCCCAAGAGCAGGTAGAGCACCATGATCGCGAACGCGATCTGGATGCCGGACAGGCCCAGTTCCTGAACGAAGCCGGCAAAGGCCATCGGCACGCCCGAGAACGACATGAAGAAGGAAAAGACCGTGGCGCCGACCACGATCAGAAACACCATCGCCACGGTTTCGGCGGTCTCGATCAGGACCGCGCGGGTTTTCTTCGAGTTCCAGCCGTCGACGACGATCTGATAGATGAAGGTGGCCAGCGCCCCGACCGCGGCCCCCTCTGTCGGCGTGAAGACGCCGAGATAAAGGCCGCCGATCACGATGACGAAAATCAGCAGTACCGGCGCCGCCGCCACAAGCCCCTTGAAGGCGCCCGCCCAACTGACCCTGGGGGCCGCCGGTCCCAGTCTCGGCACGAACCAGCACAGTGCTCCGATCGCCACGATATACATCACAACCTGCAGGAGCCCCGGTATCAGCGCGGAGGCGAACAGGTCGATCAGCGGGGTTTCGGTGATCAGCGAATAGATCACCAGCATGATCGAGGGCGGAATCAGGATGCCGAGCGTTCCGCCGGCCGCAACCGAGCCGAGCGACAGGCTGTCATCATAGTTGCGCGCCCGCATTTCGGGCACGGCCACCTTGGTCATCGTGCTGGCGGTGGCGAGCGAGGAGCCACAGATCGCGCCGAACATCGCACAGGCCGAAACGGTTGCCATGACGAGGCCACCGCGCAGATGGCCGACAAAACCGGCGGCAG
>JANQJV010000044.1 GCA_028281465.1 Azospirillaceae bacterium | reverse complement strand
TACATCGGCCAATCCGAAACCGTCGCTGAACATATCAGCAGGCACGATTCCACCAAATTCTTCTGGGATCGCGGCGTTGTGTTCGTATCGACCAATGTCGGACTTAATCGCGCCCATGCGCTTTGGCTCGAACACACCCTGCACGAGCGGGCCAAGATTGCCGGCCAATACCAGTTGGATAGTGCAGCCCCAACCACCGAACCGGTTGTTTCCGAGGCCGAACGGGCCGATTTGGCGACGTTTTTCGATGAAATGCTAAGGCTGTTGCCGTTGGTCGACGTCCGCGGGTTTGCATTGTCTCGCACAGTGGTGGCAACAGACCGTGCCGCCCCACCACGTGCCATACCGTCCGCGTCCGGAAAGGCCACGTCCGATACTGTTATCGTGCCGGCCAAGCGGGACGGCTTTGAACGGGGGTTCCTGGGCCAACAAGGCTGGTGGGCAATCCGCCTGTCCGGCGGCATGCTCGAACGGTTGCGATGGATTGCCGCCTATCGAAGCCACCCGGTATTGGCCATCACCCACGTCGCACCGATCGAGCGCATCGAAGCGTTCGGCATTGACGTCGACAGTGCGTTCTTCACAGCCTGATAAAGGGGGCGTGGGCGGAGATCGCGTTCGGCGTTGGCCGCTCTTTCCACCTGGAACCGACCGACGGCGGCGGATTCTCGGCTTGTTTGCCCGGCCACTCCCTGCTGATACGGCGTCCTATACCGGGCCACCCTGCCCCGGTGCAGCGCACATTTATGGTGTCCAGTGCCCCGGTCGTCGAGGCCCTGGCACCGCGCGGTAATTTCACCTCCGGCACCGCGGAACGGTGACCGGTCGCGCTGATTTGGTGTGGCATTGGTATCCTCCCTCCGTGTTGGTTCTGTTGTGCCAGGCGGTGGCTGAAGATTGGCGCACCCAGTACGGGCGATCCCTCTGGCTCGTGCAGGCTGCGCGTGACTGTGCGTCTTGGCCATTCTTCGACGAGGTGATGGGGCTGGCGAGGGAAACCGAGACAGTCCGGGTGCATTTCGCTTTGGACTCTACCGGCACCGAAGATCGACCAAGGATCGAGGACCCGTCGCACGGGCCCTTTCATGCAGACGCGGTATGATGACCTGCACGATCTGAGTGTAGGCGATGCAGACCTGCACGCCGCTGCCTTTAGCCCAGCTTCCCTGCACCGCCGTTCCGGCTGCTGACACCGGGCCCTGACGACCATGTTATGAGATGTCTTGTGATAACGGTGCTGGTCGGCGCAGGAGGTAGGTGTCCATGACCCAGCCTTTGCGGGCACGCTCCCGATTCAGCACTGTCTTGATCTCGTCCGCTACCGTGGCCAGTTGGCCCGCCACCAGTACCTCGTCGGTCGTGCCAAGGTAGGCGCCCCAATAGATGTCCAGGTGGGTGTCGACGAACCGTTCGAACGCCATCCGGCTGTCCAACATGACCACGGTGTTGGTCACGGTGGCCGGGTCGGTCTTGGCCAATTGTCGGCCTGTTGTGATCGTGATCGGCTCGCCAATGCGGTTGAGCGGCAGGCGGTGGCTGGCCATGAGCGCCTGAACACTGCTGATACCTGGGACGACATCGAAGCGCAGATCCATGCCGTCGGCAATCAGGTCGTTCAGCGCTTGGATGGTGCCGTCATAGAGGCTGGGTTCTCCCCACACAAGAAAACCGCCGGTCTTTCCTTCTCCTAAGTTGCTGGTAATCAAGTCTGCCATCGTGCGGGTACGGGCCCGTCGCCACCGGTCGATGCCGTGTTGATAACAGGGCGCTCCGGTGTCCCGCTCTGGGGTTGGTGCGGCCACGAGCTGGTGGTGGCCGGCTGGCAGCATCCGGTCGAGGAGGTCGCGTCGCAGTCCGGTGAGAGCGTCGTTGCCGGGCCCTGCCTTGTCTAGCAGGAAAAACACGTCAACCCGGCGCATGGCGTCCACCGCCTGCAAGGTCAACTGGCCAGGATGTCCGGCACCGATCCCGATGACAAGGAGCGTCTTCATGTTGCCCGTTTGGACTCTGCCGGTCACACGGCCATAAGCAACCGACCGGTTGCCGTGGCTTTGGACTCTACCGGCGGGCGCGACGGGTGCAGGCGCACGCCACCCGGTTCGATGTCTACCTTGGCATCCGGGTAAACAGCCAGGGCATAGCCCAAGGCTTCCTTGAAATGGTCACGGAAGTTGCGCAGACTGCGGAAACCGGCGCCGAATTGTTCGAATAGCGCTGGATAAGGAATCGGCGTCGGTTTCTTCAGGGTGTGTAGCCGATAGGCCAGCCAGAAATATAGGTCGAGCGACAGCGACCGGTTGGAAATTTGTCGCACCGCGGCTTCCTGCAGCGGCACCGGGTGATTCTTCAGGGCCTCGAAAAAGGTCTCCGACAACTCCACCGTTTCCTCGAACAGTGACGGCTGTGCCAGGTCTGGAGAACGCCGGTGTAGCTGGATGCCCGAACGCACGATGCTGTCGTGGTGAAAACCACGTACACCCTGCTTTTCGTCGTCCCAGAAGAAGCTCAACCGGCAGGCGGAAATCCGATTAGCCTGCTCTCGAATGCCGGCGTAGGTCTTACCGCCGATGGAAAGACCCATGCGCGACAACCATTCGTTCATCGACCGACCCAGTTCCACCGTTCGCTGGCCGGTTTGTACTGCTTTTGTTTGTAGATACAAAAGGATGAGACGCGCGCGTGAGCCGTAAGGAATGCCGACGTCAATGGCGTCACCGTTGCTCTGCATGGTGCCGGGCTGTACGACAAGTTGCATACGGTGGGCACGGCGTACCCATTTTTCGCCTGCCGGAATTTCCCGGTGCGGCAGAGCCACTAGGCAGAATCCGGAGTAAGTCAAACTGAGTGCGTTGGTATCATCGGCCAGGATTTCAGCACGCATTTCGATCAATCGGCGTTCTGCTTTGCTTGTCGCCAATTGCCGAACCGCTTCAACCCCCTGACGCTCGATTTCCTCGCAAATCTGATGGTTCATTTTGCCGCTCCCAAGAAGCTGGCCACAGTGAAGCCAGATCGTGGCTGCCTTGTCGACTTGGACTTTACCGGTTTGCCAACGCTATTCGATTTTTTTGTTTTAGACTATTTGTTTGGCTGGCAGAGTCCTGGGGAAAACTGGCATAGTCCAACCTCCGGCCGGTTGAGTCCAGAGTGGCCCACCGGTTCAGTCCAAGCCATGCCGGCAGAGTCCTGTGGGAAACTGGCAGGGTCCAGTGGATCTGCCCATGGCCTGTGTGCAACGAGTCGTTGGTTGGCTCTGCCGGTAGAGTCCAGATCGACACTTCCGATCCGATTCCCTCCCCTGCTGCGCGGTTGGTCGCCCCCTGCCGGCAGAGTCCACACCCCAGAGTCCATACCCCGGAGTCCACACCCCAAACAGCGAGTCTGCCGGTGGAGTCCAAGCCGATCTTGCGTCTTGACTTGGACTCCGCCGGCAGGGGGCGGCAAACGGGGTTTGGACTCCACCGGCATGGCGATTGCCTGTACGCGTCGTATGCTGATAAACAGTCGCCAACGGCTGGTGCCCCACGTGTTGGCCAGCGTGGTGGGCGCTTGTGGAGGAGATCATGTCCGATCCGTCCCAGCTTTACGACCGCGACTTCTACCTTTGGACCCAGGAACAGGCGGATTTGCTGCGTCACGGCACCTATGACCGCCTCAAACTGCCTATCGACTGGGACCATATCGCCGATGAGATCGAGCAAATGGGCCGCCAAGGTTTGGTTGCGGTCAATGAACGCATCGGCTTAATCCTGGAACATCTGCTCAAGCTGGAGCATTCGCCGGATCCGGCGCCGCGGGATCGCTGGATCGAGATCATCGGTCGGTGCCGTGAGGACGTCGCGCGCAGCCTGGATGACAGCCCCAGTCTGCGCAGAAAAGTGGCCGCGCGCTGGCCCCGGGAATACGCATTGGCCCGGTGCCGCGCCGAACGTGTTCTGTCCGGGACTGGCAACGGCCATGCCGTCGCGGGTTCGGTCATTCCCGCCGAACCCGCCTACACCCTCGACCAAGTTCTCGACCCTGACTGGTGGCCCGACAACCGGTTTGGACTGGCCTTTTAGGGCGCGGGTTGCCATTCGACGCCTGGTCGGAGCAAATCCGATATACGCGTTCGCCGTGATTATGCATTCTGATTTCCGGCCGGCGCCCGCGGGTGGCGGAACGGCCGGAGTGCGGCAGGCAGGTAAACGGGGAGGCCCATGGCCGATTTTGACAGTGTCGTCACGGGGCACGTGGTGTTGGCCGATCGTGAGATCGAACGGGGGTTCGTCGCCATCCGTGGCGGCGTGGTCGAACGCGTCGGGACCGGGACCGGCCCGGATGCGGCCCAACGCTTCGATTTTGGTGCAGCTTATGTCATGCCCGGGGCCATCGATGCCCAAGTGCACAGTCACACTCAGAAGGATCAGGAAGGTTTTGACTGGTCGACCCGGGCGGCGGCGGCCGGCGGTGTCACCACCATCGTCGACATGCCCTACGACGACGGCAACCTGATCTGCACGCCGGACAGGTTCCGCGGCAAATGGGCCGATGCGGACGCACACAACCGTGTGGATGTGGCGCTCTACGCCACCATCCATCCGAACGACGGCGTCGCGCAGATCCCTGCCCTGATCGAGGCCGGCGCCGTCGCGTTCAAGTTCTCCACCTTCGAGACCCATCCGGACCGTTTCCCGCGCATCGCGACACCGCTGATGGTGGACGCGTTCGCCGCCATTGCGCCCTACGGATTGATGTGCGGCATCCATAACGAAAACGACGAGTGCGTGCGGGCCGGGGTGGCCCGCGTGAAAGAGTTGGGCCTAACCGACTACCGCGCGCACGCCCTGTCACGCCCGCCGGTCACCGAGGCGCTGGCCATTGCCGAGGTTTATGAGATCGGCGCCAACACCGGTTGTGCCGCTCACATCGTGCATTGCTCCATCGGTCGCGGCTACGAGATTTCCGCCGCTTACCAGCGTCAAGGTTTCGAGAGCACCATCGAATGTTGCATCCATTACCTCACCCTGTGCGAGGAGGATGACGTCGGCCGGCTCGGCGGCAAAGGCAAGATCAATCCGCCGATCCGCGGCAAGGCAGAGCGCGAGAAGCTGTGGCACCACTTGGCCGGCGGCAATATCACCATCGTTTCCACCGACCATGTGAGCTGGTCGGAAGACCGCAAGAGCGACCCGGTGATGCTGAACAATTCATCCGGCGCGCCTGGGTTGGAACCGTTGTATAGCCTGCTGGTCAAGGGGCTGGTTGAGCGCAAGCTGCCCTTGATCTGGGCACCGCGACTGCTCGCCAAGAATCCGGCGCGCTTGTTCCGCATCGGCCACCGCAAGGGCGCACTCGAGGTCGGTCGCGACGCCGACATCGTCGTCATGGGCCACAAGCCCGGCCGCTATGACCCCCGTGCCAGCGGCCACTGCATCGTCGGCTGGAGCGCCTATGAGGGCCTCGAGCTGCCGTATCGTCCGGTCGCCACGTTCCTGCGCGGCCAACCGGTATTTGACGGCACCAACGTGCTCGCAGCACCCGGCTCCGGCCAGATGGTGCGCCCGGCCGTACTGATGTCGGGCGCCGGCTGACCGTTGAGCGGCGGAGCCGTGTTCTGGTTGGTGGCAGATGTTGGCTCCGCCACCGCGCTTCTGCCGATCTTTTTTTACCGGTGGAGCCACAGTCAGGAGAGGAGACAGCGGGCGGCCTGGAGCGGGTGGTGTGGACGCCGTATCGTTGTTACCAGCCTGGGTTTTCTGAAGATGCCAAAGGTCGTTCGACCGATGCAGGACGTCGCACACCCAGTCTGGGGCAGACCTCGGGTAACCTGGGCGCGGTTCTACTGGCAGGTGTTCCCGTCGCCGACCGGCGAAAACGGGGACCAGCATACCGTTGCCCAGGTGGCCCGGTCCACTCCACTCCCTTGTCAGCCGGGACCTAAGAGACAGGACCTGGGTTTTTAGATATTTTCCAAACTTCGCCAAACGGATCCAATCCAGTGACAATAATTATTCCCTGAGGCGTTGACCAAACAGCACTTGCATGGGTAGGACGAATGGGGGAACAGTCAATGACCTCCCAATGTTCTCCGTCTGAGCTGAACCAGATATCGTTTGTATTGCCGGTGCCCCTTTTCGCGCCGCCAATAACCCATAGCTTGCCGTCGTAGAAAGCAGTATTATGGTACATTAAGCCACCATTGGTTTGTGCCCATGGCGCCATCTCAACGACTTGCTCCCAGTTCGACAAGTCTTTTGATTTCCATATGTCAGTCCAAATATCTCGTTGGTTATTGACATGGTTGTCATAGGTGAATCCACCAAGGATGAATATCTCGCCATTGAGCAAAAAACCGGACCCTCCATAGCCCCCTCTTGGCAGCCAGATTGGCGTTGTTACTTTGACTTCTTCCCAGTGTTCGCCATCTTTCGATCGCCAGATATCACGATAATACTGTTCGCCGACAACCTCGTTCGGGGTAAAACTTGGCATGGTTTGGCCGCCAGCGACGTAAATCCATCCATTGAACACAAACGTTAGGTGAAGGGCCCGAGGCGCCCAAGGTGGCTCTCGATTTACCAAAGTCCAATCGATACCATCAGAAGATCTATAAATATCTGAAATGTGATATCCCTGGTTGGCATCCCCTCCTATTATATATATAAAGCCGTTGTTGGTCACATACCCGGCTGTGTGGCGACCCTTAAAATCGCTCTCAGTGGCAATAAAGTCACTATCATATGTATTTGGCTTGATCAGTTGCCAAGATTCTCCACCGTCTGGGCTGCGCCAAACGTCATTTGACGTTGTCTTTGGAAAATGAATGTTGTCATTTGGATTCCATCCGCCAATCAAGAACAGCATGTTGTTATGAAATACTGCGCCTGCACCGTCTCTAGGAGCAAAGGGTGCCTTATTAGATAGAATCTCAAATTTGTACCCAGATGACAAAAAGATCTTATCATCGCGAATGGTTTTAGCCATCCGTCCGCTGCAATGCACTGGCTTGGCGGATTGTCCAATCCATGACGTGAGGTGTGCTTCCACAGATCGTGTTATATTAGTAACACCGTTAACTGTATTTAACTCACGATAGAGAAAAAATATTAGTGCTGAAAAAGTAAAAATAGAAGTTAAGATAACGATGACTACAGGTATCATTAGTTTTCCTGGCATTTCTGTCTCCGCATTAGAAGTGTGACGGTCTGTATGGGGCTGGCTTGAAATCTCAATAGAGAAATTCCCAGACAATATGTCCGCCTGCCAACCGATTGCGGTGGTAATAGGTGCCGCCCCGACGGTCGTGTTTCGCCTCCATCCCGATCCGGTTGATGTCGATTTCACTCAGCCGCATGCACGCGGCGGTCATGTCGGCCAGTGCGATGTCCGGGGCGCGCCAGAACAGGTGGTTGCCGCCGCCGATCGGCAACCGGCAACCGATCTCGCTCGCATCCACCGCGATTTCCTGTTGACCTAGGAGTTTCATCAGGCGTTGGTTTCGCTAGGAGACCAAGATGCCATGATGGCGTCTTGGTCGCGACTGCCTGTCTTAAAGACTGGCTTTCGACTGTCCGTAACGACCGCCATATCTGCCGGTGAACAGTTTTGGGGTCGGAGCTTGTAGTTTGTATGTGGTTGGGATTTTAGGCGTTTTTTTCCTTCCTGATCGTAGCGATCCGGGAACAGGTCTGAGGGTGCTGCACTCAGCAGTGTGGCCAAGGCTCACTCCCCGACTTTGTGAGGACGGATGAATGTGATGGATGCCGTGCCACGCTTCAGGTCAAAGGCCGCGTCCACGCCATAGAGTGTCTCATGGCGCTCCTCGACCGCGAGCCTTGATGACTGGCTTGGTCCACCGCTGCGGACTGTCTTCGTCCATCTATCCTGCCCAGCGAAGCACGATGAGACAAGGAATATGGATAAATCGGATTTTTGCCAAGCGGAAAATTCGTGATCGCGATTTTTTTTTCCTGTTTTGGGTCGAGTCTACCGATCCAGCGCGAAAAAAGCGCGATGTGTGAGTGACTTAGGGGCACAGCGAAAGTGGGTGCTCACTGCGAAAGTGGTATCTCAGGCGATGGCCAGACCGCTGAAACCTGGATCGCCGCTCGCTGAGCGGCTAATATCCCTCCGCCAGGCAGTTATGCCCGGTCGTAACAGGGAGGCGTTTGCGTCTTTCTTAGGATTTTCCGCGTCCACATTGGGAAATTGGGAACGTGGAGAGGGAAAACCTGACACCGTCAGCCTAGGTCAGATCGCCGCCGGAACCGGCGCGTCGCTGGAATGGTTGGTCTTCGGCACAGGTCCTATGATGGCGTCTGGCAACGATGAGTCCATCAACATGGCGGCAATCGCTGAGAGGGTCCGCTCCCTCAGCGATGGCGAACCGGCCGCCGGATTCGGGTTGCGGTGCGGATTATCAGAGGAGACAATTGATCGCATTCTGCAACATGGATCCTACCATGTTGCGGAGTTAAGTCAGATTGCAAAGGCAAATGCGGTCTTGATCGACTGGCTAATCCACGGCGAAGCAACGATTCCAACCGACGACGGCTGCGAACGTCCCAGTATTGACGATGCGGCTCAGGCTGTGGCTGATATTGCCACAGCCGAATTGGAGCATGTGTCTAAACTAGACCTGGACATGCCTGCACAAGATTTGGGTAAGATCATCGGTCTCCGATTCAGAGCCTGGCTACGCGCCAGAATGAATAAGTAGTATAATTCATAATCATATCCTCAGATTTCAATAGCGCAGAATGTTGTGCTGAATGGTCTGTGTTCTGCAAAAGTCAATTGGATCTGGCAACGAGAGGCTTTAGGCGTTCTTCCGGCATGTTTGGAGTGATACCAACGGCCCGACACACTGACCGGTCCTCGGGCCGCCCTGTTTGGGAGCGCCGGCATGCTTGTCGGCTGGACCGCCGGCTTCCAGCCGGCCCGGACCACGCCCAGCCGCCGGCCGCCAAGATGGCGGCGGTCCAGCCGGCAGGGGTGCCGGCGCTCCTCGTTCAGCGCCGAAACCGAACCTGTCATCAATACGGGCCATGGGTATGAGAGCAACTCCCATACCCCCGCGTCGGAACAACGAATGGGTGCACCGTCTTCGTGGTAATGGCCTTGAGTTGCCGGCCCATGCCCACGCTTTCGCCTGCTGTGCCAAGCAGAGTCAAGAGCACGGTGGCAAAAGCGTTGAGCAGCAGCAAGTGGTTCCGACGTTCCGGTATCGAGATGCGCACGGCGTTCAGGCTCATGCTGAAGCGCGGATCCTTAGCGTTGCCGATAGTCGGTTCAATCGTCCAGCGTCTGGTATAGGAGTTGACCGGCTTGGCAGTCCTAGCGTCGGCGAGGTCACTGGGTACGCTCTGCGGCTTCTTCATGCCTTGGCATGGGTGCAGACCGCACCGCCAGGCAGGGTTGTGCCGTGACCTGCGCACTAGAAATCTTGCGCGCGCGTGCGCTTCTACCGACCCAGTCGGCCGCCTGCGGGTTTCCCCGCAACCGGATAGCATGGTTATATTTGTTTTTGTTGCTGAGCAGGCGGTCAACTTGCGTCAACGCATGCGTCGCCATGCGACCGCGTGCCGGAGCCTAAGCCTGACCAACCACAGCAACAGCAAGGGATACCGATGCCATTCCCCCGTGTGCCATTTGCCAAGACCTGCATCCGTGTTGCATGAACCTGGCCAACAAGAGCTTCGATAAATGTTTGGTTATACTGTGAAATCAGCTTTCATCATACGCCATCGCCACATCGATCTTGGTTCAACATCTACCGTCAATGTCGACTGGCAGTATCATATATAGACATTATCAGAGTATATGAGAGCAATGAAAGGAGTCCTGAAGTGTCCTGTGCGCGATGGCGATGACCGATACACCGTCCTTTGGAACACCCGAGAGGCCTTGACTGACGCGAATACCGAGATCACACTATAAAATATTTTTGAATCCCATACCGTTTCTCACCTGAGATATGTTTCGATAATTATTTATAGTTGGTTGTATAAGACACTAGAAAATGCGCTCATATTTACTGCGATCCATGCCATGGTCGAATCAATCTAGCAATAATAGAAGTCATCTTGGAATTATGGTATGAGTCAATTCAGGCGTCATACCATAGTAAATAGAATATAGAGAACGGATTGCGCAAATTGAGCTAATGGGTGGCGACGACTTACTCCAAAATCATCCGGCTAGAGCTTTTTGCCTGAACCAGTGTGAGCGGAAAATGCTCTAATTCCCGGCGGCGGCGAGGCGCGGTGTGCCAAGATGGTCGTTCTGGAGGTTCTGTCATGACGGATGTGGTGGCGGTGTTGCGTGACTCACTGGGAGATATGGCGGTCTTGACCAAACCGGCCGATCTCGCCGGGTACATGCATGACAACTATGCGCGGGCGCCGGCCGAAGCGTTGGCGGCGGTGGTGCGGCCGGGCGGTACGGCCGACGTGGCGACGGTGGCCAGGGCCTGTTCGGCGGCTGGGATGCCCATGGTCGTGCGCGGTGGTGGCACCGGGTTTGCCGGTGGGGCCGTGCCGATGTCGGGACAGCGGGTCGTCGTCATCTCCCTGGAGCGGATGCGCCGGATCCGGTCGTTGGACACAGTCGGTAATGTCATGGTGGTGGAGGCTGGCTGCACCCTGCACGATGCGCAGACCGCTGCGGCCGAGACAGACCGGTTGCTTGGTCTCGACCATGGGGGCAAGTCGAGCCAAATCGGCGGCAACCTCTCGACCAACGCTGGCGGCAACAATGTGGTGCGCTACGGCATGGCGCGGGAGCAGGTGTTGGGCGTGGAAGCTGTGCTGGCTGACGGGACCGTGCTGGGACCGCCACAGGTGCTGCGCAAGAACAACACCGGCTATGACTTGGCTCAGCTCCTGGCCGGGGCCGAGGGTACGCTCGCTATCGTGACGGCCGTCGCCTTGAAGCTGCGCTCGCCGCCTGTTGCGCGGGCCACGGCGGTGCTGACGGTGGACTCGCCGGCGCGGGCGGTCGACCTATTCGGTTTTGCCCGCGGTCTTTTGGGCGATTGTATCGTGGCCTTCGAGCTGATCCCGCGCGATGGGCTGCGGTTCCTCTTCGCTCGCCACCCCGATGCGCGCCTGCCGTTTGATGGCGATCCGGCCTGGTGCGTGCTGCTGGAGGCGGAAAGTCAGACGGTGTTTCTGGACCTGGACCGGGGCTTTGAGGTGCTAATGGAACAGGCTCTGGCCGAGGGGTTGGTCGGCACCGGCGCGGTGGCCGCCAGTGAGGCGCAGCGCGCTGCGTTGTGGCACCTGCGGGAAGGCATGGCCGTGGCCATGAGCGAAACGCCGGTCCCGATGGTGCGCACCGACACCGCCGTGCCGATCGCGGCCGTACCGGACTTCATCGACCGTGTTTCGCCGGCATGCCGCGCAGTCGACCCGGATTGCCGTCTGATCAGTTTCGGCCACATTGGCGACGGTAACATCCATGTCAACGTGCTGCCGGCCGCGGACGCCGATGACTCCGATTTCCGTGCCCGCATGCCGGCCTTCTCTCAGGCGGTGGAGGACACCGCCTTGTCCTGCGGCGGTACGGTCAGCGCCGAACACGGCATCGGCCAGGGCAAACGCGCCGCCCTCGCTCGCATGAAACCGGAAGGCGATCGCGCCTGGCTGCGTGCCGTGAAACGGGCCCTCGACCCCCATGGGCTGCTCAACCCAGGCAAATTGCTGTGACGGTGGGATGCGCCGGATGCATCCCGGTTTCGGGTCGTGGCGCGGCGCTGTTCGGTCTCCGCGTCGAACTGGTACCAAGAGGTGGAGTCGATGAACAGAGCGAGTGCCGTGCCGGGGTCCGGTGGGATCCGGTAGCAGATCGGCGGTCGGCACACTGGCATGCAATGGGGGGCCGATGGGGTCCAGGTGCATGAACACCTCCGCCTCCGGGTGTTCGACCAGGACGGCAGTGGTATCCAGGCCTAGGCTGCCGGTGCGCCGATGAAACCGGCAACAAAGGCGCTGGCCGGCTCCCGCCATAACGCGTCTGGTGTGTCGATTGATGCCACCTGGCCATGGTCGAGCGCGGCGATGCGGTCGGCCAGGGTTATGGCGTCGATTTGGTCGTTAACCCGCCGGCCGCCGATGACGCAGTTGCCGCCGTCGGATGGCCACAGCGCCGCGGACGGCGGACGGTGTCCGGTGTTCCCGCCGCCGTGCCAGGTTGACGGGTTGGGCCGACGGGGCGTCGGCGCTCCGGGATGTGGCCACGACCCGCCCAGAGGTTCATCCTCCAACAAGAAACGAACGGTGCCGTTGGGCACAAACGGGTCCATCCGGGGAGGCCTTTGTGGGAGCGCCGTCGCCTCGTCGGCCTCGTGTGCACGCCGGTGCGGGGGCCGCCGTCGGATGGCCACAGCTCCGCGGACGGCGGACGGTGTCCGGTATTCCCGCCGCCGTGCCGGGTTGACGGGCCGGGCCGACGGGGCGTCGGCGCTCCGGGATGTGGCCACGACCCGCCCAGAGGTTCATCCTCTGCGGGACGG
>JANQJV010000408.1 GCA_028281465.1 Azospirillaceae bacterium | reverse complement strand
GTGAATCTGGCAAGAAAGAGACAATCTGTTGCATTTCCGAATCACTGCCGCACGTCGACCTCGGCTATCGAGTCACCTTTTCCGCCGCGGTGTACTAGTCGTCCGGCAGGCGGTTCAAGGCCGGCGTGACCGGCCGCTGATTTTGCCCGCGCGCAGCGGCGTTCTCGAACAGAGCCTGGATATCTCGGGGGTCTTCGATCTGTTCGCCTCTGTCGAAGCGGTCTCGGTGGACGGCGAGAACCTGATCGCCGTCCACGATCCGAATGCATTGCGGGAAGAACCGCGGCGTTTCTTCGACGAAGGCCTCCTGGACGATGACCGCGATGTCGTCCGGACGGCGGCGCTCATTGGCACTGGGCATCGGCTTGCGGGTTCACGGTCGCAAGATCGGTGATCGCCCGGCCGGCCATGACGGTGTCGCAGGCGTAGCGGATCACCCTCCTCGAGCCGCCCCGTCTCGTTTTCCACGCGCGACGGCGACCGGCTGGGCCTCGAAGCGATCGTGCCGGGGCAGCTCCGACACGGTGCACGCCTTGGCCAAACCGACGGGTCTGCGATTTCGGCACGGCACCGGCAGGGCCGACGTCCACGCGGTCGCAGACTGTTTGCTCAAATCACCTTGGCCGAAACGTTCTTTTCTACATAATGTACTTGCGGCTGGATTGCCCCCATCATATAGTCGTCGCTGCATAGTCAGCGGGGTTGGTGACCGTGTGGCTCCACAGCGATTGCGGCGGAAAAACAACAATGCAGACTGTTAGGCGGAAGTCACTGTCACCGATTTATCTCGAGGATAAGGAATTCGCCAATACACCTAAAGTTCTACCACCGGGAACAACGCGCAGGCGTATCATCTTTGGTTGGTATGGTGGCAAGTTCAGTCATTTAGAATGGCTTTTGCCGCTCCTGCCGGAGTCTCATCACTACTGCGAGCCCTTTGCAGGGTCGGCTGCGGTCCTCATCAACAAGCCACCGTCACCTGTTGAGACGTATAATGACGTCGATGGCGAGCTCGTCAATTTTTTCCGTGTCCTGCGTGATCGGCCGGACGAAATCACGCGCGCGATCGCTCTGACACCGTTTTCCCGCGAAGAATTCTACCGCGCCATTCACGGGTCAACGGCTCGGATTTCTAAGGTCGAACGCGCCCGCCGCTTCTATGTCCGGGCCCGGCAGGCACGGACGGGCTTAGCCCAAACCGCGACTCTTGGACGTTGGGCCAATTGCAAGACCACATCGCGCTCAGGCATGTCGGGTGTGATCTCTCGATGGCTGGGTGGCGTTGAGGGCTTAGCCGAAATCGGCGAGCGATTGGCACGTGTCCAGATCGAGAATCGACCTGCCTTGGACGTGATCCACCTTTATGACGATACCACGACCCTATTCTACTGCGATCCGCCTTATCTCCATGCAACACGCGGTGACAGCAGAGCTTACCGCTTCGAGATGTGTGAAGACGAGCATATCGACCTTGCCACCACCCTTAATCGCATGAAGGGCAAGGCGGCCGTGTCTGGCTATCGATGCGACCTTATGGACCGACTTTACAAAGGGTGGCGCCGCTTCGATGCGCCGTCCAAATTCGCCCATTCGATCAAAGAAATGCGTCAGGAGAGCCTTTGGATGAACTATTGACAAGCCTTCTGCGGGACGTCAAGCCGACCATCAGACAGTCTCCGTCTACCGGCGGGCCTTGTTCAGCGTTGCGGCCGGAAAACCGGCCGTCACACACCACGCGTCTGCGCGTGGATCAAGGTCTGATGTGCCCCGGATTTTTGCGGTGGTGGTTTTTCTGACTCTGTCGCAACCGACGATTTCTTGGCCTCAATATCCTCCGAGTTACAGACGTCATGCAAGAGAAGTCAAAGCGATCCGGGGTTGGGGATTGATCATTGGACGGCGTGTCTAGTCACGATAGAGCGGCAATCTCGGGTTTCCCAACAATGCGACGAGGACGGATCGCTCCCGTGCCGGCAATACCCTTTCTTCTGTTTAATAGCCACGCCGTCGTGCGGTTTGGACGAAGTCACTCAGGTCCTGGCTGAACCAGCCATTTGATCCAGAGAGTTCCTTTCGGGCGGCGCGCACCACATCGGTGACAAAGGTGGCGATTTCGGGGGCCAAATCGCGCCGCCTGGCCATGGCGTCCATAAGCGTATTCAAAAGCAACGGGCTGCTCAGCCCGGCCCGCTCGGACAGTCGGCAGTCAAGTGCCGCGGCGACCCGGCTCAGCCGGACCAAGAAGCCCAATCGGCCGTCCAGATCGGTTTGGCTGCAGGATTTGGGAAGCATGGCCAAGGTCGAACCGAGATCGTCGAGCAGACCGTTCCTCCAGGACTCCAGGGCATTGACCGACAAGCCCGCCACTCGGGCAATCGCCCGCCATTTCCAGGTAAATCCAAGCAACCAGACGACATCCTCGAAATCCTCGCCATAGGCGCCAGGATCCGCAAGCGGTGCCACCAAGGCTTTGGTGACGATGCGCGTGATGCGCTGGATCAGGAAGCGATGCAGGAATTCGAGAGTTTGTTGTTGCTTGGCATGCGGGTACAGTCCATGCCGCCGCCCGGCGGTGTTCGACGCTGCCACGAGGCGGCCCAACCGCTGTTGCATGGCAAGGAGCCGCTGCCGGACTGGACCGGGCAAGTACAGGATTCCAAGGCTCCGGCCTTCCTCAAGCCGCAGCGCGGTTTCCAAAGTCCGGCGGATTCCAATGCAGCAGGCCCGATATTGCGCCAGGAGCGCCTGTGATGTCATGGCTCGCAGATCGGCCGACGCTTTGGTCTGGTCGGAGAGCATCATCGGGACCTCGAAGTGCTCGGCCCGATACACGAGCATGGTGGCGACCGGGCCGGAGGCATCCGAAGGCTGCTCCACCGTCGACGCCGAAGCGGGCAGCTGGGTTCCGACCGCGACCCCGGCCAGATCGTCGACGATCGCCAGGAGATTGTGCCCTTGCTCCATGCGCCCCAGAATGCGCCGCAGCGCTTTTCCAAAGTCTTTGACGGTCTTTGGATGCGCGGACAGTACGGATATGATCAGGCGTAGGTCGGTTTCATCCATGTCCGCCGGGTAAACCGGCAAGTCGAGACGCCGCTGGCACTCCCTCCGTCTGCGCGCATTGAGGCTATCGAGCAGGGCACCGCGGCGTCGCCCATCGCGGAGATCGTGCGCCAATCCACACCGCGCCGCCGTCCGAATCTCTCGCTGAAGATGCCGAACCGCCGGAAACATCAGGGCGTCCTCAAAGAGATACGGTCCGGACAACGCACCGAGCGTTTCCTCGATCGCAGCGTCGTGCTTTGCCAGAAATCGCCGGCGGAGGACGTCCCATAGACAGGAGATGTCAAAGCGATGCAGGAGACCCGGTGGGCGGCAATCCGAGAACAGGATGATCGGATCCCCACACAGGACCGGTTCAAAGAGATCGGTAAACAGGCGTTTCGACTTCTCCGGTCGCCCCGCATTGAGCACGTCGATCATTGCCTGCTGTGCCAGGCCGACCCGGGTCTGCGTCTTTGCTTGGTTCCAGTCGAAGGCATGATAGGCCGTCGACACCATGGCTGGCGGCAGCGGGGTCAGCAAATCGACCAGTTTCGACCGCACCGTTTCGCTTTTACCGTCCATCATGGACATGGATGCTCCTCCAGAGCCTGTGATTGGTTCACATCTGCGCTGGGTGGAAGCAAACGGCGTGCACCGCGCCAGGACCGCAGGGAAAGAAAATTTTGTTCTTTTTCAGAATGTTACGCTAGTGCTGAGTGGCGTGGCCAGTCCCGCTTGACCGGAATTGCAAAGGTCGTTTTGCAATCCGCATCCTGTCCAGCGCCAATCAAGACGAGAGCGTAAGGACCAGCAGATGAGACCGCCCTTGGTGCCGTCATGGAAGCAGGGCGCCAGTGTGCTGGGCATGGCCCCTGGATTGGAGGCGGAAGTCCTCTGCGGAGCACGTCGGTCGTAAGGGATGAGCCCAAGGCAATGGCATGCAGGGCGATCGTGCTCGAGGCGTCGACCGTCCCCCTATCGAGCAGACCGGTGCGGCCAAGTTCCAGGTCGATGGCGCCGTGGATGTTGCGCCGTTCGCAATCGCTGGTCTGGTCCGCCCCGACTGTGACCTCCTTGGGCGCCCAGTCGCGAACCGGTCGCGCCGCATGGGTGGGGGCACAGCGTCGGCGAACAGCACCGCCTCGTAGACGAATCCCGAACTCCCGGCTCGATCCACCCACCGACCGCCCAGTTTGACGCGGCAAGGTTTCACCTCCTGCGGGGCCGCCGTCAACGGGGAGGTGCGGCCGCCGTGGTAGACCCCAGCCAGCCCGTCGACACCCTTCTCCATGAAGAACCGATGCCACGTCCGAACCGTGTCGTCAGCCATCAGCAGAACCCGAGCCACTGCTGCACAGCGCATTCCGCGGCGATCAAGCAGCACCAACGCGTTCGCTCACCGTGGCAGACGATGCTCCGGCCGCCTCATCCTTGCCAACTCGGTCAGGCCCTTGCGTTCCTCACCCGTCGGAAAGCCGCCGCGAATCACCAACCCAAGACGATGTGCCCAAATTCGCTTGGCAAGCCCATTCTTCGTAGTCTCTCAGCGTCGGCGGGAAGGGTCAAGTCACGACGCATTCGAGATTCACGTTCAACTATTTTCACCTCTACTTGAGGACGATGCATTCCGCTCGAAGATCATTCAAGTTTTTTCGATAATCCCGGTAAGAACGACAAAACTGCTGCGCATCTTTTTGTGACTCAAATCCCTGAGCTTTAACAACCAGGTTATCCCCTCCACGATATGGTTCAACCTTTACAGAAATGGCCCCTTCTCCAGTTTCTCGCAAGTATTCGTTTGCTTCGACTTGAGCAGTCCGTGCGTTACTTTGAACGGCAAATACACCTAAACTGGCAAAAATAGGAGCGGAATCAATAGTAGGCAGCTCGCTGCTTGCAGGAGTGTCATCAGTTACCTCAGCGGCCACGGGGGCTTGTTCTGGAATTCGAACGACAGAGTTTGATGCTTTTGATTCGTCTGCTGTTTCTGCGACCATCTCACCGCTGATGTCAATTGCAGTCCTGGGGTTCATTTCAGCCATGTCTCGTGTGGTCAAGAAAATTCGATCAGCTTTCCCGATACGAACCGTAAGCTCGGTCTCAGTTGCCAGCAATTCCCGTTCGGCCACGGCCGAGGTAGGATCGAACCAACCGCCGCAATACTGATACCCCTGTTCGCCGTGGTTAACCTGTACCAACAAGTGATCTCTCTCCTGTCCCCATGTGATCAATTGGCTCGGCGGCTCCGCATCGTCTGATGTCACACATACCATGCTTGAGTTGTCCACAATCGGTCGCAGCAAACGAGTCAGCAACCACGGGTCATTGTGCAAGTCTGCTGGCGGCAAGGCGATCAACGGCTCAACTCCCGTATGGTGGCAACGTCGCCCTCCTGGCTCGCGTGCTTCGGCAATGGGAACAATCAAGGTGCCACCATCGTGGAGTCGATGGAGTCGGGTAACAACACATTTTCCAAATGATCGTTCACCGATGACTGCCGCCCGCCCCGAATACCGAGCAAAATTGGCCACGATCTCTGCCGCGCTTTTGGTTGCTGCGCTAATCAGAACAATAAATCGACCCAGCCAAACTGGGTTCTCTTCAATTGAGACGACTTTTTTTTGCTCGGTGTAAGAGTTCCCCTCTATCAAGCCCACCACAGTGCCGTTGCGTAAGAATAAGCCCAAACTGCGAATTGCCTCGTTCAAGTTTCCGCCAATCGCGTAGCGTAAGTCTAACACAATGGTATCTGAAGTACTTAAGGTCCCCAGAAGAGCCGAGCGAATCCTGTCCGCCGTTTCCTCAAAAACAAATTCATACACTCGAATAAAACCCAATCCGTCAATTGAATTGATCTCCATTGTGGGCAATAGCCAGTATTGCGGAGAAACGCTTACCGTCTCCACCATCGTATCTTCGCCACGACGAAATCTGATAACCGCCTGAGACCCGGCACGAAGTCTTGACGTTGCCGCAATCGCTGCGGCTCGATTGGGGATGGCCAGTCCATTGATGGATTGGACGAAGACGGCTCGACGCAATCCGGCATTATACGTTGGTCCACCGTTGTGTGGCACCAAAAGAATCTGATCGTTCCGTGTTTCCGCTAGATCAACGCCCAAACTGGTTGAGGATCTTGGGAGTTCTTCGTAACCACCCGGTGCCGGTGGCGCATACACAAGGAACCGGCCAATCCCTTGCAAAACATCATTGACATTGCTGGCATTGAGGTCCTCCCTCTCAAGAGCTGTAAGAGCTGCTGGACTAATCGATCCAAAGTAGCCACCCGTCACGAATAGTACAATCTGATCCTTAGGGAACACCTGAGCCATGACGGGCATTGTTAGGAAAAAGAAGAAAAAAAGCCAGCTCATCATGGCGATGTCTCACCGGTCATATTCTGAGAGCAGGACATGAATTACGAATCCATGTCTCGATGGAGAGTTTGACCCGTCCCGTGCTCGGTTCTCCGCCGATCACACGATCGAGGTCCACTGTTAATTGTTCGCCCGTCGTTGTCGGTGTTCTGGGGCCACGCCAATCAGAAAATTCAACTGGTGAGTAGCAAATCTGAAGCTTTGGGATACAATCCCAGCCACTGCTAGAGATGCCAGCTCGCCTCTTGTCATACCAAGATGCGTACCGATTGCTTACGCCCAAACGGGTTGTTTCCCTATCCACGTCTAGGACTCGAGCGGTAAAAAACAATACAAAGGCCTCATTTGCTCCTTGACATTCGGCGGACTCTAAAACCAAGACTGTCGCTCCGACTGCAACGGGGACATGCGGAACCGGAGGTTCGATGGGCGTCGACGGTACCACAGGAATGGGCCGAGGTCGAATGACGGTCACCCGCGGCGGATCTTGTGGGAGTGGCTGCTGCTCGGTCGCCCACCGGTCCTCTAATGCGATCGACTCTCGGCCCGACCCCTCGGCGCTTGCTGACGTCTGTGCCAAGGTGGAGCCATTCGCTTCAACCTCTGCCGGGCGCTGGTCCCTATACGCGCTCAAGCGACGGTCAATGTCGATGCAGACTTCGGCGTATGGGGCGTATGGTGAGTCAGGTGTGAAGCCATTCTGGCGAGCATAGGCGTTCAAGCCTTTCGTGATCTCCACACTAGAAGGCGACTCTCCCGTCCGGGCAATGTGTCCTTCGGCAATCAGAAACTCTCCGATTTGGCTTGTCTCAATGCCGACGCAAGGGTGCTGATCATCTTGGCGAGAGACAGGCGAACTGGCATGGGCTTTGGCAGTCCGTGAATCGGTCAATGTGGTCTTGCAACCTGAAAGCGCGGGGCCAAACAGGACGGCCAAGACGCATGGAACGCATATCAGGAAACCTGGCCGCCGTTTCATTTCGGTCCCTCTTCATCGGTCTTACCAAAGCCTGGGTGATCACGCGTCCTCATGAGGGCGCACCCTGTAGCGACACGCCCATAGCAGCGATCACGGTGAGGGCACCAGCGGTCCGCCGCTGCCCTCACCGTAAATTCTCGCCAATTCGCGTAGCCGCGCCAACCGTGTTTTTGCTGCACTGACCCGCTCTTCCAGTTCCCGGGATCGTTCTGCCAAATCCGCCGTTCCGCTACGAGCGGTGTCCACGGACATCGCTGCAACATCTCGCTCAATAGCGGCGATCTCACGCTCAATGCTCTCCTTCCGTATTTCGCGACCACGGATGTCGGCATCGAGCATGCGGATCCGTCCCTCGATCGACGTCATGCGGTTGCTGACCTCGATGAGGCGATTTTGCCGGGCCCGTTTCAGTTTTTCCAGGCGGGCCTGGTCGGCCCGTTCCATGTCAAGCCGTGCTTGTGTCTGAGCAAGAGCGGCTTCCCGTTCTGCCAGCCGGCGATCATAGGCACCTGTCGTCAGGCCGCACACACCGCCGAGGAACCCGCCGTCGCGCGGATCCGTGCACGTGCAGCCGCCGGGCACCGTCAAAGACAGAGAAACGAACGCCAGCAACAGAAAACGCATGCTTTTCATTGTTCCCACAGCTTCGTCTCCCGTCGACTGCGGTTATCCGGAGATCGATCGTCCGACGCTGACGTCGCGTCGCAATCGACCCCTATCAGAGCGCCAGACGCTTGCCACTGGCTTCAAGTGAAACGATCAGGTCTCTAAGGAGCGCCTCCTCCCGTTCCAGGGCTGCCAGCTCCCGTTCCCATTTGGTGACCTCAGCGCCGCGCCGACGATCCGATGACTCAAGCTCCGACAGAAGTTTTCGTCCAGTCCGTAGCTCCATTTCAACCCTGTCTAGTTCTTCGTTAGCAACCTTGAGCTCCCCATCGACCTCTCGGCTCAGGTTTCGTTTCCGAGATAGTGTGGCATATCCAGTCGATACTTCACCATCGAGCCGCGCAATCTCGCTGTCGATCGCTCTGATGTTTGTTCGCAAACGTCGGTTGAACTGGCTCACCGTCTGCACATTGTTTGCCGCAAATGCTGTCTCCTGCTCGATCATATCTTCAGCCGACGCGTAGTCTTCTTTCGATCTTGCCACCGCCTCACCAGCCAATCCGCCAAAGACCGCACCGATCAAACCTCCAATCAGAGCTCCCTGACGTCCCCCGATCGCAGCGCCAATGCCGGCACCGGTGGCCCCACCGAGCACGGCCCCACCGCCGACCGTCGCCGCGCGGTCCGAAACACACCCGGTCAAGATGGGGGCGCCGATCAGCGCAACTAGGATAATTCTCTTCATGTCATACTCCCTCAATGATCCATGTCAGCGATTCTCATCAGAACTTGATTGTTCATGTCTCACTCGCGATCCGTCACCTAAGCAGTCGACGAATCAATTCACGAAGCGATCGATCAAGATCAGATCGTTTATCTGTTCGTCTTAAGCCTTCTGCTTCTCCCATCACATGCTCAATCGCAAGGCGGAACGCCTCAAGCACCAAGGGATCCTTCACCGCGTAAGCCTCCAACTCGTGACGAACCCGAGTCGCCGCCCGATTCACACAATCCACTCCGAGCCCGCCAAGCTCGGAAATTGTTTCTAGGTAGATTGGAAGCCAGATATCGGCTTCTCTCTGTGCTGCAGCGATAGATCTACGTTCATTGTTAATCCGTTCCTGCAGAAGATCATCCATGCCTGGATCGCTTCCCGCCCTCAACACAGCTTCTGATCTTTGAATGATTGATCTACTATCAAAAATTGATTTCCTGTAGGTCATATAGAGCTGTCCGAAGTTTCCGGCTGCACGAAGCATGAGCGGACAGAGTTTCAAATCTGATTCCCGAACGATTGTTCTCGCTCTGCGAAGCTCGTCATCCAATCGCGTGATCTCGTCGCGGAGGCGGCCAGACGCGTCCCCGTCGATGTGTATCGACGGCGGTTCGATTCTGTCGATGAACCTCCGCGCGCTCTCTCCGATCGGCAAGGTCGACAGGCCGCCAGGAGTCTGATCACGACACGCCTTTTCGGGACCTCGCTTTATCGTGCGCATGAAGGCGATCGAGGGTTTGGCGGCCGAGCTGATGATCGGACGAAATCCTGTCCATGCGTCCCGCATCGGACCCAAAAACTGCGGTGGCGATCGTACGTCACGTGGTACGGCCCAATCGTAGAACGGCAACTCGTTACGGAGAGCAAAGGTCATCAAGGATTGGTCGGTGGTCCAGCTGCCACCACGAACTGCAATCGCGCCCGCTTTGCCTTGCGACATCTCCGTATGAAAGAGACCGGATGCCATTTCCTGCACATTCCCGAGAATATCATAGAATCCACCTCGGGTCGGACGTCTCGATCCGGCGATCCGTTGAATTCGACCTCGCAGTCCTTCGTCCGACTTTGAAACAACATACCGATGATAATCGCTCGATGTGAATGGCTTCGGAGATGAATAGGTTCTTTCCAGCACAGCATCGTGGCCACCGCGGGCGGCGTATTCCCATTCGACTTCGGTTGGTAGGCGGAGATACCCCGGCACGCCACCAAGGGAGGCGCGGCGTGCGAGGAGATTGTTGCAATCGGAATTGGAATAGCACCAGAGATTCAATTGATTGAGGAGTTGATCGACCTCGGCGAAGGTCAATCCGCGAATGGGCCGCGACCATGCCACATGCGGTGCCTCACGGAGATCACGACGAACCTCCTGAAGCAGGGTGCCCACTTTATCGCGATCTGAATCGGCCTTTAGAATTGCCAGATAGCGGCGAATACCCGCGTCCATATCGCCATCACCCAACACCAATGCGGCCTGTCCAATCGTAACTTCATACTTCGCCATAAAATAATACCATCTTCCCTCAGACTGAAACGATCCTGAGATCGTCGTCTTATGGTATGGCGAGAAAGCATCATCAGCGTCTCTGTTGCCAAATGCGACGATGCGATCCTGATGGCACCAGTAATTCTCTCCAGGAACGTTTACACGGCGGAACACGAGCTTGGCCCGCCCACCCGGAAGAGGCAGATGTAATTCCGCTTCGCCAGCATCTGATGCGACGCAGGGATCCCAAAAAAGGCGATCTCGCCTATCCCCCTCACTGGAACAGCTCGCATATGCGGAAGCGGCGCCGCTGATGCACAACCCTGTGGTAAGACATAGAGTCACCGTGCCGTGCCACAGGTCGTTCCAATTCCACATGAAATCACTCCTCCCGAATTGCTTCGGCCGGATCAATTCGTGTTGCCTGGAAGGCTCCAAGCAGCGAGCTACCGATGGCGGTTGCGGTTGTAATGAGCATAGATAAAAAAAGACTATCTGCAGGAAGGTAACACAGATCAGTATCAAGGGGCAGGTCCGCAGCAAAAACGGTATTTATGACAAATGATAGTGCGAAAAACCCGCCAATTGCAATAGAAATGCTAAGCAATGCGATGCAAATTGCTTGGATCACTGGGATCGCGGAGACGTGCCCCTTCGATAATCCCATGAGGCGTAACATACCATAGGCGCGGCGCTTGCGTTCAACGGCAGCGTAGAGGCTTGCGACCATGGCAGCGATTCCGCCCAGGACGCCAACAATCGCGACCAACCAGAACAACCTGGTCAAAGCCCGATCCAATGCGAGGAGTTCGCCGATTTCGGAGAGTCGTGCATCGACATCAATCTTCTGTTCCAAGAAAAATTGGTGCAGACCACTGACGTCCTCGATTCGATTGGCATACATCCGGAATCCACGATATCCGGATTTCGTCATCAACAGTTCACCTGATTCTGGTTCGTAAATCAGTCGTCGATCACGGGACGTGTTGACTTGACCGAGGCTTTCGATCGGCACGATAATCCGCTCGCCGTCCCACGAGCCGACAACCTCGAACGGTAAGTCAAAATATTGCTCGTTGATGGTAAGGCGCATCAAAAGACGGCTGCCGATTTCAAGACCGAGCGTTTCCGGCACCAGCGCTTGCGAAAAATCCGCAAAAGCAGGTAGATTGGCCGTGCGCCGCAAGGCACCCCATGGTACGAACGGCATCCCGGTTTGATCGGCTTGTGCTGGAGATAACGAAAGGCCGGTCACCGCGGTTGGCCTCCATGGCGTTGTATTTCCATCTATCATATTCTCATCTATCATGATAGAGGCTGAGACAGTATCGACATAAGGTAATAAAATAATACCCAATCCGCGGAGTTGGTCAAAGACAGCATTCAGATTCGCCAACTGGATCGTGCTATCCGCCACGGCCAGTTTGTAGGTGGCGCCGGTGGCGGGCATCGCCAGCCCGGTCAGGGATGTGAAGTCCTCTGCCTGTGCAAGCTCGGCTGAGATGAAACCCGTATTGATGGTCAAACGGGACGTCTGAGCGACGGAGAGTCTCCGAGTTAGCGTCACAAACATCCCATCGAAACTCATGTAGGGCCGGGGGATGCCGCCGGGCCAATTCCGGTGTCGGATGGCATGGCCATCCCGGAACGTCTCCACATCTTCCGCAAATGAGAGCGTTGCATAGAGCGCGTCGCGAACATCGGCCCGCACGGGCAAGATGCCGACAACCTGCATACGCTCCTGAATCAGCCGTCCTTCCCGCCGGCCGATGCGGATCAATATCTCATCTCCAACCTTCAGGGCTAGTTTTTCCGCCATACTCGCTGACACAACACACTCACCGTCCTGTGGGACCTCGATACCGTTCCCAATCAGAAGTGGATCGCCAGCAATGGTCGGCAACATGTCAGGTGTCAGGACATTATTACCATGCTCAGGTATTACGGTCACACTTGATGCGCCGCGTAGGATATTTGGAATCAGAGAAGCTACATCATCGCGAGATAATATTTCCGCCAACCATTCTGGACTAAATTCCTGCGCTTTGATGGGGCGAATCTCACGGTAGTAAGGATTTTGCACAAGCTCGTACCGCTTCCACTCAACGAGACCGTGCTTCAACCCTAGGAGCAGAAGGAGTGGTGTGATGACGGCGGCTATGGCTAGGATCACACAGGATGTCAAAATCCACTCGTGACGGAGGTCTGATACGGCGAGAGCAGGTACAAGGACAGTGCGTGTTCGGTTGGTATCCAAGGCAGTGGGTATGGTCATGGCGATGTCTCAAGTCTATGATAGTTGAGCACCAAATTTGGATCGAACGGAATTGTTACCCAATTCTTCCACCTCAAAACCGAGGAATCGATCCGCAACCGATGCAACAAGCGAGAGATCATGGGTGACCATCGCTACAGTCGCACCCGACTCGCGAACGAGTGTCTTGAAATCAGTAACAATTCTCATCGCCCTGGTCTTGTCGACAGCCGCAGTTGGCTCATCAGCGAGTATGATTGGTGGTTGGTGGATCAACGCTCTTAGAATCGCCGCCCGTTGTCTCTGTCCGCCAGATAGTTGATGTGGTTTTTTTCCGAGTTCGTTTACAATGCCAATTTGACTGGCCAGACTTAACCCACGATTCTGGTTAACTGATTTGCCAAGAATACGTTGAGGAAGGTGAATGTTGTCGAGAACAGATAGAAATGGCAGAAGCCCACCTGTCTGTAGAACATAACCAAACCATCGCCGGCGAATGTCAGCCAACCTGGTCTCATCTCCGTTTATCCAATGCTCATGCACATTGATCACTTCGTTCTGGCCATGAAGAGTGAAGACTTTGCACGCATTGGGTTTCGAGACGAGGGCAAGGATATCGAGTAGAGTACTCTTGCCGCAGCCACTTTCGCCGACAATCGCGACAAATTCACCGCGCCGCAGGGTGAGCTGCGGCACCGACAGCTCGAAAGTTGCGAACGACCCTGGTTGACCACGGATTTTGGTGACCCCGACGGCCTCCAGCACAACGTGGTCATGGTCGCCAGACGGCGCCGGAGGATCGTTTGCCTGGTGTTCGGCGTTCAAATTGGTTTTCTCCACGGTGGCGGTGGCCGATCTCCATATGCATGGCTCAAGGAAGGTCGGTGAGCCGGATGGCATAGACGGCCTCTAAGTCGTCATGCCGCGGCGACAGTTTTTGCCAAATCTCACTGTTGCTAAAAAAGTCCCTCATTATGCGTAATTTAGCGTCTAATTCTCGTTCCAAATTCAGCTTGTCACCGGTTGACATGCTCACAAATGAGTCTTTTGACAACCGTTGTACAGCACTTTTATAAGGCAAACTGTCTAGCCATTTTGGAAGGAGGCCAGCGCCAATCAGGTCCGCCGCAGCGGCTTCAGAAACACCACCCTCGTCAGAGCGCACGGTCCCCTCAGTAATGATAGCTTGCAGTGATTCGAAGAAGTCGCTCTCGGTCTTTCTTGCCCGCCGCAACGCAGTTAGTATATTGTCAATTGCGTTACGAATATTTTCCAAGTCACGCTTTTCAATTAGAACACGCACCTCCATCGACCGCCGACCTGGATCCCGCGGATCAACGTCGACCGTCCATGCCGTCAGATCATTGGGCCGAACTGCCACACTGCCAAGATACTTTACCAACGCCGCACCGAAGGTTTCGCGCGCCAATGCACCGGCATCACCCGGTGTGATTCCGGCGTCACCTGCAATCGCAGCTTCTTCGCGGAGTTCTGCAACCAGCGACCCGTCTCCGCCACGAATCCGTCGAAGCTCGGTCGCGATCGAATCCGACATTGTAAAGACCGCCTCACCGATCTTCGTACCTCTGGTCGGGTCGGATCGGGATACAGGCACCGGGAAATAGGCCTCAACCTGTTGCCCAGGATTGGTGGAAAGAGTACGAAATTGTACTTCGGCGGTTGCGAGATCGGATGCCTCTCTTGGGCGTATGTGCAGTGTTAACAGAAATATATTATTTGTGTCGGCATTGGAGCGGACGGAGGCTTCATTCAAATCATGGTTCTTGGGTCCTTGTGGGTTAGCCATTGCGTCGGCGATCAACACAACAATCCGAATTGCGTTCTCGCGCCAGGCGGAATTGATGGCTTCGTTGACGCCTTCAAACACGGCCTCGGGCAGGTCGCCGCCCCCGGCGGCTTGAGCGGAGGGTTGGCCGAAGAGGCGTTCAAGCTCATCACCGTCGAGCAGACCGGTAGACGTCCAGTTCTTGACCGTGTTAAACGGACACCGGCCACATTCAGCAGGAACATCGTTATATCCAACAAGGCCGAATTTGACGGCACCGCGCAGCCAATCGTCGCGTCTGGATAGAGATGTAAGCATCAGGCGCGATACGGCATCCTTGGCGGCATCAAGATACGGTCCCATACTTCCTGTCATGTCGAAGACAAATTTTATATCGACGTTTAGGGAGGTCGCCTGAGTTCCTTCGACGGTCTCACTGGATGTGACACTGTCTCGGACGTCTTTTTGGCGAATTGTCGTGACACCTCGTCCACTCCCAACCTCCGTTTCCGGAATGGCAGCGGCCAAGCGTAGGTAGGTTGCATTGCGTTCGCCGATCGCTGCCCGTTCAAAGTCCACGACGGGGAGAATATAGAAGCTTGTCTCGATACTCAGGTCGCGCTCAGGCTCCATCATCACCACACCATATCGCTCATCGACACCAGAGTCGTTGCGCTCTATCGCAGCGAGGATCTCCGTCACCTGGTCGGATCGGTTCGAGGAGCCCATGATCGATTTCATGCGATCGAGGTCGGAGAACATCAGTGCCGGTGTTCGCCGATCACCCTCGATTCCTTTTGGTGTATAGCTAACGACCAGTGCATGCCGCCACTCCAGGACATCGCCCGCTTGAATCCACCCGTAACGATGTCGCGCCGTGTCACCGATCTGGTACCACCCTGCCGGTTTTTCGGGATCGGTCAGGTCAAGATCGCGAATGTCGAAGACGTACCAGGGCCGGAACGGTGGGAGGTTGCTCTTGATCGCGGAGCTTTCTCGAGAGGGCTCGGAGTAGACGGTTGATGCAGGCCGGACCAGGACTCGTGCCGGCAATAGGGTCGCGGGATCTCGACAGATACGATCGGGTCGACATTCGAAATCAGTATGCACTTCCTGCGCAGAAGCGCTGAAGGCCATGAGTGAATAAAGGCAGATAGCAACCATCGCGACTGCCATCCGTGACATCCAAACCAATATGGCGTTGCTCGTCATGATATCCTCATAAAAGTCGATGTTCTCAGTATCATGTATGAGTTCTGAAAATATCCGGAATGATAGCGATGGCTCACGCCATCCGTTTTCCCAGTACTTCATCTTCATACAAGATCGCGACGCGTTCGGGACATTGAGGAATGCTAGAGTGCTGATGCGATATCGTATCTGAGTTGGTGATGCAAGATAAAATGCATGGCGATGTCTAGCAAAGCTGAGTCAGATATTAACGTAATTCATAATAAAAACTATCATGCAGATAGATAAAAAGAACAAAATGAAGTACAAATTTATCATATGCTGAAAACACCTAGTATATTGGGTGTAGAGTATAGATGAGATGATGTAATGATGCAGCGTATCAAGTAAATTCAAACGTTGACGACAGATCCATGTCGGACAAGGCATGGGTTTCTGGGTGGATTATGGATCATAGGACTCGTGAAGAACAGTGATCAAGATGTGAGAGAATTAGAAATAGAAATAGAATTACTCTATTATTCCAATATAATACAGTGATTATTTTACAGAATAGTATATTATATATTATTATTCTGATAGAGTGATCAATTGAGATGCATTGCTGGTGATAATATCATCCTTAGTGTTATGTGACATTACGACGCAGCCATAATGCCACGTGGACTTGATCGGACAATTTAATCATTTTAAGCATTTCAAGGGTAAAATCACAATGAAATCGATGTCTATTTGACGATCGAGTCAATAATAATATGAGAATGATGAAAAAAAAGGCAGATGGGAGTCTGCAAAAACTATTCATCATCAAATCTAGAAGTGATTCTGTATCTGACAGACCCTACCTAAGGTGAGGTCTGGTAAAAGTATGACTTTCTGTGACGCGCAGCATATTCATTATTATACAAAAGAGCATTTCGAGAGCCAAATGGTTGTATATCTGCAACATATGGGAGGTATGAGAATCATAAGTGTTATGAAATCTTGCGAAATGAAAGGTGATAGCCTATTCATTTGGATTGAGACGCGAGGTTATGACTATAGACGAGGATAAAAAAATGAGAGAATCAATCAGATCACAGGTGACCATGTGTCTGCGGCAGAGCTCTTGCGCTCTTATCACTCTGGGATTGATCACAGGTGCCACCGGCGCACTGGGACAACAGGTCGACACCAGTTCGGATCGAAGAAGTAGCCAGCTCAGCAGTCGAAATGCTCAAGAGATCACATCAGTTTTGTTCTCAACTATTAGCTTAGGTCAGGCAAATAGTATCCAAGCATTCCAATTGGAGAAAACTGGGGATAGATTTGGAGATCTCGACATTGGCACTTATTCGTTTCCGTTTGCTTACCCAATTCCGCTTGACAGTAACGATCGCCGGCTCATAGTGGGCGCGGGGTTCAATTTCACCAGCCTTAACCAGGAGTTCGACTATCGTGATCCTTCAGTGACAGGTATGTCGTACGACGGAACGGAAAACAGAGAGTACAAGATATACACCGGAGAGCTATTGATCATGCTGGAACAGAAACTTGGAAAGAATGTGATAGTTTTTCCTGGTTTGGCTTTTTCGGCAGCTTATCTGGATGGTGAGTATGAGGATATCTATCAATATCCGGGATTCACGGGTCCGTACGCCGTCATTTCCGATGATTTTTGGCTTGTTCGGGGCACAGCGTTGCTTGGTGCTGAAGTTCGATTCCCGTTTGACGAGACGGAGAGGTTTGGTGTGAGAGTTGTAGGTCGAGGAGATTACTCGCACACAGCCACACTCAATCGGGATGGGGTGATCGAGCAGACAGCATTTGAAAATGATCTATTGGTGAGTAGATTTGCGACGGAGCAATTTGGTAACTTTAGCTTTGACACCTTTAGAGTTCGTTATGGTGTTGGAATCTGGGGGCCGTCAGGTTTGGAAGTTCAAAGCATACCGCTGGAGTGGGAGGTATTTGCAATAGATAACAGGATTTTTGGTGACGTGTCGTATTTTAATAGCTATCAAGAATTTGGCTTGGCGATTGGATTTGGGACAAGTGCATATGAAACGCTTCGATCACTGGGCCTTGAGGAAATCAAGATTGGAGCAAGTTATGTGCGAGGTGAGGATTTACAGGGTTTCGGTGTCAACCTTGGATTGACCTTGTTTTAGCGGACCTTGGAGATATTGACTGGTCTATTCTGTCCAGCGACAATCAAGGATGAGAAAGCCGCTGGTGGCGTGATGGAGGGCGGGCGTCGGTGTGCCTATGGCCGCCTGGTTTCAGCGGCGAGCCGAGCCCGCGCCCAGAGGGAGGGCATCGGTGCCGGCTGCCGTTGCCAGCCTTGCCGCGATAAGGCGGAAAAGCGCCTGACCAAGCGGTTCAAATGGTTGCTGAACCGCGTTAAGCCCAGCAACATCGTGGTGACGGCGAGTGCACGCGAGATGCTGGGTTTTTTTGTGGGCAATCGGTCGATCGGTGATGTCGCAAGCAGCGCCGGCAGTGGCAACAGAGGCATCGCCATGAACGAGCCCCTCGACCGTCGGTGCAAGAGATGCTGCGTCCGAAGCCACGCCTCAACTGCCCGCCGGCGCATCGCCACGACATCCGGCGTCTCGGTGGTTTTTGTCGGGGCGATTGTGTCGGGTGCCGGGGCGAACGGATGGGGCGGGTCGCGCCATCGCCCCGAGCTAACGCAGCAAAAACGCCAGGGTCAGCCCCGCACCGGCTAGGGCGACGAGCCAGCGCAGCGGGCGGGTCGGCAGGAGACGGGCCAGGCGGGCGCCGAGCCAGCCGCCGAGGAGACCGCCGACCGCCACGAGCCCGGCGGCCGGCCACGATACCAGGCCGGACAGGCCGAGCGGCACCACCGCCACTGAGTTGATCGCCATGGCGAACAGATTCTTGCGCGCGATGGCATCGTGGGTGTCGACCACGCCGGCGACCGTGAGCGCCGCCATGAGCAGGTAGCCGAGGCCGGCGCCGAAAAAGCCGCCGTAGAAGCCGCATGCGAACAGCAATAACGCCGCCAGCACGCCCGAACCACTGCCGGCGGCGCGCTGGGCCAAGCGCGCGCCCTGCTCGCCGAAGGCGATGGTGGCGACCGCCAGCACCAGGAAACCGGGCACCAGGGCGGTGAACAGCCGGTCGCCGCTCAGGATCAAAGCCCCCGCTCCGGTCAATGACCCGGCCAGGGCCGGCAGCATCTCGCGCAACAAGGCAAGCGGGTGACTGTGCAGCCGGTCGCGGTACACCCAGGCTGCCGGCATCCCGCCCGGCCACACGCCCACGGTGCCGGTGGCGTTGGCCACCACCGGCGGCAGACCGGCCGCCAGCAGCATGGGAAACACGAACAGCTTGGCGCCGCCGGCCACGGCGTTCACCGCACCGCCGAGCACGCCGGCGGCGATAAACAAGGCGATGGTATCGGGTGTCAGGGCCGGTCCCCCGCCGTCAGATCGTCGACCGTGATCGCGAAATGGTCGGCGATCAAACCGCACGCCGCCGAGGCATCGCGCGTCAGCACGGCTTGGGCGATCGCCTCGTGTTCGCCGGCCAGATCGCGCTTTGCTCGCCGAATGTCCACCGACGCGCGCCGGTAGCGAGCACATTGGTCGTACAGCAGGCTGCGCACGCGCAACAGCCAGGCGGAGCCGCAGGCCGACACCGTGGCCAGGTGGAAGGCGGCGTTGGTGCGCTCCCAAACATCCAGGTCACCGGTGCCGCTGCGCAGCGCCAGGTCTTCCTTGCGCATGCGCCAGGCCGCGGCGACCATGCCGGCCTCCCAATCATCGTCGCCGTGCATGATCGACCGGCGCACCGCCGCACACTCGATCTCCGTGCGGGCGATGTTGAGGTCGCGCAACTCGGCCGGGTCCAGAGGCGCCACCGAGAAGCCGCGGTTGCCGTGCGCCACCACCAGGCCCTCCATGCACAGCCGCTGCAGCGCCTCGCGCAGCGGCGTGGGGCCGATGTCGTAGGTCTCCTTCAACCGCTCGATGCGCAAGCGTTCGCGCGGCGGACGGACGCCGGCGATGATGTCGGCGCGCAGCACCCGATACGCCGTCTCGGCGAGCGTTTCGGCTATGGCCTCCGCCCTCTGGGCTGCCACCCCGTCCATGACCCCCCTGCCCCCAAATCATCGGATAACGCCCGGCCGGCCGGGCGGTGTCACCCCTCTGAACCTAGGCGGAGGCGAACCGGGTTGACAAGTCGGATCCCCTATGATTTTTTATTTTATCGATAAAAACGGAGGTCATCGACGAAATGCGCCTGGTCAGCTTCCAACACGGGGACACGATCGCCGCGGGTTATCTGGATGGCGACGATGTCGTGGTCTGTGCCGAAGGCGCCGGTGCCGACCGCGCCGTTCTGGATGTGATCGCGCAAGGACCGGCGGGGCTCGCGGCCTGGCAGGCGTGCGCCGGCACGGCGCCGCGGCTGGCCCGCGGTCGGGTGTGCCTGATGGCGCCGATCCCGGAGCCGCGGCGCGACCTGTTCTGTGTCGGCAAGAACTACCGCGCCCATGCCGCCGAATTCCACGGCAGCGGCTTCGACTCCACCGGCAAGGAAGCAGTACCGAGCCACCCGATCGTCTTCACCAAGGCAACCACGGCCGTGATCGGCCCCGGGGCGCCGGTGCGGGCGTCGCTCGACCCGACGGCGAGCGTCGACTATGAGGGCGAGCTCGGCGTGGTGATCGGCCGGCGCTGCTTCGGCGTGCGCAAGGCCGAGGCCATGGACTGCGTCTTCGGCTACACCATCGTCAACGACGTGACCTCGCGCACGCTGCAGAGCCGGCACAACCAGTGGGTGATCGGCAAGGGCATCGATACGTTTTGTCCGATGGGGCCTTGGCTGGCCACGGCGGATGAGATCGGCGACGTGGCCCGGCTGCGGCTGACCACCACGGTGAACGGCGAAACCCGCCAGGATGCCTCGGTCGCCGACCTGATCTTCGACATACCGACCCTGATCGAAACCCTGTCGGCGGTGATCACGCTGCTGCCCGGCGACATCATCGCCACCGGCACGCCGGAGGGCGTCGGCATCGGGTTCAAACCGCCACGCTATCTCGTGCCCGGCGACCGCATGGCGGTCGAGATCACCGGACTCGGGATTCTGGAGAACCGGGTCGAATAACCCGGCGCAACCCGGCCGGACCGCCGGCCGACCATCGACCAGCAAGCAAAGCATCAAGGGAGGCGTTCATGAAACTGTTGACCGTGGGCATCGCCGCAGCCGTCTTCGGCACCGCGGCCCTGCCCGCCCAAGCCCAGGACGCGGCCTTGTCCGGCGGCACCATCGAAGTGGTGGTTCCGTTCAGCCGTGGCGGGGCCACCTTCGTGTCGGCCAAGTTCCTGGAGCCGTTCTTCGAGAAACACCTGCCCGGCAATCCGGACGTGCGCGTGGTCGACCGGCCGGGCGGCGGCTCCATCCTGGGCGCCAACTGGTTCGCCCAGAACGCCGAACCGGACGGCCGCACCCTCCTGTTCACCACCTCCTCCACGGCCAACCCCTATGTGCTGGAAAAGCCCGAAGTCGAGTATGATCTGGCCGGGTTCCGCGTCGCCTATTCGCACCCCTTCTCGGCCGTCGCCTACGTGGCACCGTCCACCGGCGTGACCTCGGCGGCCGACATCAAGGATGCGAGCGGTTTGATCTACGGCGGCATCGCGGCGGCGGCGTCCGATCTGCCCGGTCTCTTGTCGTTCGAAGTGCTCGGCCTGGATATCCGGTCCGTGCTCGGCTTCCCGGGCCGCGGTCCGGTGCGGCTGGCGTTCGAACGCGGCGAAACCACCCTCGACTACCAGTTCACACCCGTCTATCTGACCCAGGTGAGGCAACTGGTCGAGGCCGGCAAGGCGGTGCCGCTGTGGACCGGCGGGGCGGTGGCCGAGGACGGCAGCCTGACCGCGCGTGACCCGATCGCACCCGATCTGCCGTCGGTGGCCGAGGTGCACGAGACGCTTTACGGCACGGCGCCGAGCGGCATCGCCTGGGATGCGTTCGAGACGATCGCCTCAGTCACTTATGCATTCGGGCTGACGGGGTACCTGCACGCGGATACGCCGCAGGCGATCCTGGACGTCTACAGCGATGCGGCACGCGCCATCAATGCCGATCCGGAGTTCCAGACCGCGAGTGAGGACGTGACCGGTGGCGCCCGTCTGGTGCCGGGCAGTGAGGCCGAACCGGCGATCCGCGCCGCCCTGCAGCCGTCCGCCGAGGTGAAGACGTATCTGCGCGACCTGCTCAGCACCAAGTACAACGTCCGCTTCTGATCCGTTGCGGCCCCTTGGCCCAGGCCATGGGGCCGTCATACGATGGCCGGGACCGGTCCCGTGCGGGTGATCCGCCGGCGGTCCCGTGCCACCCACACAGGACGGACGTATTTCCATGTTCGACCCCGCGCTCGTGGCGCTGCAGGCGCTGCTCGAACCGGCCCGGCTGGCCGCCCTGATCGCCGGCATGCTGGCCGGCATGGTGTTCGGCATGCTGCCGGGCCTGGGCGGGGTTGCCGCCGTCTCCATTCTGCTGCCGTTCATCTATCTGGCCGATGACTACGCCGGTCTGGCGTTGCTGCTCGGCGCCATCTCGGTCGTCTACACCTCCGACACCATCACCTCGGTGCTGCTCGGCGCGCCCGGCTCGCCGGCCTCGGCCCCGACGGCGATCGAAGGCCATGCGCTGGCCAAGCAAGGCAAGGCGGCGTCCGCCCTCGGGGTCGGGTTCCTGGCCTCCATGGTCGGCGGGTTGGTGGGGGCCCTCGTTCTCTTGGTGGCAATCCCGGTGGCCGGGCCGATCGTGCTGGCGCTCGGCACGCCCGAGCTGTTCATGTTCGCCCTGGTCGGCCTTTACTTCGCGAGTTCCATGGTCGGCCCCAATCTGGCCAAGGGCCTGGCCGCTGCCTGTTTCGGCGTGTTGCTCGGCGTCGTCGGCCCGGCCCCGGCGGCGGCCGATTTCCGCTTCACCTTCGGCCAGGCGTATCTGCTCGACGGCTTCACGCTGACGATCGTGGCGCTGGGCCTGTTCGGGGTCGCTGAAGTCGTGGCCATGCTCGCCGCAGGCGGCGGCATCGCCCAGGAGCGCTCCGAGATTCAGCGCTGGGGCGACGGCTTCCGCGCCTTTTGGCAGCGCAAATGGCTGGTGCTGCGCGCTTCGGTGATCGGCGTGTTCGGCGGCTTCGTGCCCGCGGTCGGCGCCTCCGCCTCGACCTGGGTCGCCTATGCCGATGCCATGCGTTCGGCCAAGGACAAATCGCGCTTCGGCCGTGGCGAAATCCGCGGCATCGCCGCCAGTGAAGGCGCCAACAACGCCACCATCATCGCCGACCTGGTGCCGACCCTTCTGTTCAGCGTGCCGGGCGGGCCGGCGGCGGCGATTTTTCTGGGGGCCCTGTTCTCCTTCGGCTACTACCCCGGCCCGCGCATGGTCTCGGAAAACCCGGACCTGATGTATCTGATCGTATGGTCGGTGGCCCTGGCCTCGGTGCTCGGGGCGGCGGTGTGTTTCGCCGCGACGCCGGTGATCGCTCGCCTGACCCGGATTCCGTTCGCCATCGTGGCCGCTCCCCTCCTGCTGGTCATGGTGCTGGGCGCCTACCAGGCGACGCGCGACGTCGGCGACATCTTCCTGCTGTTCGCCATCGGCGCCATCGGCTGGCTGATGAAACATGCCGGCTGGCCGCGGGCCCCGGCCCTGGTCGGCTTCGTGCTGGCCCAGCCCATGGAGCAGTATTTCTGGCTGACCTGGCAGATCCACGGCTGGGGTTTCTTGGCCCGGCCGGGTGTGCTGGTCATCGCCGCCCTGATCCTGGTGCCGCTGCTGGTCGGTCTGGTGCGCCGGAGTTTGCGGGTGGAAACCAGTGTGGGTCCGGTCAAGCCGGCGGACATCCAGGTGGAAAAGCCTTTGGCCGGGCTCATTCTGGCCTCGCTGATGACCCTCGCCTTCGCCTATGCGGCCTGGGAGATGATCGGCTTCAACACCGACTCCCGTCTGCTGCCGGCCCTGGCGGTCGTACCGGGGCTGGTTTTTTCGGTTGCCGTCCTGGCCGGGCGGCTGCGCAGCGGCATCGATGGCTTCGATCCCGGGTTCCGCGAACCGGCCTATCTGGGCGCGATCATTCTCTATGCCGTCGGCGTCTGGGCGGTCGGCTTCAACCTGGCCACTGTCGGGCTGCTTGCCTGGATGTTGTTCGGATGCGCCGGCATGCGGCCGATCGGCGGCACCATCTACGGGGCCGCCGTGTTCGGCGGCATTCACGGCCTGTTCCACCTCATGCAATACGCCCCGCCCGCCGGGGCGTTGATCGACCTGATCTGACCACCCTCTCCCATCCCTTCCCCACCAGGAGACCGTCATGGCCGAGCCAGCTTTGCTCGAACCCAGCATCGACCCCGCCACGCGCAAGATCGGTGTGCGCAACGTCACCGCGGTGAACGCCGCCGGCACCCGCACCACCGTGCAGGTGCGCGACTATCCGCCGATCTTCACCGACGAACCGGCGTCGCTCGGCGGCACCAACACCGCCCCCAGTCCGCTGGAGACCGTGCTGGTCGCCCTGGTTGGTTGCGACGGCGTGATTATCAACGGCGTGGCCAAGGCCATGGGGTTTTCCTATGCCGGGGTGGCGTTCCGCGCCGAAGCCCAGATCGACGTGCGCGGCCCCAAGGGCGTGCCGGGCATCCGGCCGTATTTCGAGACGACGACCATCGACATCATACTCTACACCGACGAACCGCCGGCACGCGTGGAGCAGCTCAAGAAGAACGTTGAGTTCCGTTGTCCGGTGATGAACCTGCTGCGCGCCGCGGATGTGGCATTGACCGCCCATTGGTCGGTGAAGCCGGCGGCGCAGTTCACCGGTGAAGGATCCGGCGAAGGAAATGGTGCCGCGGCGCAATCGTAGAATGCGCATGGCGCATCCTATGCCGTGCGCATCTGGGCTTTGAGTTGCTGACTGGCTTGCCAGTAGCCGCCGACCGTCAGGTCCAGATGGTGGTGGTGTTCCTGTAGGCTGCGCACCACGCAGGCCATGTGGGCCTGGTCGCTGCCGCAGGTGCCGTAGAAGACGGTGCCGTCCGACAAGCGCCCGTCCAGGTGCCGACAGAGCGCGTCGTGCTGGTCCGCCGTGCAGTCAATCATCATGGCCATGCCGTCGGCGATCTGCAGGGCCATGGTGTTGGCGGCCATGTCGGTGCGATAGGTTCGGGCGGTTCGACCGTCGAACAAGGTGAAGAAGCCGAAGTGGAACAGGGTTTCGGCCAAGATCGCCAAGACGCTGAGGTGGCGGCGCAGACCGGGAGCGGGTGCGCGTGCCGCCGCCTCGATGGCGATCGATTGCGGTGGCCAGCCGTAGGACATCGCGGCCGGACGGACGGGCCAGATCGCTTCGCTCGGTGCAGCGGTCTCCATGATGTCGAGACAGATCCGACGCAGGATGGCATGCGCGGCTTGGGGCGCGTCGGTGCGCGGTTGTATCAGGATGGAGACAAGCCTCTCGCGTTGCGCCGACAGCGGGTTCCAGCGACACGACAGGCCGGTCAGGTCCGGGGCCGCGCCTGCCTCCTGGTCGGCATGGCGGAACGCACGGTGTTTCGACTGGCGGTCGGCCTCCTGGAGGGCACCGCCAAGGAAATGCCATTGCTTCGAACACGGTCGCGTTTCCGTGGCGATCAACAGCGGAGCGGTCAAAGCCCGCACTGGGAACCGGGCCACCCGCAGACCCATGCCAAGATTGGCCTTGGCCCAATTGGACAGGGAGACCAAACCAAGGCCAATCGCGCGATCGTGTGTCGGTGGCACGACGACGGCGCAACCATCACCAGTGAAAACCGACGGTACGGCGCCGGCGATGTTCTCCGCGACCACCAATCCGGCGGTGGCAAGGAAGGACAACGCCTTGTAGCTGCCGGTCTTCTGAATCGTGCGTGTGCTACCTTCGATGTCGGTTAGGTAGACAATGTCTTCCGGGTCGGCCGGCCGGAATGCCTCGAAAGCCGGGAATTGGAACAGGGTCGCCATGCATCCCTCGGGCCAGTCTGATGCACCCTTTACGTGGTGCATTGATGACACGTTCGGTTTCGGCGCTGAACGAGGAGCGCCGGCATCCCTGCCGGCTGGACCGCCGCCATCTTGGCGGCCGGCTGCTGGGCGTGGTC